>NZ_CP086594.1:3180000-3480000 GCF_020866845.1 Sphingomonas radiodurans
CTCGAAGTGGCCATGCTCGACATTCCACAGCGGCACATATTTGCGCTCGGTGTTCTGATCGACCCACACGGCATGACGCTGCGAGAAGGTGCCGCGGCCCGAATCCTGCCCGGACAGGCGGACGCCGAAGCCTTCCGACAGCAACGACCCGAACGCCAGCGCCTCGCCTGTCGCCCAGTCGAAATTCTCGCCGGTCGCAAACATGTTGCGCTTCGCGTCGACGACGCGCGCCAGCGTCTTGTGGATTGCCAGATCCTCGGGAACGGTCGTCAGCGTGCGGCCGATCGAATCGAACAGCTTCTGCTCGATCCCGGTTTCGACGCTGCGCCGCGCGCTTTCGGCATCGGCCGGGATCGACAGGCCGGACCAGCGACCGGCGAACCAATCCGCCTTGTTCGGCTTATAGCTTGCGCCCGACTCGAACTCGCCTTCGAGTAGCGCGGTAAACTGGCCGATGTTCTCATCGACCCATGCTTGATCGACCACCTTCTGTTCGATTAGCCGCTTGCTGTAAATCTCGCTCACCGGCGGATGCGCGCGGATCGCCTTGTACATCAGCGGCTGGGTGAAGCTGGGCTCGTCGCCTTCGTTGTGGCCGAAGCGGCGATAGCACCACATGTCGATGACGACGTCGCGGTGGAACTTCTGGCGGAACTCGATCGCCATCTTGGTGGCAAAGGTGACCGCTTCGGGATCGTCGCCGTTGACGTGGAACACCGGCGCCTGGACGCCCTTGGCGACATCCGACGGATACGGCGACGAGCGCGCGAACTGCGGGCTGGTCGTGAAGCCGATCTGGTTGTTGATGACGAAGTGGATGCAGCCGCCGGTATTGTAACCGCGGATGCCAGAGAAGCCGAGGCATTCCCACACGATGCCCTGGCCGGCGAAGGCCGCGTCGCCATGGATCAGCACCGGCAGCGCCTTGCAATGATCATCGAGATCGCCCGCGATCGTCTGAATCGCGCGGACCTTGCCGAGCACGACCGGATCAGCCGCCTCGAGATGGCTCGGATTGGCGACGAGCGACATATGGACCTTGATCCCGTCGAACTCGCGATCGTTCGACGTGCCGAGGTGATATTTCACGTCACCCGAGCCGCCGATATCATCGGGGTTGGCCGATCCGCCGGCGAATTCGTGGAAGATCACGCGCAGCGGCTTGCCCATGACGTTGGCGAGCACGTTGAGGCGGCCACGGTGGGCCATGCCGAAGACGATCTCGTTCACGCCGGCGGCGCCGCCATATTTGATGACGCTTTCGAGCGCGGGGATCATCGATTCACCGCCGTCGAGCCCGAAACGCTTCGTGCCGACGTATTTGCGGCCGAGGAATTTCTCCCATTGCTCGGCCTCGATCACCTTGTTGAGGATCGCCTTCTTGCCCTGCGGCGTGAAGTCGATCGCCTTGTCCTTGCCCTCCATGCGCTCCTGGAGGAAGCGGCGCTCCTCCACGTCGGCGATGTGCATATATTCGAGGCCGACGCTGCCGCAGTAATTGGCGCGCAGGATATCGACGAGCTCGCGGATCGTCGCCCATTGCAGCCCCATCGTACCGCCCATGTAGACCGGGCGATCGATGTCGGAATCGGTGAAGCCGTGATATTCGGTCTTGAGATCGGCCGGCAGCTCGCGCGTGGCGTTGAGGCCGAGCGGATCGAGATTGGCGGCGAGATGCCCGCGCACGCGATACGTGCGCACCAGCAGCTGCGCGCGGATCGCATCGCCAGCGGCGCGCACGATCTCGTCCTGCGACGGGGCCTGGGGCGCCGGGGCGGCAGCCGCAGCGGGCTTCGCCTTCGATGGCTTGGGCGCCGGCTCCATCTGCGTCGGATCGAGCGCGGAGGTGAGATCGTCGGTGCTCGTCAGCGGCCAGCGATCGCTGCTCCAGCTTGGCCCCGCGACGCCGTTTTCCAGCCCCTCGAAGAAACCGCGCCAGCCCGGCTCGACGCTGTCGGGCGACGCCTTGAAGCGCGCATAGAGCGCATCGATGAAGGCCGGCGAGACGCCGCCGGCGATGTCCGAGAAATCCTGGCCTTCGTAGCCCATGTCGTACTCCAATCTCCCTCTCCCCTTCAGGGGAGAGGGCCGGGGAGAGGGGCAGTGCGACAATCCTGCCGTCCTGCCCCTCTCCCGACCTCGCCTGCGGCTCGGCCACCCTCTCCCCTGAAGGGGAGAGGGCATTACGGGTTCAACCCTTCAGCACTTCCAGCAGCGTCGACCCGAGTTCGCTCGGGCTAGCCGCCACCTTGATGCCCGCGGCTTCCATTGCCGCGATCTTGTCTTCCGCGCCGCCCTGGCCACCCGAGACGATCGCCCCGGCATGGCCCATGCGACGACCCGGAGGCGCCGTGCGGCCCGCGATGAAGCCGGCCATCGGCTTCTTGCGGCCACGCCGTGCCTCGTCCTGCAGGAACTGCGCGGCTTCCTCTTCGGCCGATCCGCCGATCTCGCCGATCATGATGATCGACTCGGTCGCGTCGTCCGCCAGGAACAGTTCGAGCACGTCGATGAAGTTCGTGCCGTTGACAGGATCGCCGCCGATGCCGACCGCGGTCGTCTGACCAAGGCCTGCGTTCGACGTCTGGAACACTGCTTCATACGTCAGCGTGCCTGAACGCGAGACAACGCCGACCGAGCCCTTCTTGAAGATCGTGCCCGGCATGATGCCGATCTTGCACTCACCCGGTGTCAGAACGCCCGGGCAGTTCGGCCCGATCAGCCGCGACTTCGAGCCGACCAGCGCACGCTTCACGCGCACCATGTCGAGCACCGGAATGCCCTCGGTGATGCACACGATCAGCGGCACCTGTGCGTCGATCGCTTCGAAGATCGAATCCGCGGCGAAGGGCGGCGGGACGTACACGACCGAGGCATCGGCGCCGGTCTTCGCGACGGCTTCGGCGACGGTGTCGAACAGCGGCAGCCCGAGGTGCGTGCCGCCGCCCTTGCCCGGCGTGACGCCGGCGACCATCTGCGTGCCGTAATCGAGCGCCGCCTGCGTGTGGAAGCTGCCGGTGTTGCCGGTCATGCCTTGCGTGATGACCTTGGTGTTCTTGTCGACGAGAATGCTCATGTCGTCTCCCTGAGATGTGGGAAGGTGCTCCCCGGCATCACCGGGGAACAGCAAAGAAGTTTACGCCAGGCTCTCGTCGATGCCCCTGCAGGCGACGAGCAGTTCCTTGACCGCGTCGACCGAGACCTGAAGGTTGCCCTTGGCTTCGTCCGACAGCTTGACCTCGACCACCTTCTCGACGCCGCCGGCGCCGATCACGACGGGGACGCCGACGTACAGATCGTCGATGCCGTACTGGCCCGTCAGGTGCGCAGCGGCTGGAAGGACGCGCTTCTGGTCGTACAGATACGCTTCGGCCATCGCGATGCCGCTGGTGGCAGGAGCGTAATAGGCCGAGCCGGTCTTGAGCAGCGCGACGATCTCGCCGCCGCCGCCGCGCGTGCGCTTGATGATCTCGTCGACCTTTTCCTTGGTCGAGAAGCCCATCTCGATGAGATCTGCGACGGGAATGCCAGAGACGGTCGAATATTCGAGCACCGGCACCATCGTGTCGCCGTGGCCGCCGAGCACGAACGTGTTCACGTCCTTCACCGAAACCTTGAACTCTTCGGCGAGGAAGTGGCTGAAGCGCGCCGAATCGAGCACGCCGGCCATGCCGACGACCTTGCTGTGCGGCAGGCCGGAGAATTCACGCAGCGCCCAGACCATCGCGTCGAGCGGGTTGGTGATGCAGATCACGAATGCCTCGGGGGCGTTGTCGCGGATGCCCTGGCCGACGGCCTTCATCACCTTGAGGTTGATGCCCAGCAGATCGTCGCGGCTCATGCCCGGCTTGCGCGCGACACCAGCGGTGACGATGATCACGTCGGCGCCGGCGATGTCCTTATAATCGTTCGAGCCGGTGATCGTGGCGTCGAAGCCCTCGACCGGGCCGCACTGCGACAGATCGAGCGCCTTGCCCTGCGGCACGCCTTCGACCACGTCGAACAGCACGATATCGCCCAATCCCTTGAGCGCGGCCAAGTGCGCGAGCGTGCCGCCGATGTTTCCGGCGCCGATCAACGCGATCTTCTTGCGGGCCATCCAATCCCCTTTCGTTACTCTAGGTCGTGATTGGAACGGCCGCGTACGCCCTTTGCCGGGGTGGAGCAACCCACTAAAGACGGTTCCTGCGGGTTTCAATGATAACCATTCGCAATAGCGATAGGGTCAAGTGACGCCGTGGCCTTCGGCGAGATAGTCTTCCGACCGCATCTCTTCGAGCCTGCTCACCGTGCGCTGGAACTCGAACCGGCCATCGCCGACGGGGTAGAGCGCGTCGGGCTGCGCATCGGCGGCGGCGAGGAGCTTGACCTTATATTCGTACAGCGCGTCGATCAGGCTGACGAAGCGCGCCGCTTCGTTGCGGCTGTCCGGCCCCAGCAGCGGGATGCCGACGAGGATCACCGTGTGGAAGCGCCGCGCGATCGCCAGATAGTCCGCACTGCCACGCGCCTCGCCGCACAGTTTCTTGAAGCTGAACACCGCGACGCCCTTCAGCGACTTGGGCACGATCAGCGTGCGGCCCTGCACCGTCAGTTCCTCGGTCGGCACATGCGCGCGATCCTCGGGGGGATAGTCGGTCAGCCGGAAGAAAGCGGCGGAAAGCTGTGCGGTCGCCTCCGCGCCGTTGGGGACCAGCCATGTGTCCTGCTGCCCCAGCCGGTCGCGGCGGTAATCGACCGGGCCGTTGAGCGCGAGTGTATCGAGGCGTTGCTCGATCAGCCTGATGAACGGGAGGAAATGCTCGCGGTTGAGGCCGTTCTTGTAGAGGTCGGCCGGCGCGCGGTTGCTCGTCGTCACCACCGTCACCCCGGCCTCGATCAAGGCGGTGAAGAGCCGCGACAGGATCATCGCGTCGGGCGAGTTGGTCACCATCATCTCGTCGAACGCCAGCAACCGCGCCTCCTGAGCGAGCGCCGCGGCGACGGGAGCGATCGGATCGCCGAGTTCCTTGCGCCGCTCGACCGCGAGGCGGTCGTGAACCTCAAGCATGAACTCACCGAAGTGGACGCGGCGCTTTTGCTCGATCGCGGTGTTGGCGAAGAACAGGTCCATCAGCATCGATTTGCCGCGGCCGACGCCGCCCCACAGATAGACGCCGCGCGCGGGGACTACTTTCTTGCGGAAGATACCCGTGGTCTTGGGGTGGACGAGTTCCTGCGCCAGCTGGTCCAGACGCGCCGCGGCGGTGGCCTGTTCGGGGTCGGGGCGAAGTTCGCCCGCGGCGACGAGGGCTTCGTAGGCGGAAAGGACAGTCGTCACGAAATTCTCCTCCGTCATGCCGGGCTAGTCCCGGCATCCACGGTCCCGCGAAATCAGCGGCTCCGGCGTCTGCGGCACGGTGGATGCCGGCACAAGGCCGGCATGACGGAGCTACCGCTTCGTCGGCTTGCGGATCGTGCCCGAGAACTCGGCGACCGGCCCGGCGGTTTGCACCACCAGCCCGCGCAGGAACAGAAGTCGCCCCGTCTCGCGCAGCAGCTCGACCTGCGCCTCCAAAGGTTCGCCGATCTTGCCCGCGCCGAGGAAATGCGTGTTGAGATCGAGCGTCACCGCGGTCCCCGCCTCGATCAACCCGAAGCTGCGCGACGCGGCGAACAGCGCCACATCGATGAAGCCGAGCATCGCCCCGCCATGGACGTTGTCGCCCAAGTTCGAATGCCGCCGCTCGGGGTTCATCCGCACGCGGCAGGTGCCGTCCTCGATGCGCACCATCATGTCGCCGAGGAAGGTATTGTAGCGATCCGAGTTCTTCAGCCCCCAGCGTTTCCAGCCGGGGTGATCGGGATGTTCCTCGAAATGGAACTCGGGCTTGGGCTCTTCCATCAACATCCCCCGCCGGAATAGCCGACCACGTACACTGGCAATTCAACCCGTCACCCCGGACTTGATCCGGAGTCCCGCTTTATATGCTTGGTAGAAGGCAGCGGGACCCCGGCTCAAGGCCGGGGTGACGGAGGATTTGGTGATTAACCGAAAAGCGTCAGACGACGCGCTCGACTTCCATCTTCTTGATTTCGGCGATCGCCTTGGCCGGCGACAGGCCCTTGGGACAGGCGTTGGCGCAGTTCATGATCGTGTGGCAGCGATACAGGCGGAACGGATCCTCCAGCTGATCGAGCCGCTCGCCGGTCATCTCATCGCGGCTGTCGGCAAGCCAGCGATACGCCTGGAGCAGGATCGCCGGGCCCAGGAACTTGTCCGAATTCCACCAGTAGCTTGGGCACGAGGTCGAGCAGCAGGCGCACAGGATGCACTCGTACAGCCCGTCGAGCTTCGCACGCTCCTCCGGCGACTGCAGCCGCTCCTTGCCCGAAGGCGGCGGCGTCACCGTCTTCAGCCAGGGCTGGATCGAGGCATATTGCGCGTAGAAGTGCGTGAAATCCGGCACCAGATCCTTGATCACGTCCATTGCGGGGAGCGGCGTGATCTTGATCTCGCCCTTCACGTCCTCGATCGCGGTGGTGCAGGCGAGGCCATTCTTGCCGTCGATGTTCATCGAGCACGACCCGCAGATACCCTCGCGGCACGAGCGGCGGAAGGTGAGCGTCGGATCCTGTTCGCCCTTGATCTTGATCAGCGCATCCAGAACCATCGGGCCGCATTCGTTGAGGTTCACCTCGAACGTGTCGTAGCGCGGGTTCTCGCCGCTATCGGGATCGTAGCGATAAACCTTGAAGTTGCGCATCGTCCCGCCCGGTTCGGGAGAAGGGATCTTGCGCCCGCCCTTGATCTTGCTGTTCGCGGGCAGGGTGAATTCGGCCATCTTAGCGTTCCAGCTTCCGTTACGTTGCCGACTGCGAACGGAGCCCGCTCCAGTCGAGGTTGCGCGTCAGATACATAACACCGGCCAGTGCCGCAAACAGAAGCAACGAGCCGATGAGCAGCGAATACGCCTCGAGGCTGAGCAGGACGTAAAGGACGCCATACAGGGCCGCGAGAAGTGCCGCGATGTACCCGCCGCGACGCCAGCTGCGCAGCACCGCGGCCGAGTAAGCCGCGAGCAGGCCGATGATCGCCGCCGCAGCCACGATATAGGCAGCCGCGAACCCGATTACCTCCGCAAAGGCCAGTAACATGACGAAAAAAAGTACCAGTCCCGCACCGACCAGCAGGTACTCGACGGTGGCGACGCGCACGCCCGCGATCACGTCGAACATCAGGAACGCCATGAAGGTGAAGCCGATGAACAGAAAGCCGTATTTCACCGATCGGTTGACCTGGCTGTAGAGATCGACCGGCGAGATCAGATCGACCCGCGCTTCGTAATCGCCCGCCGGCAGCGCCGTGGCATAACGATCACCCGTCTCGGGCCGCGTGTCGGGCACCACGTCGCCTGACGATACGAGGCTGCGGCCGAGCGCCAGATTGCCGACGCGCCATGTCGCGGCGAAGCCATCGTCGGAGATGCGCTGCGTGGTCGGCAAGAAGCCACCCTGGAAGCTGGGGTGCGGCCACTTCGATGTCACGTGCCAGCGCGTGTCACCAGCTTGCGGCGCGAGCGCGAGCCAACCATTGCCGCGGAAGGCGTAGCGGAAGCCGACCGTCATCGGCTGCGTCCGGATCGAACCGGCATCTAGCCAGGTGAAGAAGCCGGAATTGCCGGTAGCGGGCGATCCCTTGCCGGGCTGGAGGATAAGCCGGCGACCGTCTGCGCTCACCTCGGGTGGACGCCCGAAGAGGCCGCGCGCGTCCTTGAGGCCGAAGCGTAGCTCGGCGCGATCATAGGCGAGCTTGTCCGCCGTGATCCCGAAACGCGCGAGATCCGTTGGCAGCGCGAAGCGTGCGGTGCCGGTCGCGACCGCCTCGAACAGTACCGCTTCGTAGATCGAGCGACGGCGGCGTTCTGGCGTAAGTTCCGTGCGTAAGTCCGCGGCCTGTGGCGCCAGCGTCAGCTCGCGCCAGACGAGGCTGGTGCGCACGACCTGCCGTCCGCCCTCGTTGACCGTCTCGGTCGCCTCCGCCTGATAAGGCAGGACGAGAACTGGCCCGGCGATCGTCTGCGGCCCGCCCCAGCCCTCCGCGATCGAGGCGCGCGCGGTATTCGATTGCTCCTGTCGATCGTAAACGAGCAGATAGACCGCGAAGAGCGGGATCGCGAGCAGCATGGCGATGAGGATCGCCATTGCGAGCTTGCGGCCGGGAGTGGGGCCTTCGGTCGTCAATCGTCACCTATCTTCGGCCAACATTGGCCGCAGCTGGTGCCGCAAGTGTCAGATGATGTCGAGCACCAGCCCGCGCGCGCGCGCCTCGGTCGCCTCGATATACCAGTTCGACGGCGCCTTTGACTTGAGCTCCTCGATGGTCACCTGGGTGCCCTCGACCAGTGCCTCGAACCCTTCGTCCTGGATGCGGATCGAATCCTGGATCTCGTTGAGCTTCGCCAGCAGCACCGGCGCGAGCGTGTTGAGTGGACCGGAGAGCTGGACGGTCGAGTTCATGATCCGCTCGTGGATCATCAGCCGCGAATTGTGCGTCAGGAAGCGCTTGTCGGCCGGGAAGGCGGACATGAAGGTTGCGCCGGCCGAATAGACCGCGACCTTGCCGAGGAACAGCGTCTCGCGCCCGGTATATTCGCGCAGCAGGCGGATCGAATCGCCCATCGCCCGCGCCATTTCCGGATCGCCGCCGAGCGTGGTGATCGATACGACGAGGGGCCCGTCACCGCCCGCATTCGCGAGCTGGTTCTTAAAATTCTCGTACATGAAATTGTCCACCGGGCCGTGCAGCTGGATCTGCGGGTTGGCGAGCAGTGGATAGTTGGTGGCGTTGCTGGTCTTGGTCATGCCGCGCGAACCATGCGCGACGAAGAGGGTTCCGGCAAAAGTTAATTATTGTTGGTTCCGGCGGTCTCCAGCACCGCATTGGCTGGCCGCCCCACCGGCGCGCTCGCCACCTTGGGCGCCCGCGCATCGAGCGCCGCGAGCCACACGGCCGCGCCTGGCCCGATCGACACTTGCGGATCGGATGGGTCGAGCTTCCCCTCGCGCTCCCAGCCGGCGATCGTCCGCACCGCTTCGTCCGCCGCCGCGGCGAGCGGCTGTGGCTTGCGCAGCGCGTGATTGATCAGCGCGTCGCCGAAGAACGTCCAGTCATTGTCCGCCTGGCACCCGAATGACGTCTTGCTCGCGGAGGCGGCGGTGACGATGGCGGTCGTGTCATTCGACAGCAGCGGCACGAACACGCCGGCGTAGCAGGCGCTGATCATGATCAGGCGATTGCGAATGCCGAGTTGCGACATCGTGCTCCACAGCCGCGTCGGCGAAATCGCGCCAAACCCCTGGTCACCGTCATTGTAGACGATGCCGTACCGCGCGCCATGGCTGGTGGTGTAGAGCACCAGCACGTCCTCCGCCGGGTCCATCGTTTCGGCGACGCGGGCGAGCGCCATCTCGATGTTTGCCGGCGAGCCCATCGCAAACGCACTGTCGGCGGCGCCGTCGGTGCCCGCGAGCACGATCGTGCGGCCCTCCGCGCCGTAACGGCGGCCGAGCACCTTGGCCGCCTCACGCGCCTCGCGGCCGAACACCGGATCGCTGTCGAGCGCGACCGCGACGACATAGGCGTCCACCATCCCCTTGCGCTGCGGCTGCAGCCGCGCGAGCGTGGTTGCCAATCGGCGATGTTCGGCGAGCAGCCACGCCGCCGAGCGGTCGTGCTCGATCGCACCGCCCTGGTCGGCGAGCTGCATCAGTTCCGCGTCGCTGCCACGCGCGACGAGCGGGACGGGGCGGGTATGCTGCGGCGGCTGATAGGTCTGTGCCGGCGCCATTCCCGCGAGCGCGGCGAGCAGGATCGTGGCGAGCCTCTTCATCGCCGCGCATCTCGCGATGATGAAGCCCGTGTGTCAATCGCTTGATCGTATCGGCGGGTGCAGCCTAGCGTGCGCGACAAGGGAGAGACGCGTGATCGAGTTCTTCTTCGACTGTTCCAGCCCGTGGACCTGGCTCGGCTTCGAAAGCATCCAGCCGCTTGGCGCCGAGCTGGAGGTCGAGATCATCTGGCGCCCGATCCTGGTGGGCGGCGTCTTCAACGCAGTAAACGCCAGCGTCTACGAGGGCCGCAAGAACCCGGTTCCTGCGAAGGCACGCTACATGCTTAAGGATATGCAGGATTGGGCGCGCCTACAGGGTCTGTCGATCAAGTTCCCGCCGAGCATCTTCCCGGTCAACAGCGTGAAGGTGATGCGGGCCTGCTGCTGGCTGGGGCAGGATTGCGTGCCGTTCGCGCGCGCCGCCTTTCGCGCCTATTGGACCGACGATCGCGATATTGCGGACGACGCGGTGATCGCCGACGTGGCTTCGGCCGCTGGCGTGGATGCCGCCGCACTGTTCGCGGCAATCGCGACCGACCCGGTCAAGGCGCAGCTGCGCGCCAACACCGACGAACTGATCGCCCGCGGCGGCTTCGGCTCGCCGACGATCTTTGTAGGCGGTGACGAAATGTACTTCGGCAACGACCGCATGCCGCTGGTGCGCGCGGCGGTTGAGCGGCGCTTGAACGGGATAGGCTCGGTCTCACTTTCAGGTTAGCGTGCGCCTGATGTTCGAATTCGATCCGGCGAAGAGCGAAGCGAACAAGCTGAAGCATGGGATCGACTTCATCGAGGCGCAGGCGCTTTGGGATGATGTCGACCTGACCGATCTGGGCATGGTGGAATATGACGGAGAAACGAGACATATTTTCGTTGGACAATGGCAACGGCGTCGATGGACGGCAATCGTCACCTACCGAGGCGGAGACATCCGCATCATTTCCGTCCGACGTTCGCGATCAAGCGAAGAAATGGCCTACGAGCGTCGCCGAATTCGACCAGATGTTCGATAACGGGGAAGACATTGATCATCTGATCGACTGGTCTTCCGCCGAACGCCTCAATGCATCGACCGAAGTTAGTCTCAGCATGCCGCTTTGGATGGTGAAGCGGCTTGACGCGAACGCCACTCGCCGTGGTGTATCGCGTCAAGCGCTTATCAATATGTGGCTAGCCGATCGACTGGAAGCCGCTCGCTAATCAATAAACCCGCTTCTTCGGCTTGATATACTCGGCGTCGTCGGTGAGCGTGTAATCGTGCACCGGGCGATAATCGATCGCGCAGGTGCCGCCCTTGCCGCCCCATCCGTCGAACGTCGCGGTCGTGTGCTTCATCCAGTTGGCGTCGTCGCGCTCGGGGAAGTCCTCGTGCATGTGCGCGCCGCGGCTTTCCTTGCGGTTGTCCGCGCAACGCATCGTCACCACTGCTTGGCCGATCAAATTGTCGAGCTCGAGCGTCTCGACCAGATCGGTGTTCCAGATCATCGAGCGATCCTTGATGCCGATGTCCTGCATCGACTGATAGGTCGCATCGATCTTGGTGACGCCTTCGGCCAGCAATTCGCTGTCGCGGAACACCGCAGCGTGGCGCTGCATCGTGCGCTGCATCTCGGCGCGGATCTTCGACGTCGGAATGCTGCCCGCAGCGTTGCGGAAATGATCGAGCCGGCCCAGCGCCATCTCTTCCGAGCCCTTGGGCAGCGGATTGTGCGTCGTATTGGGCTTCAGCGTTTCCTTCAGCCGCAGCCCGGTCGCACGGCCGAACACCACGAGGTCGATCAGCGAGTTCGATCCGAGGCGGTTGGCGCCATGGACCGACACGCAGGCCGCCTCGCCAACCGCGAACAGGCCGGGGACGATCGCATCCGGATCGCCGTTCGTCATCTGAACGACTTCGCCGTGATAGTTCGTCGGGATGCCGCCCATGTTGTAGTGGACGGTTGGCGTCACCGGCAGCGGCTGGCGCGTGAGGTCGACACCGGCGAAGATCTTGCCAGTCTCGGTGATGCCGGGCAGGCGCTCGGCGAGCACCTTGGGATCGATATGGTCGAGGTGAAGGAAGATATGGTCCTTCTCCTTGCCCACGCCGCGGCCTTCGCGCATTTCGGCTGCCATCGAGCGCGACACGACGTCTCGGCTGGCAAGATCCTTCGCGCTGGGGGCGTAACGCTCCATGAAACGCTCGCCTTCGGAATTGGTGAGATAGCCGCCTTCGCCGCGCGCACCCTCGGTGATCAGCACGCCCGCGCCATAGATGCCGGTCGGGTGGAACTGGACGAACTCCATGTCCTGCAGCGGCAGCCCGGCGCGCAGCGCCATGGCATTGCCGTCACCGGTGCACGTGTGCGCCGATGTCGCCGACTGATACACGCGCCCGCCGCCGCCCGTCGCCAGCACCACCGCATGCGCGCGGAAGCGGTGGATCTGACCGGTTTCCATGTTCAGCGCGATCACGCCGCGGCATGTGCCGTTCTCCATGATCAGGTCGAGCGCGAAATATTCGACGTAGAAGTCCGAATTATACTTCAGGCTCTGCTGGTACAGCGCGTGCAGCATGGCGTGGCCGGTACGGTCCGCGGCCGCCGCCGTGCGCTGAACGGGAGGCCCTTCGCCCATGTTCTGCATGTGGCCGCCGAACGGGCGCTGGTAGATCGTGCCATTCTCGTTGCGGCTGAAGGGCACGCCGGCGTGCTCGAGTTCGTAGACCGCAGCTGGGGCCTCGCGCACCATATATTCGATCGCGTCCTGGTCGCCGAGCCAGTCCGAGCCCTTGACGGTATCGTACATATGCCACGACCAGTGATCGGGCGAATTGTTGCCGAGGCTCGCGGCGATGCCGCCTTGCGCTGCAACCGTGTGGCTGCGCGTCGGAAAAACCTTTGTGATGCACGCGGTTTTCAGGCCGCTCTCGGCGATGCCCATGGTGGCGCGCAGGCCCGAACCGCCGGCGCCGACGACAACTGCGTCGTAAGTATGATCGATAATCTGGTAGGCGGCAGGCATCAATTGGCTCCAAACGCGATCTTGAGGATCGCGAACACGGCAGTGCCGCCGATTGCGGCTACGAACAGATTTAGGAGTACCATCGCGACAATACGACGTTCGTCACGCTGATAATCTTCGATCACCACCTGCAGGCCGATGCGGAAGTGGTAGAACACCGACAGCACCAGCAGCAGCATCGGCACTGCGACCCAGGCGGACGACAACCAGTCGCGCATCGCGCCGTAATCATAGGCCGGGCGCCGTGCGAGCGAGATCAGCAGCCAGCTCATCAGCAGGATGTTCGATCCCGCGGTGATCTTCTGGTGCCACCAGTGATGCGTGCCCTCGTGCGCGCTGCCAAGGCCGCGGACGCGGCCGATCGACGTTCCCGACCCCATTACTTGGTCCCTACGTAAAGCCAGAAGGCGAGCGTCAGAACCGCCGCGCCGACGAAGGTGAGCCGTGCGAGGTTCTGGTTGAGCTTCAGCTCGAACCCGGCGCCGGTATCCATCACCAGATGGCGGATGCCGCTCATCATATGCTGGAACAGCGAATAGGTGAGCCCGACCCCGAGCACCCAGCCGATGATGTTGAGGCGGCCATCGGCATAGGTGAACACGTTGCGGAAATCGGCGTACGCCTCGGAACCCGAAGCGAGCGCCGCCAGGAACCACACGAGCAGCAATGCGCCGACCGTCGCCATCCCGCTGCCAGTCGCGCGGTGCAGGATCGACACCGTCATCGCCGGGCTCCAGCGATAATGGATCGCGAGTGGACCGGCGAACAGGTGCGGGCTTTTTGGTCGAGCGGGCTTAGAGGCCAAGGCGTAACTTCCTGCGATGAGCCGATGGATCGGCGCGGCATATGCGGCGCACACCCCCATGATGCAACCCGGCGCATCCTCCTGCGAGACGATTGCAGCGCCGCCGTCCTAACCCACGTTTAACCACTCCGCCGCTAGGCCGGTGTCACCATGACCCGGGAGCACACCGCCTTGTCCGACGATCTGCCAGCGCTGGGCGTCATCACGCGCGAGATCGATCTGGAGGCTCGCCTGCGCGTCTTCGATTTCGATCACACGCTGGCAGCAACCAGCCGCGCGGTCTGGGCAGCGATCGAGCCCGAGATCCGCAGCATTTCCGAGGCTTATTGGCAGCAATGGCTGCGCTGCTTCGACGATCGCCGCATCTGGGCGGCGCATGATACCGAAAAGATGATCGACATCGGCTGCACGTTCCTGCGCAACCGCTTCCTCGCCACCGCCCAGCGCGAGTGGATCGAATCGATCGAGCGATCGGTCGCCGCGGCTTATCAGGCGGAGGTAACGCCGATGGCGCTGCTGTCGATGATCAGCGCGAGCGATCGCGCGGCGCTCGGCGTGCTGTTGCGTCGCTGTCCCGCCGGGGATGCGCGTCTGCCCGAGATGATCGACACGCTGATGCGACTGTCGGCGCTTGAAGGCGAGATCACCGTCGCGATCTACAGTGATTATCGCAAGCATAGCGCCCGGTCGTCACGTGATCGACTGGCCGCGGATTTCCGCGTCGGTATCGCCGCTACGGTCGAGGAAGCCACGGCCGAGGGCGGTCACCTGCGCATCCAGGCCTCCGGAGCGTCGGCGTCGGCTCGCGGCGTGCTCGGCAAGGCGAGCGAAGTCGCTGCGGCAGCCGAGCAATCCGCCGTCGCGATGCGCGATGCCGCCTCGACCGCCGCCGGGCTGATCCGCGCCATCGAAGACGCCCGCGCCGAAGTGGAGGCCGCCGCGGAAATCGCGACGCGCGCTGCCGGGCAGGCCGAGCAGGCAGTCGGCGTCAGCGGCGCATTGAGTGACCATGCCAAGTCAATTGAATCCATCCTCAGCCTGATCCGCGACATCGCAGGGCAGACGAACCTGCTGGCACTGAACGCCACGATCGAGGCGGCGCGGGCGGGGGATGCCGGTCGCGGCTTCGCGGTCGTCGCACAGGAAGTGAAGAGCCTCGCCAACCAGACCGCGCGCGCCACGGACGATATCGCGGGCAAGATCGCCGCGATTCAGTCAGCCACAAAGGTGACGGTAGATACCAGCGCCGGCATCCGCGCCACGATCGGCGAGGTGCAGGTGTCGGCCACGCGCATCCGCCACGCGATGGAGGCGCAGGCGCAGACCGTCACCGCGATCACCGCAGCAGTCGATGAGACGGCGCTCGCCGCGGATTCGATGTCCGACACGATCGCGGCGATCCACACCGATACCGAGTCAGTCGCTGGCGAGATCGATTCTTTAGGTGCCGGTTTCGATCGTCTCGCCGGGCGGCTGGGGCTGCTCAACGGCAGCGCCGGGGATTTCGCCGCGCGCGTCGCGGCCTGAGTAAAGTCGATCGTGCCGCATGACCGCACGACGCAGGAGGTAGGGATGGCTGAAGAGCCGACGATGACACTCGGTGGCTGGGGTGGCCAGGCTCGGGCGCTTGCCGCTCACGTGAACGAATATGATTGGGACAGGGGGATTGCGCCCGGCGCGGCGGAAATCGACGCGCTGCTGACCGGCGCGGATTGCGATGCGATCGCTGTGGCGTTCTGGAGCCATTATCTGGCATTGCCGGCCACTCGGCATATCCTGCCGCTGGTCAATCCGGCCTGGCATGAAAAGCAGCGCGCGCGCAGTTCGCGCTATATGCGGATGAAATATACCGCACCGTTCGACGAGGCGTGGAAGGTGGCGGCGGAAAAGCACGCCGATATGTCACGCGTGTCCGGTGTGCCGCTCGCGGCGCTGACGGCGGCGCTGGCCTTTGCTCATGCCCATACGCTGGCGGTCATCGAGGCGCGCGTCGATGGTGACATTGGACGGATGCGGCGGCTTGCCGACGTGGTGCAGCGGCTTGCGCTGATCGAGGCGGACATCATGTCGGCGTATCTGGCGCGCACCGATAGCGAACGCGTGGCGCAGGAGCGCGCCGCGCACGCACAGGCGTTCCGCGATCATATCGCGGGCGCGATCGATGGTGCCGCCGCGCTTGGCGAACGGCTCCGCACGCAAGCGGCGAACGCGGCGCGATCCGCCAGCTCGATGATCGGTCGCGGCGCCGAGGTCGCGGCCGCAGCGGAGGAATCCGCGATGGCGATGCGCGACGCCGCCTCCACCGCGGCCGGGCTGATCCGCGCGATCGAAGATGCCCGTGCCGAAGTCGAAACCGCTGCGGAGATCGCGACGCGCGCGGCGGGGCAGGCCGATCAGGCGGTCGGCGTCAGCGAGGCGCTAAGTGATCATGCCAAATCGATCGAATCGATCCTCAGCCTGATCCGCGACATCGCGGGGCAGACTAATCTGCTCGCGCTCAACGCCACGATCGAGGCGGCGCGGGCAGGGGATGCCGGCCGCGGCTTTGCGGTGGTGGCGCAGGAGGTTAAGAGCCTCGCCAACCAGACCGCGCGCGCCACCGACGACATTGCCGGCAAGATCGCCGCGATCCAGTCGGCTACGCAAGTCACGGTCGATACCAGCGCGGGGATTCGCGCCACGATCGGCGAGGTGCAGGTTTCGGCCACGCGCATCCGGCACGCGATGGAAGCACAGGCGCAGACGGTGACGGCGATCACCGCCGCGGTCGACGAAACCGCGCTCGCGGCCGACGCGACGGCTGGCAACATGACCACGATCATGCGTGACGGCCAGACGTTCGCGCGCGACTTCGACGCGCTCGGCACCGACTTTGCGGCGATTGACGAGCGCGTGATCCTGTTGCGCACTGCTGCGGAGGAGTTCTCCACTCAGGTGGCGTAACGGGTTACCCGGCGGCAGGAATTGAGCGCACGGGCGGCGGAGTCTATGGCCGCGGCATGACCAACATCCTTCTCACCGGCGCCTCGCGCGGGATCGGCGCCGCGATCCGCGCCGCGCTTGCGCCCCAGGCGACTGTCGTCGGCCATGCGAGCCAGGACGGCACCGACACGATCGGCGCTGATCTCGACCAGCCCGGGGCGGCTTCGGCCTTGTGGCACGCCGCACGCGACCGGCTCGGCACGATCGACGTGCTGATCAACAACGCGGGCGTCTTCGAGGCGAATCCGATCGAGGCCGACGACGCGGCCTGGCACGCGAGCTGGGAGCGTACGATGCGCATCAACCTCACCGCCTCCGCCGAACTGTGCCGCTTGGCGGTGCTTCACTGGCAGGAGCGCGGCGTGCCGGGACGGATCGTCAACGTCGCGAGCCGCGCGGCGCATCGTGGCGACAGCCCGGCGCACTGGCATTACGCTGCCTCCAAGGCCGGCATGCTGGCAATGACCAAGACGATCGCGCGCGCTTACGCGAAGGACGGCATTCTCGCCTTCGCAATTTGCCCCGGCTTCACCATGACCGGGATGGCCGACGATTATCTCGCCAGCCGTGGCGGTGACAAATTGCTCGCCGACATCCCGCTCGGGCGCGTGGCGATGCCTGATGAGGTCGCCGAAATGGCGCGCTGGCTCGCGCTCGACGCGCCGGCGTCGATGACCGGTTCGGTGCTCGACGTTAACGGAGCAAGCTATGTCCGATAGCTGGAAGGTCACGCTGCCCTGCACCCGTGCCGAGGCGGAGGCGATCGATGCCGCCGACGATCTCACGATCGACGCCGTGCTGATGACCACCGAGGAGGTCGAGGACGATGTCGAGCGTTGGCGGCTCGACGCTTATCTCGAGCACGAGCCCGATGCGGCGACGCTGGCCGCGATCAGCGCGTTGGTGCCGAGCGCCGCGGGTACGGCGCCCGCGGTCGCCCCGATCGTCGCGCAGGACTGGGTCGCGTTGTCGCAGGAGGGGCTGGAGCCGATTCGCGAAGGCCGCTTCGTCGTCCACACCAGCGCACACCCGACGGAGGCACCCGAGGGGGGTAGGGCGCTGTTGATCGACGCTGGCCGCGCTTTCGGCACCGGGCATCACGCGACCACCAGCGGCTGCCTCGCGATGCTCGACGGGCTGGCCGAGCGCGCGTTTGCCAGCATCATCGATGTCGGCACCGGCACGGGCGTGCTCGCCTTCGCCGCGGCGCATCTGTGGCCGAACGCACGGGTCGTCGCGACCGACATCGATCCCGCCGCAATCGAGGTAACGCAGGCCAACGCAATCGCGAACGACATCGCAGGCGTCGAGCTGATCGTCGCCGACGGCGCGCTCAGCGACGCCATCACCGCGCATGCACCGTACGATCTGGTGATCGCCAACATCCTGGCCGGGCCGCTCGTGTCGATGGCGCCCGAACTCGCCGCGATCGCGGACCCCGGGGCGACGATCGTACTGGCGGGGCTGCTGGAAACGCAGCGCGAGGCGGTGATCACCGCCTTTGCGGAATGCGGCTGCAGCCTGGAAGATGCCGACACGCGCGGTGATTGGACGATCCTGCGCCTTGCCGCCGGCGCGCTACGCTATGTTCCGGAGCGTGCGCCTGATCCGAAGGGACGGGACGGGTGGGCGCTGGATATCTAAAGGCTGCCGTCGCCTGCCCCAACCGTCACGCCGGGCTCGTCCCGGCATCCACGCCGCCGCGAGCGCTGCAGGTGTTGCGTCCGCGGAACCGTGGACCCCGGGACAAGCCCGGGGTGACGAATGTTAGGATGCCAATTTCCCCCGCGCATATTCCTGCGTGCCCCGCGTGATCACCTCGTCCTCGGTGACGATCTCCGCCACCGCGATCTCCGGCTGCTCCTTGATCATCTCGTACAGCGGCGCAAAGTCGGTCTCGACCGTCGCGCGCAGCAACGCGTCGAAGCTCGGCACGACGAAATAATTCTGCTGGAAATCGTCGATCCGATAATCCGTGCGCATCACTCGCGCGAGATCGAACTGCAGCCGATGCGGCGATGGATCGTCGAGCGCAAAGCGGCTCTCCGCGTAGCTCGAGACGATCCCGGAACCGTAGATGCGCAAACCTTCGGGCTCCGCGATTAGCCCGAACTCGACCGTATACCAGTAGAGCCGCCCGAGATACTTCAGCGCATCATGCTGCATCGCGCGCTGCCCGCCGCGGCCATAGGCTTCGAGGTAGTCGGCGAACACCGGATCGGCCAGCATGGGCACATGGCCGAACACATCATGGAAAACGTCCGGCTCCTGCAGGTAATCGAGCTGGTCGGGGCGGCGGATGAAATTGCCGGCGACGAACCGCCGGTTCGCCATGTGATCGAAAAACACCTCGTCCGGTACCAGCCCCGGCACCGCGACGACTTGCCAGCCGGTAAGGTCCATCAGCCGGTCGGACAATTCTGCGAAGTCCGGAATGCCCGGCTTCGATAGCTTAAGCACGTCGAGCCCGCGCAGCCACGCGTCGGACGCGCGCCCGGGCAGCAGCTTCGCCTGACGCGCGAACAGCGTGTCCCACGTCGCGTGCTCTTGCGCGGTGTAATGCGACCAATCCTGCGGCACGGTCCAGTCGGCAGCGGTGCCGGGCGGCGGGGTCAGAAGCGTGGAGGTATCGGCCATCTCAAGCGCATAGCATGCTGCGCCGCAACCACCACCGTCATGCCGGGCGTATCCCGGCATGACGGCGAGGTTTATGCCGCGAGCCGCTGCGGCTCGGCCGCTTCTTCGCGGCGTGCGCTGAGGTACGACGCCATCTCTTCGCCAAGCTCGCGCTGCGCGCGCTTGTAGATTACCGGCTCGGTCAGCCCGAGCCGCTTGCGGGCGGCGCCGATCGGCTCGTCCATCAGCTTCAGGATGTCCTCCCCCGCAAGCCACTTGGCCTGCTTGCCGCGCTGGTACCCTTCGGCCACGGCACGCGCGAACAGCGTGTTCTTGGTGACGCCGAAGCTCTTCAGCGCCGCCGCGCTGCCGATGAAGGCCCAGCCGAGCCCGCCAACCTGCGCATAGCTGAACGCCACCAGCGCCGCCTCGCCCAGGCTCTCGTCAGCCTTGTAGCCGGTCAGCACGTGCCAGATGTCGTGCATGTCGCGCGTGCGGCGGCCGAACCAGGCATAGGGATGTTCGATCTCGGCATTGTCGTTGCCGACCTTGCTGACTTCGACGAGGCCGTCAGCCGAATAGCCGGTGCTGTCGAGGAAGTCGCGATAGGCCGCGCCGACGGTGCCGGGTGCGAAGCTGTTGACCCACTCACGATCGGAAAACCGCTCGGCGAGGTTTGCCTGCTCCAGCGCGATGCGGCCGCCCTCGGGCGTCGCGAGCAGCTTGGCATAGCCCCATTCGGTGCTGCCCGTGTTGAGCGCACGCATGATGCGGAACACCTGCACGGTATCGTCGCCGTTGTTCAGCAGCTTCTTGATCGCATCGAACGCCGTGCGCCAGTCGCGCCGACCGGTCGTGCCGGGGAAGGGGGGAAGCGTAGCGGCCATCGATTCGGCTCCTTATTGACAGTGTTGTCAGTAAGCGATTTGCGAATGTTCGTCAAGGCGGGTCGGCAAGCGTCTGGCGGGGACGCCGACCATGGAGCGATGATTTCACGCGGGAGCGCCGGCAATCAGTGTATTGCATGACCAGCACACTGTGGCTAACAAATGTTTATGTTGCTTCTTGAACGCTTCGCTTCTCCGCTCGCCATGTTGATGTTGCTGGCCGCGACGTGTGCCGCGCAGGCGCAGGATTATCGGCCGGCGTTCCGGCCCGACACGTTGAAGGGGCCGCCGCCAGGACGGCCGAACGAGGTGCTGGTGCTGGGCACGACGCACCTGTCGACGCTGGGCAAGGATTTCTCGGCAACGCTGCTCGCGCCACTGCTCGATCGGCTCGCGGCGTGGCAGCCGACGGGTATCGCGACCGAGGATCTGTCGGGGCTGCAATGCGACAGCTTGCGGCGTCACCCGTCGCGCTACGCGGCGACGGTGAAGGATTATTGCTCCGATCCAGCGGCGGCATTCCGCGCGACCGGGCTCGACGTGCCCGCCGCCAATGCCGAGGCCGAGCGGCTGCTGGCGGCATGGCCGGCCGCGCCGTCGCCCGCGCAGCGGCGGCATCTGGCGGCGATTTTCATGGCGGCTGGGGAGCGCGGCTCGGCTTTGGTCCAGTGGCTGCGGCTGCCACCGGCGGAGCGGCGGCCGGGCGACGGCCTCGACGACGCATTGGTCGCTGCGCTGGAAAAGCTGCGGGTGGAGCGCAACGAAACCAGCCTGATCGCCGCAGCGCTGGCGGCCCGGCTCGGGCTGGAGCGCGTGTGGAGCGTGGACGATCATTCCGCCGATAGCCCCGAGAGTGCCGATCCCGCCGAGCGCAAGGCGGCCGGCGATGCGATCATGCGCGCTTGGGACAGTCCGGCGACGCATGCCCGCCAGGCCGAGAACGAGCGGCTGGCGAAGGGCCTGGCGGCACCGGGCGGCGTGCTGGCGATGTATCGCGCCTACAACGCCCCCGACGCGCCGGCGCTGGCCTACCGCTCGGATTTCGGCGCGGCACTGGTGGAGCCGTCACCGCAGCAATTCGGGCGCGGCTATGTCGGCTATTGGGAGACGCGCAACCTCCGCATGGTGGCGAACATTCGCGATGTGCTCGCCCGCCAGCCGGGCACGCGGCTGCTCGCGATCGTCGGCGCTTCGCACAAAGGCTATTACGAAGCGTACCTCAACCAGATGCACGACGTGCGCCTGGCGGATGCCGGTATCGTGCTGCGCTGACGCTGGCCGCTCCCGCTGAGCGCCTCGGGTCAGGCGGCGTTGTCGATGCCCAGCTCGCCCAGCTTGCGGTACAGCGTCGAACGGCCGATCCCGAGCCGCCGCGCAACTTCGGTCATCCGCCCGCGATAATGGCCGATGGCTAGCCGGATCACATCGGCTTCGATTTCCTCAAGCTGGCGCAGATTGCCGTCCGGGTGGAACAGCGTCACGCCGCCCGAAGTCGCCATTTGCTGCGGCTGGGGCAAGCGATCGACCCGGCGGTTGGCGGTCGCGATCTGCGGGAAGTCGGTGCGGGTCAGCGCGTCGCCCTCGCACAGCACCGCCGCGCGGAAGAGCGCGTTCTGCAACTGGCGCACGTTGCCCGGCCAATCGTAATCGACCAGCAGCGCGAGCGCGTCGTCGGTAATGCCGAGCTCCTTCAGCCCCGGCTGATGCGCGATCCGCGCGAGCAGATGGCGCGCCAGCGCCGGAATGTCCTGCGCCCGCTCGCGCAATGGCGGGATCGTCACTTGCACGACGTTGAGCCGGAAATAGAGATCCTCGCGGAAGCGCCCCGCCTCGACCTCGTCGATCAGCCGCTTGTTGGTCGCCGCGATGACGCGCACGTCGACCTCGCGGGCGTGGCGCGCACCGATCGGATGCGCCTCGCCTGACTGGAGCATCGCGAGCAGCTTGGCCTGCGCGTCGAGCGGCATTTCGCCGATCTCGTCGAGGAAGATCGTGCCGCCATCGGCATCGACCAGTCTGCCGATCTTGCGCTCGAACGCGCCGGTGAAGGCGCCGCGCTCATGCCCGAACAGCTCGCTTTCGACGAGGTTGGGGGGCAGCGCGCCGCAGTTCACCGTGATCATCGGCTTCTTCGATCGCGGGCTGGCGGCATGGACCGCCTCGGCGACCACTTCCTTGCCGACGCCGCTTTCCCCTTCGATCAGCACCGCGACGCGCGCGCGCGCGGCCTTGGCGGCGATCGCCAGCGCGGCGCGGAACTGCGGTTCGGATCCGACGATCTCGTCGAAGCCGAGCAGGGCCGGGATCTTTTCGGTCAGCGGTCGCAGCTCGCCTGCGGACGTGCCGACCACCGCCGCGTCGAGCGCGCGCAGCATCCGTTCGGGGGCGAGCGGCTTGACGAGGAAGTCGGTCGCGCCCGCGCGCATCGCGTTGACGGCATGGCTGACCGAGCCGTTGGCCGTCAGCACCAGGATCGGCAGCGCCGGGCGACGCGCGCGCAGCTCCGCGATCAGCGCCGACGCATCGGCATCCTCGCCCCAGTGATCGAGCACGATCGCATCGAGCTGCATGCCGTCCTGCGTGCCGAGCGTGGCAATGGCGGTGTCCGAATCGCCCGCGAACAGCGTGCGCCACCCGCCACGTGAGGCGAGTGCCGCCACCAGCCGTCGCTGTGCGGGTTCGTCGTCGATCAGCATCAGCATGCGCTGGCCGTTTCGCGTCATTTCCTGTCCCGTCTCCGTCCCGAGGATCAGCTTTAGCCGCACCAAGTAAAAGCGCCCTTAAGCAGGGTTGAGGCTGGGCACGTCGCCGGATAAGGTGATCGCAAGAGCAATCGACGAAGAGGATGACTATGGCCGACCATCGTGCCGACGCCGGCGATATCAAGGCGCATGCCGCCACTTACGATGGCGTCATCAGCCTGCTGAAGTGGGGCACGATCGTGAGCGTCCTGATCGCGGCGCTCGTCGTCTGGCTGATCGCGTAAGCCATGAAGATCGCTGTCCTCAAAGAGGGGGCGGACGGCGAACGGCGAGTGGCGGCGACACCGGAAACGGTGAAGAAGTTCATTCAGCTTGGTGCCGATTTCGCCGTGGAGACGGGCGCGGGCGTGACCGCGTCGATTGCCGACCAGGCTTATGCCGATGCCGGCGCGATGGTCGCCGATCGCGCCACAGTGCTGGCGGGGGCCGATATCATCCTCGGCGTGCAGGGGCCGGACCCGGCGTCGCTCGCCGGCGCCAAGCCGGGCGCCTGGCTTGCCGCTGGGCTCAACCCGTTCGGTGAGCGCGCCCGCGTCGACGCTTATGCGGCGGCGGGGATCGAGGCGCTGGCGATGGAGTTCATGCCGCGCATCACGCGGGCGCAGTCGATGGATATCCTCTCCTCGCAATCGAACCTGTCGGGCTACAAGGCGGTGCTCGATGCCGCGGCCGAATATGGCCGCGCGTTTCCGATGATGATGACGGCGGCGGGGACGGTTTCGGCCGCCAAGGTCTTCGTGATGGGCGTCGGCGTCGCGGGCTTGCAGGCGCTCGCCACCGCGCGGCGGCTCGGTGCGCAGGTGTCGGCCACCGACGTGCGCTCGGCGACCAAGGAGCAGATCCAGTCGCTCGGCGCCAAGCCGATCTTTGTCGAGAATGTGAAGGGCATCGAGGGCGAAGGCTCCGGCGGCTATGCGACCGAAATGAGCGAGGAATATCAGAAGGCGCAGGCCGAGCTGGTATCCGGCCATATCGCCAAGCAGGATATCGTCATCACCACCGCGCTGATCCCCGGCCGGCCCGCGCCGCGCCTGATCAGCGACGCACAGATTGCGACGATGCGCCCTGGCAGCGTGATCGTCGATCTCGCGGTCGAGCAGGGCGGCAACGTCGAGGGCGCGGTGCTGGGCGAGGTCGTCGAGCGCCACGGCGTGAAGATCGTCGGCCACCGCAACGTGCCCTCGCGGCTCGCGGCGGATGCGTCGGCGCTGTTCTCGCGCAACCTGTTCAACTTCCTCTCCGCCTTCTGGGACAAGGAAGCCGGCCGCCCCATCCTCGATGAGGAAATTGGCGATGCGGTACGGCTGACGAAGGATGGCAAGGTTGTTAACGCGCGTTTGCTTTCATCATGATCCTCCCCGGAACGGGGAGGGGGACCGCGCCCGAAGGGCGTGGTGGAGGGGGCCAGCGTCCGATGCTGCGCCCTGAAGTGGTGATCGCCCGAAAGCTACGGCGCGTGATGAGCTATCCTGAAGTCCCGCTGTGGCAGCGTCTTCGCGGCGGCGTGGTGCGGTTTCGTCGGCAACATCCGATCGGGCCGTATGTGGTCGATTTCTATTGCGCTGAGGCGCGCCTCGTTATCGAGGTGGATGGTGAAGTCCATTCTCAGCCTCGAGCGATCGATGATGATGCCAGCCGAGATCGATTTCTTACCGACAACGGATATCGTGTCTTGCGCATCCCTGCCGCTGACATTCTGAGTCATGCTGACGAGGTAGCTGCCTCGATCGCGTCGCTCGTTGCCCGCCCCCTCCACCACCGCCCTGCGGTCGGCGGTCCCCCTCCCCGTGCCGGGGAGGATCAGGAGTAGACCATGAACTTCATCGCGATCCTGTCGATCTTCGTGCTGGCTTGCTTCGTTGGCTATTTCGTCGTTTGGGCGGTCACGCCGGCGCTGCATACGCCGCTGATGGCAGTCACCAACGCCATCTCCTCGGTCATCATCGTCGGAGCGCTGATCGCCGCCGCCGCCAGCGGAAGCTCAAGTTCGAAATGGCTCGGGCTGCTTGGCGTCGTGCTGGCAAGCATCAACATCTTTGGCGGCTTCGCGGTCACGCAGCGGATGCTCGCGATGTACAAGAAGAAGGAGCGGCCGGCGGTCGCGAAGCACTAAACACGACCCGGCACCCCGGCGAATGCCCGGGGTCGCGCGCCACAGGCACGCGTTGGGGGAGGGCGGTCCCGGTTCGGGCCAGGACGACGGAACAGGGGAACAGGTAGTGGAACAGGTCGCGGACAATCCCTGGGCAGCGCTCGCCTATCTGGTGGCGGGGGTGTGCTTCATCCTGGCGCTGCGCGGGCTTTCAAGCCCGGCGTCGAGCCAGGCCGGCAATCGCTTCGGCATGATCGGCATGGCGATCGCGGTGGTGACGACGCTCGTCACGCACGTGCCCGTCATGCCCGTGCTCGCGATCGGCGAGGTTTCAGGCTATGATTACGCTGCCGTGATGCAGCGGATCGACACGCTTGCGGTGATCGAAATCCTCGCCGCGATCGGCCTGGGCGCCGCGATCGGCATCGTTACCGCGCGTAAGATCGCGATGACCGACATGCCGCAGCTCGTCGCCGCGTTCCACAGCCTCGTCGGCCTCGCCGCAGTGCTGGTCGCCGTCGCTGCCTACCTCAACCCGGTCGCGTTCGGCATCGCCGATATTGTCACGCCGTTGATCGGCCAGCCGTTCGCCTCGATCCATCCGGTCAGCCGGATCGAGATGATCCTCGGCGTCGCGATCGGCGCGATTACCTTCTCAGGATCGGTGATCGCCTTCCTCAAGCTCAACGGCAACATGGGCGGCGCGCCGATCATGCTGCCGATGCGCCATGCGATCAACATCGGCGTCGGGCTGATGATCGCCTTCTTCGCGTTCAACTTCTGGCTGACGCAGGAGCCGATCAACTTCTGGATCGTCGTCGCGCTGTCGTTCGCGATCGGTTTCCTGCTGATCATCCCGATCGGCGGCGCCGACATGCCGGTCGTCGTGTCGATGCTGAACAGCTATTCTGGCTGGGCCGCCGCGGCGATGGGCTTCACGCTGCACAATACCGCGATGATCATCACCGGCGCGCTGGTCGGCAGCTCGGGCGCGATCCTTAGCTACATCATGTGCCGCGCGATGAACCGCAGCTTCATCAGCGTGATCGCCGGCGGCTTCGGTGCCGAAGCGTCGGCCGGCGGTGGCGAAGCGAAGGAGCAGCGCCCGTGGAAGCGCGGCTCGGCCGAGGACGCCGCCTTCCTGATGAAGCAAGCCGAGCAGGTCATCATCGTCCCCGGCTACGGCATGGCCGTAGCGCAGGCGCAGCACGTGCTGCGCGAAATGGGCGACAAGTTGAAGGAAGAAGGGGTGCGCGTGAAATACGCGATCCATCCCGTCGCCGGGCGCATGCCGGGCCACATGAACGTGCTGCTCGCCGAAGCCAACGTGCCCTACGATGAAGTCTTCGAGCTGGAAGACATCAATTCCGAGTTCTCGCAGACCGACGTCGCGTTCGTGATCGGCGCGAACGATGTCACCAACCCGGCAGCGAAGACCGACAAGACCTCGCCGATCTACGGCATGCCGATCCTGGATGTCGAAAAGGCCAAGACGGTCCTGTTCGTCAAGCGTTCGATGGGCGGTGTTGGCTATGCCGGCGTCGACAATGACGTGTTCTACATGGACAATACAATGATGCTGCTGGCCGACGCGAAGAAGATGGTCGAGGAGATCGTCAAAGCGCTTGGTTAATGCAATTTAATCCATAATGGTTACTGTTAGGTACAACATAGTATAGTCCGTCCATCTTGGAGGCTTATGGTGCCTTTCCGTGGCAAGCCGAAAGGGGTGCGGTTCGCCACGGATCGGAGCAGCGCATGAACGTGACGACGCATGATGTTGTGCCGGGGCAGGGCGCGCGTATTGACGCGATCATTGTCGGCGGCGGGGGATATGGAACGGCAAGCACCGCTGTTGAGGCGGTCGGCCTGGCCGGCGGGCGCGTGATTGCGCAGGTCGAATGGGATGAGGCGGTCGAGCGGATCAGTCTTGTGGGCGCAAGGCCCGTGATCCTGCTCGAGGCGCAGGACGTTGCCGAGGACCGGCTTGCCGAGACGCTTCCGCGGCTCGACGGTCTGGCTGCCGGACGCGATCTTTCGGTGATCGCCGGCATTGCCGAGTCGCAGATCGACACAACGGCTGCCGGATTGCTGGTGTCGGGACATGAGATCCTATGTGCGCCTCGTCCATTCGACTGGGTGGGGGCGCTCGCGTCGCTGCAACTAGTCGATCAGCTCGTGCTGCACGACCGCGTCGGGGAGAGCGAAAGCGTGCGCCTCGCGCATTTGAACGCTGAGGTCGCGCGCATCACGAACGTGCTGGCGAGCCTCTCGACGCACGATGATCGTGCAAAGCCGAATGTCGCCGACCGCACGCTCGGCTTCGCCGCCGAGAGCGATGGCCGTCCGGCCGTTGCGCCCGCCGAAATCCGTCACATTGTGCGCGCGCGGCGGATGCGGGATCGGCATTTCGGCGAAGGAATGTTCGAGGATCCCGCGTGGGATATGATGCTGGATCTCTACGCGGCGCACTTGGAACGCGCGCAGGTGTCGGTGTCGAGCCTGTGCATTGCCGCGGCGATGGCGCCTACCACAGCGTTGCGCTGGATCGCGCGGCTCACCGAAGCGGGCCTGTTCGAACACCGCCCCGATCCGTTCGATCGGCGCCGCGCCTTCATGTCGCTCAGCGAGAGCGGTCTTGACGCAATGCATCGTTATGTCGCGACCGTCCGTGCATTGGACTTGCCGTTGGTCTAGATGTTGCGGCCGACGCGGGGCTCAGCGAAGCGGCGTTCGACCTGAACCTCGGTTTAATCGACCGCAGTTTCGCTTGGGGCGAACAACCCGCCGAGCACCGGGGCAATGCGCTCGCGGTTACAACCGGCATGTTCCAGGCCAGGAAGTGCCTTGTGCGCTCCACAAATCGCGCTACACCGCCGGCCTCCCGAGAGGGGGCGCTTAGCTCAGCTGGTAGAGCGGCTCGTTTACACCGAGTAGGTCGGCGGTTCGAACCCGTCAGCGCCCACCATCCGCCCGGCCCCTAGAGGCACGCCTCAAGGAACGCGTGGTCGAAGCCGAACTGCTTGGCCTTGTCGAGCGAGTAAGGCCGCAACCCCATCGCGCGATATTCGCCGATGATCTTCCCATCGGCGCCCTCGTCGAGATATTCGAACTTGAAGAGCTCCTGCGTCACGATGACGGGGCCTTCCATGCCGATCACCTCGGTCACGTTGGTCACGCGGCGCGAACCGTCGCGCAGACGCTTTACCTGGATGATCATGTCGACCGAATCGGCGATCTGGCGGCTGATCGCTTCCTTCGGCACTTTAATGTCCGACATCATCACCATGTTCTCCATGCGCGCCAGCGCTTCGCGTGGCGAGTTGGAGTGAAGCGTACACATCGAGCCATCGTGCCCTGTGTTCATCGCCGAGAGCATGTCGAAACACTCTGACCCGCGAATCTCGCCCAGGATGATGCGATCCGGGCGCATACGCAGCGCGTTCTTCACAAGGTCGCGGATCGAGATCTCGCCCTGACCCTCGAGGTTGGCGGGGCGCGTTTCCAGCGGCAGCCAGTGCGGCTGCTGCAGGCGAAGCTCGGCGGCGTCCTCGATCGTCAGCACGCGCTCGCCCGGGTCGATCATCTTCGATAGCGCGTTCAGCATCGTCGTCTTGCCCGAGCCGGTGCCGCCCGAGATGACGATGTTGAAGCGGCACGCCCCGGCGATTTTCAGCGCGGTCGCCATCTTTGGCGACATCGAGCCGAAGCCCGCCATCATGTCGAGCGTGATCGGCTTGGCGGAGAATTTACGAATCGAGATCGCGGTGCCGCGCAACGACAGCGGCGGCACGATCACGTTGACGCGGCTGCCGTCCTTGAGCCGCGCGTCGGCCAGCGGCGAGGTCTGATCGACGCGCCGGCCGACCGAGTTGCAGATGCGCTGCGCGATCTGGAACAGATGCTCCTCGTCGCGGAACTGGATGTGCGCGAGCTGCAGCTTGCCCTTCTTTTCGATGAAGGTCTGGTCGGGCCCGTTGACCATGATGTCCGAGATTTCCGGATCGGCCAGCAGCTCCTCAAGCGGCCCGAGCCCGAGCAGTTCGTCGACGAGCACCTTTTCCAGCGCGAATTGCTCGCGCCGATTGAGCGTCAGCTTCAGTTCGGCGAGCACTTCTCCGATGATCGGGCGGAATTCCTCCGCCAGCTCGTCCTTGCCCAGCGTCGCGGCGGCCTCAGGATCGACACGTTCGAGCAGGCGCGGCAGCACCTGTTCCTTGATCTTGTGGATCGACTGTTCGAAGCCCTCGACGCGGCTGTTGCCCGCTTCACCGGAGGCGGCTTGGCGATCCGCGAGGCGCTGCATCGCGTCGCCCTGGCCAGCCATCCCGCCAACCAATTCGGGCGCGGCGATCTCACCCGGCATCGCGACGCTGTCGAGCGGCGGAAACTGCTCGCCACCTTCGGGCCGGCCGGAGCCGCCCTGCATCGGCCGGGCGACGCCAAATCCCGGGCGTGTGCCCGATCCTACCCCGTTACGACGCCCGAATGCGCTCACGTTCGCTTCCCGTCCCACTAATCGACAGGCGAACGCTACCCGGAACGGTTTTCGATTTGCTTAATGGCCATATACCGTTGGTCGCGGGGCGAATTTGCGCCGGATCTAGCCACGCTCGCGCGCCAGCAACGTGCGCTTGCGCTCGGGGCCGTAGGCATAGCCGCCGATCGCGCCATCGGTGCGAGTCACGCGGTGGCAGGGGATCAGCACCGGCACATGATTCGCGCCGCATGCCGATCCGGCCGCGCGCACCGCACCGGGGCGGCCGGCCATCGCGGCAAGCTCGGCATAGCTGCGCGTCTCGCCCGGCGGGATTGACCGCAACGCTTGCCAGATAGCCTCCTGAAACGCGGTGCCGCGCACGTCGAGCGGCAAGTCGCGATCGCGCTCGGGCGATTCGACCGCTTCGACGACTTGCGCCGCCAGTGTTGCCAACGCCGCGCCGCCGGGCAGGATCTCCGCACGCGGGAAGATCGCGCTCAGCGACGTCGCGTCCGCATCGAACGCGATCCGGCACAGCCCGCGATCGGTCGCGGCGACCAGCATCGCGCCGAGGCTCGTGTCGACGATCACCCAGCGGATCGTGACGCCCGCCCCACCGCGCGTCCAGGCGCTCGGGCTCATCCCCAGCCGCGCCGCGCCATGCGCATAGAATCGGCTCGGCGCGGAATAGCCCGCTTCGTAGATCGCCGCGGTCACGCTGCTGCCGTCCGCCAGCGCAACCGCCGCGCGCCGCGCCTTCAGCCCGCGCGCATAGGCCGCCGGCGTCACCCCGGTCGCGCGCTTGAACAGGCGGTGGAAGTGGTGCGGTGCATAGCCGACCCGCGCCGCCAGCCCCTCCAGCGAAGGCGCTTCCTCCGCAGCCTCGATCCACTCGATTGCTTGCGCCACCGCGACGCGATCGCGCCCTACCTCGTCGGGGCGGCAGCGCAGGCACGCGCGAAACCCTGCCGCCAGCGCTTCGGCCGGCGCCGTATAGAAACGCACATTCTCGCGCTTGGGGTGACGCGCCGGGCAACTCGGCTTGCAATAGATCCCGGTCGTCCGCACCGCGACGACGAACTGCCCGTCGGCGTTGCGATCGCGGTGCTCGAAGGCGGCCCAGGCAGCGTCGGTGTCGATGGCGTCGGTCATGCCGCTGATGTACGCGCTTGGGCGAGCGCGGGCATCCCGTGACTTGCGATCAAAGCGTCAGAAGCCTGAGCGCTGGATGGCGAAGCGGCGCACGCCCCCGGCCTTCTCGGCCGCGGCCTGCACGTCCGGACGCTGGCCTACCGCCGTCCATGCGGCACGAATCGGATCTGGCGGCAGGCGCGTCGAGGGCTCGTCGAACGTGCTGAGTTCCTCAAGCGCACGAGCGCGCCGCTCGGGATTGGCGAGCCGCGCAACGAGCGACGCGGCGGCGCCTTCCTGATCGCCGCGACACAATAGCAGCGCCGTGGCAGTGGCTGGATCATCGTCTTCATGCGCGCGGGCGTAGGCGAGATCGGTGTCGGCGCCGGACTGGTCACCGGTTCGCACCCGCGCGCAGCCGCGCACGGAGATCATCTGCATCACGCCGTACGGACTGGCGCTGCCGTCATCGGTCTTGAACCCGGCCAGCGTCGCAAGCGCGGCGGCCGGGTCGCCCGTGACGAGCTGCGTGTTTGCGAGATTGATGGTCAGGCTGACGTTGGTCGAGCCGTGCTCCGACAGCGCGCGGCCGCTGCGCAGCGCGGCGATCGCCGCCGGCGCATCGCCATCGGCGTGGTGCGCGCGTGCGATCTGATCCCACCACCAGATTGCCTGTTCGTCGCGATCGACCAGTGGGGCGTTGCCCATCACCTTTGCGCGAATCGTATCGAGCGTGGCGAGCGCCTCGCGCGGACGACCGAGCAGGCGCAGGTCGTCTGCGACGCGGACGAGCGGGCCGATCGCATCGGGATGGCGGTCCGCAGCGGTGCGTTGCGCGGCGAGATCGCGCTCTACGGTCGCGCGAATGTCGTATTCGGCAGGGAAGGCGGCGCGGAAGCGCGGATCGAGCGTGAGGCCGACCACAAGCGAGGGGCTCGTCAAGCCGCGGACCAGATCAAGCGCGGCCTTGGTGTCTCCGGCTTCCTGCAGGGCAAGGGCGTTGCGGTAGCGGAAACCCTCGTTGGTCGCGCCCGGCTCGTCAGGCCAATAGCTGTCGGCGGCCAGCACCGTGAGAAGGCGCTGGCGCAGTGCGGCAAGCTTCGCCCGCTTCAGCTGGGTGTCGATTGTGTATAGATTACTGATCGGCAGCGCGTTGAGCGTCGCGCCGCGGCCATTGCTGAGCGCCTCGATCGTGGCGACGACCGCCGGCCAGTCTTTTCTCTCGACCTCATAGTATAGCCGCAAGCGCCAGAGGTAGTCGTCGCTGTCAGGCAGTGTGCTTCCTGCCAGCGCATCGTCATATGCGGCGCTTGGTTGCTTGAGTTCGTGCAGGCAGCTTGCCGACAGATGCAGCGTGACAAGTCGTAACGCAGGTACATCGGCGAACTCGCGCATCGTCTTCAGCTTGGCGACCAGCGGCAGGACAGCGTTGCAGTCACCGCGCTCAGCCGCCGCAACCACTCGGTTAAGTAAGCCGACGGCGGGCGGCTCCGCCTGCTCGGCCGCCAAGGCCGACACCCCGAGCGACAACGCCGCTCCGAAGAAGATCGCTCGTTTCACGCATGCCCCCCGACGATACGAGCGCATGCTATGGCCGCGCCGGTGCCGGCGCCAGAGGCTTGGTGCGGAGTGGAACATCGCGGTAGGACGGGATCAAACACGGGAGAGATGCTGATGACCGATCTGGTACTGGTCGAAAAGGCCGATGGCGTCGCGACGGTGACGCTGAACCGGCCGCAGGCGATGAATGCCCTGTCGAAGGCGCTACGCACGCGGCTGTATCAGGTGATGACCGCGATCGACGCGGATGATGAGGTGCGCGCGGTCGTGCTGACCGGCGCGGGCGAGCGCGCCTTCACCGCCGGGCTGGATCTCAAGGAGCTGGGCTCCGAGCCCGGAGCGCTCGGCTCCGCCAACGCCACGGGCGCGCAGGAGAACCCGGTCAAGGCGATCGAGCTATGCCGCAAGCCGGTGATCGGCGCGATCAACGGGGTCGCGATCACTGGCGGGTTCGAGGTGGCGCTCGCCTGCGACATCCTGATCGCAAGCGAGAATGCGCGTTTCGCCGATACGCACGCGCGCGTCGGCGTGATGCCCGGCTGGGGCCTCAGCCAGAAGCTGTCGCGGCTGATCGGCATCTCGCGCGCGAAGGAATTGTCGCTGAGCGGCAACTTCCTCGATGCGGTCACCGCGGAACGCTGGGGGCTGGTGAACCGCGTCGTCCTGGCCGCCGAGCTGCTGCCTGCCGCGCGCAAGCTGGCCGCCGACATTGCCTCGGCCGACGCGGACTTCATCGGCGCTTACAAGAAGCTGATCGACGATGGCTTCGCGCGCCCGTTCGGCGAAGCGATGGCACTGGAGCATGAGCGTTCCTCTACCGCCAATGCCGCGGTCACCCCCGATTCCGTCGAGGCGCGGCGCGCCGCGGTGCAAGCGAGGGGCCGGGCGCAATAGGGGTTTCGCTGTGCGGAAGTGGCGCTAACCTGTTTGTCCATTGGGGGATGGGGCAGGGGGTGAGCATGCGCTGGCGTATTATGGTCGCGACGCTTTGTGCGCTGCTGGTCGCACCTTCGGCGCGTGCCGAGTGGCTTGAGGCGCGCTCACGCCACTTCGTGCTTTATGCCGACAGCAGCGACACCGCGATCCGGCGCCAGTCCGAGGCGCTCGAGCGGCTCGACGCTGGGCTGCGCCGCTTCATGCACGTGGCCGACGAACCCGACATCGCATCACGCAAGCTGACCGTGTTCCTGGTCGACGATCGCGACATCGCGCGTCTGTGTCGCTGCACGAACGTCGGCGGCTTTTATATGTCGCGGGTTAGTGGATCGCTCGCGTTCAGCGGCAAGGGTGGCTGGACGACCGCCTCGAACAACGGCCGGCTGGTGCTGTTTCACGAATATGCGCACCACTTCCTGCTCGGCAGCTACAATCTCGCCTTTCCGGCGTGGTACGCCGAAGGCTTCGCCGAATTCGCCTCGACGATGAAGACCGGCCCCACTGCCGCGGTGATCGGTTACCCGGCGCAGCATCGCGCCTATGGCTTGATGGGCGGGCAGCGCTTCAGCGCCGAACAGCTGTTCGATCCCGCCTTGCGCGGCCGGCTGACGTCGAGCGAACAGATCGATGCCTTCTATGGGCGTGGTTGGCTGCTGACGCATTTTGTCAGCTTCAATCCCACACGCGCCGCCCAGTTTGGGAAGTACATTGCCGCGATCAACCAAGGCGTCCCCGGCATCAAGGCGGCACGTCAGGCGTTCGGCGATCTCGGCACGATGAACCGCGAAGTGAGCGGCTATCTGTCGAAGCGCACCCTGCCGGGCCTGACCTCACCTTATGTCGATGCGCAACTGCCGACGGTCACGGTTCGCGCGCTGACGCGGGGTGAAGCGGCACTGATCGATCTGCGGATGGAATCGGTTCGCGGCGTCGATCGCGAGAGCGGGATCAAGCTCTACAACAAGGCCGCGCCGATCGCCGCGCGGTTCCCCGATGATCCGGTGGTGCAGGGATGGCTTGCCGAAATGGCTTATGATGCCGATCAGAACGATGCATCGGAGGCTGCTGCGGCCAAGGCAATCGCGCGCGATCCCAAGTCGATGCAGGCGCTGCTGTATCGTGGGATGGTGAAGCTCCGCGCGCTCGAAGAGGCCAAATCGACCGACGCGGCGGCGTGGGATGCGGCGCGGCAAAGCATCATTGCCGCCAATCGCAACGATCCCGACGATGCGCGACCCTTGTGGTTGTTCTGGCAGAGTTTCGCGATGGAGGGGCGCAAGCCAAGGCCGTCGGCGATCACCGGGCTCCTGCGCGCGCAGGAACTCGCGCCGCAGGACGAAGGCGTGCGCTTCGCTGCCGCGATGGCGCGGCTCGAGGCGAACGAGTTGGCCGAAGCCAAGAGATTGCTCCGCCCGCTCGCTTATGATCCGCATGCCGGCGCGGACAATGCCGCCATTCGCATGATCGCCGCGCTCGATGCGGGAAAGAACGGGCCGGAGGTGATCGCCGCCGGTGCGGCGGCGGTCGTGGCGAAAACGGCGGCGGAAGCTGAAGAGAAGAAATAGGGGCGATCGCCCCACGCAATTACCCTCCGTTCGCGCGGAACAACGCCAGCGTCCGCTCGCGCGCCAGATCGGCCGATTGCTCGTGATAGTCCTTGCGCCGGTCCGAGTTGAACCCGTGCCCGGCTTCGTAGACGAATACCTCGGCGAGCGGGAATTCCTTCGCGATCACCTTTTCCACCCCCTCCATCGGGATGCCGCCGTCGAACCGGCCAAAATGCGCGATCACGGGCACGCGCGGCGCTGCCTCCTCGGCGAACTGCGGTACCATGCTGCCGTAATAGGCGGACGCCGCCGCGACGCGATCGAGCTTGGTCGCCGCCGCCCACGCCACCGAGCCGCCATAACAATAGCCGATCACGAACACCGCGCCCTTGCCCGCCAGCGTATCGATGCACGTCTGCGTGTCCTTCAGCGACAGCTCGAACGGGTGCAGCTTGCGCGCGAGTTCCACCGCGCGCTCGAAATCGGGGCCGGTATAGCTCGCCTCGAACCCCGGATGCTCGCGATCGAACAGCGCGGGCGATAGCACCTCATAGCCTTCGCTCGCGAAATCGTCGGCCATTTCGCGGATATGATCGGTGACGCCGAAGATTTCCTGCACCAGCACCACCCCGCCGCGCCGCTCGCCCTCGGGTGCGGCATGATAGACCGCGATCTCCGCGCCGTCGCTCATCGTCATGCGGATCATGTCGCCCATTGCAGTCTCTCCCGTCACCGATTGTTGCATCCGCGCTACCCCTTTGCTACGCGCCCGCCAACCCAAGCATCGGTGCCGCTCGCGCGCCGTGTTTCTGCATGGGGGTAAACTCTTAGTGCGAATGGGGATTCGACTCGCGTGGATGGTTCCAGCGGTAATCTAGGTGGCAGCATCCAGGCGAGCCTGGGCGGACGCTATGCGACCGCGCTGTTCGACCTCGCCGAACAGGCAAGGACGATCGATACGGTTGAGGCTAGCCTTGCGAAGGTGCGCGCCGCGCTCGATCAGTCGGACGACTTCAAGGCACTGACGACATCGCCGGTCGTCCCGCGTGAGGCGGCTGGCCGGGCAGTGCTCGCGACCGCCGACGAGCTCGGCGTCGACGCGACGACGAAGAGCTTCCTCGGCGTGCTCGCGCAGAACCGCCGGCTGGCGCAATTGCCCGCGGTGATCCGCGCCTTCCGCGCGCTTGCCGCACGCCATCGCGGCGAAGTCTCCGCCGAAGTCACCAGCGCGCATGCGCTTACCGATGATCAGGTCGACGAACTCAAGCAGCAGCTTCGCCGCCGTGTCGGACGCGAAGTATCGGTCGATCTGTCGATCGATCCGCGCCTGCTCGGCGGGCTCGTCGTCCGCATCGGCTCCCAGATGATCGATTCGTCGATCCGTACCCGATTGAATGCGCTCGCCAGCGCGATGAAAGGCTAAGTGATGGATATCCGCGCCGCAGAAATCTCGAAGGTCATCAAGGACCAGATCGCCAATTTCGGCACCGAAGCGCAGGTCAGCGAGACCGGCCAGGTGCTCAGCGTCGGTGACGGCATCGCGCGCATCTACGGGCTCGACAACGTCCAGGCGGGCGAGATGGTCGAATTCTCGAACGGCGTGCAGGGCATGGCGCTCAACCTTGAGGCCGATAACGTCGGCGTCGTGATCTTCGGGTCGGACTCGGAGATCAAGGAAGGTGACGTCGTCAAGCGCACCGGCACGATCGTCGACGTGCCCGTCGGCCGTGGCCTGCTCGGCCGCGTGGTCGATGGCCTCGGCAATCCGATCGACGGCAAGGGCCCGATCGTCAGCAGCGAGCGTCGCCGCGTCGAAGTGAAGGCGCCGGGCATCATCCCGCGCAAGTCGGTCCACGAGCCGGTGCAGACCGGGCTCAAGGCGATCGACGCGCTGGTGCCGGTCGGCCGCGGCCAGCGCGAGCTGATCATCGGCGATCGTCAGACCGGCAAGTCGGCCGTCGCGATCGACACGTTCATCAACCAGAAGTCGGTCAACGCCGGCGACGACGAGACGAAGAAGCTCTACTGCATCTACGTCGCGATCGGCCAGAAGCGCTCGACCGTGGCGCAGATCGTCAAGACGCTCGAAGAGAATGGCGCGATGGAATATTCCATCGTCGTCGCCGCGACCGCATCCGAGCCAGCGCCGCTGCAGTTCCTCGCGCCCTACACCGGCTGCGCGATGGGCGAATTCTTCCGCGACAACGGCATGCACGCCCTGATCGTGTACGACGATCTTTCAAAGCAGGCGGTTGCCTATCGCCAGATGTCGCTGCTGCTGCGCCGCCCGCCGGGCCGCGAAGCTTATCCCGGCGACGTTTTCTATCTTCACTCGCGCCTGCTTGAGCGCGCGGCGAAGATGAACGAAGCGAACGGCTCCGGCTCGCTGACCGCGCTGCCGATCATCGAAACGCAGGCCGGCGACGTTTCGGCCTACATCCCGACGAACGTGATCTCGATCACCGACGGCCAGATCTTCCTCGAAACCGACCTGTTCTTCGCCGGCATCCGCCCCGCGATCAACGTCGGCCTGTCGGTCAGCCGCGTCGGCTCGGCCGCGCAGACCAAGGCGATGAAGAAGGTGTCGGGCTCGATCAAGCTCGAGCTCGCGCAGTATCGCGAGATGGCGGCATTCGCGCAGTTCGGCTCGGATCTCGACGCCTCGACGCAGAAGCTGCTGAACCGCGGCGCACGGCTGACCGAGCTGCTCAAGCAGCCGCAGTTCAGCCCGCTGCCGTTCGAGGAGCAGACCGTGTCGATCTTCGCCGGCACCAATGGCTATCTGGATACCGTGCCGGTGCAGGATGTGGTGCGCTATGAGGCGGCGATGCTCGCGTTCATGCGCGACCAGCACGCCGCCACGCTGACCAAGATCCGCGACACCCGCGATCTTGGCGACGAGGCCAAGGCAGGCGTGAAGAGCGCGCTCGACGCCTTCGCGAAGACGTTCGCCTAAACAACTGCCCTCTCTCCTTCAGGGAGAGGGCGGACGACCCCGGCGGAAGCCGGGGGAAGTCGGGAGAGGGGCAGGGCACGGCGCTCGTGATCGCCCCTCTCCCCGACCCTCTCCCCTGAAGGGGAGAGGGAGTTAGAGGACCACGATGGCAAGTTTGAAGGCCCTCAAGATCCGCATCGGCTCGGTGAAGTCGACGCAGAAGATCACCAAGGCGATGAAGATGGTCGCCGCCGCCAAGCTGCGTCGCGCGCAGGAGGCGGCAGTCGCTGGCCGCCCTTATGCCGAGCGGCTCGAAGGCGTGATGGCCAGCCTCGCCTCGAAGGTGACGGTGAGCGAGAATAGCCCGCGGCTGCTCGCCGGCACGGGCAAGGATCAGGTCCACCTGCTGGTCGTCGCGACGTCCGAGCGTGGCCTCGCTGGCGCGTTCAACACCAACATCGTGCGCGCCGCACGCAAGAAGGCCGAAGAGCTCGAAGCGCAGGGCAAGACCGTGCGTTTCTATCTCGCCGGCAAGAAGGGCCGCGTGCTGCGCCGCTTCTACCCGACGTCGATCGTCGCGGATCACGAGCTTGGCCAGCACAAGAAGCTTGGCTTCGTCCAGGCGCGCGAAGTGGCGGACGATCTGATCGCACGCTTCGAGGCAGGCGAGTTTGACGTGGCGCATCTGTTCTACGCCAAGTTCCAGTCGGCGCTCGTCCAGATCCCGACCGGCATGCAGATCATCCCGGTCGCAGTGCCAACCACGACCATCGACACGCCGAACGATGGCGGCGCGGCGGTCGAATATGAGCCCGACGAGGAAGCGATCCTCGCCGATCTGCTCCCGCGCAACGTCGCGATCCAGATCTTCCGCGCGATGCTCGAAAATGCAGCGTCCGAACAGGGCAGCCGCATGACCGCGATGGACAATGCCACGCGCAACGCAGGCGACATGATCAAGCGGCTGAGCATCCAGTATAACCGCGCGCGCCAGGCCGCGATCACGACCGAGCTGGTCGAGATCATCTCGGGCGCCGAGGCCCTGTGAAGTCAACGGCAGTGATTCGTACGAGCATCATGCTGTCAGCGGCACTCGCCGTGGCGGGTTGTTCCGGCGAGCCTGCCGCGAACGAGCAGGCCGCCGCGCCGCAGACCAGCCAGACCTTCGCCTCGCCGAACCTCGCGGGCGGCAGCTGGAGCGGCGTCTTCTCCGATCCAAAGACGTCGATCGACAAGTTCGGCCGCATTGGCCTCCGCCCCGGCCCCTATGAGAAGAAGGGCGGGGAGTGGCGATCGGAAGCAGTGCCGACCGCGCTGACTGATCCCTCCGCGACAAACCCGGTGATGGCGCATTTCACCGCCAGCGGTGACGAGAAGGCGCTGAACAAGGTCGAATTCCGGCTGGTCGAGCCGCAGATGGCGAACGATCAGCAGGCGCGCGATCAGTTTGATGCTTGGATGAAGCAAGCGCTATCGCAGCTCGGCGTCACTGGCGGTGATACGGCGGTCAAGGCGATTCACGGCGAAAAGCCGCTGGTCGGCAAGCTTAAGGCGGGTGCCGATTATGCCGTGGTGCGCACCACGACTCCGACCGAACGCCGGCTGACCGTGACGTTTACCGAGGCAGCGCCTATATCGGGCGCAACCGACGCGACGACAGACTAACCCCGGTTCGATCCGGGCCGACACGACAACAGACACATTCCTGCCCCTGCAGGTACGACGAAGAAGGTAGAAGCAAGATGGCCACCATCCTCGAGGATCGCCCGACCATTTCGGGCAGCAACAAAGTGGGCCGCATCAGCCAGGTGATCGGCGCCGTCGTCGACGTGACGTTCGAGCAGGATCATCTGCCCGCGATCCTGTCGGCGCTGGAAACGAGCAACAACGGCCAGCGGCTGGTGCTCGAAGTTGCGCAGCATCTCGGCGAAAACACCGTCCGCACGATCGCGATGGACTCGACCGAGGGCCTGACCCGCGGCCAGAACGTGACCGACACGGGCGCACAGATCACCGTGCCGGTCGGCCCGGCGACGCTCGGTCGCATCCTCAACGTTATCGGTGAGCCGATCGACGAGCGTGGCCCGGTCAACTCCGAGCATCACGCGCCGATCCATGCGAGCGCGCCGCTGTTCGTCGACCAGTCGACCGAAAGCGCGATCCTCGTCACCGGCATCAAGGTGATCGACCTGCTCGCGCCCTATGCGAAGGGCGGCAAGATCGGCCTGTTCGGCGGCGCCGGCGTCGGCAAGACCGTGCTGATCCAGGAACTGATCAACAACATCGCCAAGGGCCACGGCGGCACCAGCGTGTTCGCCGGCGTCGGCGAGCGCACCCGCGAGGGCAACGATCTCTATCACGAATTCCTCGACGCTGGCGTCATCGCCAAGGATGCCGACGGCAATCCGCAGTCGGAGGGCTCGAAGGTCGCGCTCGTGTTCGGCCAGATGAACGAGCCGCCGGGCGCACGCGCCCGCGTCGCACTGTCGGGCCTGACGATCGCGGAATATTTCCGCGACGTTGAGGGCCAGGACGTGCTGTTCTTCGTCGACAACATCTTCCGCTTCACCCAGGCGGGCGCCGAAGTGTCGGCGCTGCTCGGCCGTATCCCGTCGGCAGTGGGCTACCAGCCGACGCTGTCGACCGACATGGGTGCGCTGCAGGAGCGGATCACCTCGACCAACAAGGGGTCGATCACCTCGGTGCAGGCCGTGTACGTCCCCGCGGACGATCTTACCGATCCGGCCCCGGCAACGTCGTTCGCCCATCTGGACGCGACGACCGTGCTCAACCGCGCAATCTCGGAACTCGGCATCTATCCCGCGGTCGATCCGCTGGATTCGACAAGCCGCGTGCTGGAGCCGCGCGTTGTCGGCCAGGACCACTACGACACGGCGCGTGCCGTCCAGACGATCCTGCAGAAGTACAAGAGCCTCCAGGACATCATCGCGATCCTCGGCATGGACGAGCTGTCGGAAGAGGATAAGCTCACCGTCAGCCGTGCGCGCAAGATCCAGAAGTTCCTGTCGCAGCCGTTCCACGTCGCCGAAGTGTTCACCGGCATCAGCGGCAAGTTCGTGCAGATCGACGACACGGTCCGCTCGTTCAAGGCGGTGGTGAACGGCGAGTATGATCATCTGCCGGAGTCGGCGTTCTACATGGTCGGCGGCATCGACGACGTCGTCGCCAAGGCCGAGAAGCTCGCGCAGGAAGCGTAGTTAATAGAAAGCCCTCTCCCCTTCAGGGGAGAGGGTTGGGAGAGGGGCAGCAAATAGCCCCTTCTCCGCAAACTGCCCCTCTCCCCGGCCCTCTCCCCTGAAGGGGAGAGGGGGAAGGTTAAGTGAAATGCTCCACTTCGAACTCGTCACCCCCGAACGCCTCGTCCGCAGCGAAGAGGTCTATATGGTCACCGTCCCGGGCACCGAAGGCGACTTCGGCGTGCTTGAAGGCCATGCGCCGCTGATGTCGACGATCCGCGACGGCGATCTCCTCGTTCAGCGCACCGCCGGGGGCGCGTCGGAGACGATCGCGATCCGCGGCGGCTTCGCCGAAGTGAACGCGCGCGGATTGACGGTGCTCGCCGAACACGCTGCCTGAGCCTGTAATCGATTGTCAGGTTGCTGCTAAACTCTAACTTAACGAACGAGCGGCATAGGGGCACGGATGGCAACCGCGCCGCTGACCCCATCGTTGTCGAGCGTCGACAAGCCGGTCGATAGTAGTTCGTTTGGCGCGATTGAGGCGCGACCGAGTTACACGCTGCTGTTCGTCATGGTTTCGCTGATTGCGGCGCTGGTGCCGGCGCTGGGGTTTAGCGTTGCTGGGGCCGACCTGCAGGTGATGGTTCTTGTTCTGGCAGGCCTGGCCGCGCTCGCGTTGACACTGCGCAAGCGTGGGTTCGGTCGCCTCGCGTCCGCGATCGAAGCTGCCGTTCTCCTCATGGCGGCATCCATGGCAACGGCTTGCCTCAGCGTGCTTTTTGCGACGATCGCGTTACCTTACCGCGACGCAGAACTCGCTCGCCTCGATGCCGTGATTTGGCCAGTGTTTACATGGCGGCAGATGTTCGAAGTCCTGCACACGAACGATCATCTTGTGAGGTTGATGTCGTCCATTTATCAGACGCTGTTGTGGCAGCCTTTTCTACTAGTGACATTGCTCGCGGGGTTCGGGTTCGAGCGTGAATGCTGGCGTTTTGTCCATGGTTGGTTCCTGACCCTGGCAACGTGCCTAATCGTTTTCCCTTTCGTCACGGCCGCGTCGCCATATGTCCTGTACGGGATCTCGCACTCCAACATTCCGGCACTTGGTGTCGACACGGGTTGGCTGCCGGTGCGGTTGCTGAACGACATCCGTTCTGGCGCGCTGACGACGCTGTCGCCGCAAAACATGACAGGCCTGATCTCCGTTCCCAGCTTCCATGCTGCGGGAGCTACCCTATTGTTCTGGAGCTTCCGACACCTCCGTCTGATCGGACCTGCCTTCATGGCGCTCAACGTGGCGATGGTCGCAACGACACCGCTGGTCGGCGCGCACTATTTTATCGATATCTTTGTCGGCATCGGTGTGGCGAGCGGCATGATCGCGGTCGCCGGCTCCGCGTCCCGGCAGTCGCAACCATCCTCATAGGAAACTATACGGATCCACGTCCACCGCCACGCGGACCTTGCTTGGCCAGTCGAGCGCCCCAAGCCACCCACGGATCACATCCTGCACGTCGAGCGCGCGGCGGGCGTGGACCAGCAAGCGATAGCGGTGGCGACCGCGCAGCATCGCGAGCGGCGCCGGGGCAGGGCCATAGACGTGCATCCCCTCCACCTCGGGGGCGCTGCGACCGATGAGCTTGGCGATGTCGTGCGCTACCGGTTGGTCCTCGCTCGACACGATGATCGCCGCATAGCGCCCGAACGGCGGCGCGCCGGCTTCCTGTCGCGATTCGATCTCCGCCGCATAGAAAGCATCGGAATCACCCGACACCAGCGCCTGCATCACTTGTGATTTGGGCGAGTGCGTCTGGATGAAGACCCGCCCCGGTTTCTCGCCGCGCCCGGCGCGACCCGATACCTGGCGGATCTGCTGGAACGTCCGCTCCGCCGCGCGCAAGTCACCGCCTTCGAGGCCAAGATCCGCATCGACCACGCCGACCAGCGTCAGGTTCGGGAAGTGATAGCCCTTCGTCACGAGTTGCGTGCCAACGACGATATCGATGTCGCCCGCCTCCATCCGCCCGACGAACTCCGCCGCCTTCGCCGGCGACCAGATCGTGTCCGAGGTGACGACCGCGACGCGTGCCTCGGGGAACAGCGCGGTCACCTCGTCCGCGATCCGCTCGACCCCGGGACCGCACGCGACGAGGCTGTCTTCCTCGCCGCACTCCGGGCAAGCGCGCGGGATCGGTTCGACATGGCCGCAATGGTGACACGCCAACCGCCGCGTCAGCCGATGCTCGACCATCCACGCAGTGCAATTCGGGCACTGGAAGCGATGCCCGCAGTGCCGGCACAAGGTGAGGGGAGCGTAGCCACGACGGTTGAGGAACAGCAGTGATTGCTCGCCGCGCTCGAGTGTCTCCTCCAGCGCCTTCACCAGCGGCGGCGCCAGCCAGCGGCCGCGATCGGGCTTATGTTCGAGCAGGTCGAGCGCTTCAATCGCCGGCATCTCCGCCGCGCCGAACCGGCCCGGCAGCTTCACCTCGGCATAATTGCCAAGCGTCACTTGCTGCCGCGTCTCGATCGCCGGCGTCGCGGAGGCGAGGATCACCGGGCAGCCTTCGAACTTCCCCCGCATCACCGCCACGTCGCGGGCATGATAATGGACGCCATCCTCCTGCTTGAAGCTGGTCTCATGCGCTTCGTCGACCACGATCAGCCCGAGATTGGCATAGGGCAGGAACAGCGCCGACCGCGCGCCGACGGTGACCCGTGCCTCGCCGCTGGCGATTGCCCGCCAAGCACGGCGGCGCTGGGTCGAGCGCAAACCGGAGTGCCACGCCACCGGCTCACACCCGAAGCGATCGTGGAAGCGCTTCAGGAACGGCTCGGTGAGTGCGATTTCAGGCAGCAGCACGAGCACTTGCCGGCCTCGCCGCAACGCCTCCGCGACTGCCTCGAAATACACCTCGGTCTTGCCCGATCCGGTCACCCCGTCGAGCAGGGTCGGATGGAAGGCATGCGCTGCCACATCGGCAACCAGCGCATCGGCGGCTTCAGTCTGTTCTGCCGACAGCGTCGGCGGCGCATGATCGGGGTCGGGCACCGGGTACGGGCTGTCGATATCGACCTCGACGCTCTCGATCGCACCGGCCTTCACCAGCCCGCGGATCACGCCGTCCGACACGTCGGCGATCGTCGCCAGCTCGCGGATCAGCCCCTGGCGGTCGCCGATCCGCTCCAGCGCCTGCTCGCGCTGCGGCGTCAGGCGTGGCGGCACTTGACCGGTGACACGATATTCGACCGCGATCCGCGAGCCCTCCAGCGCCGAGGTCGAGGATAGCGCCATCCGCACCACCGACGCCGGCGGCGCGAGGTAATAGTCCGCAGTCCACTCGACCAGCCGTCGCAGCGCCGGCCGCAACGGCGGCGCATCGGCGACGGCAACGAGATTGCGCAGCCGGTTGTCACCGACCTCGGCATCCGAGCCCATCCGCTCGGGCTCCCAGACCACGCCGAGCAACTGCCGTGGACCCAACGGCGCAACGACAATCGATCCCGGCTCGACGTGCATGCCTTGCGGGACCCGATAATCGAGCGGACCAAGCGCAGCGTTGAGCACGAGAACACGGGCACGAGACATTGGCCTGCATATGGCGTGTAGGCGACTCGGAAGAAAGCGGGTGGTATGCGCACGGGCAGTGGAAGACCTGCCAAACCTTTATGCCGCGCACTTGACGCGCGACCGCCGCCGCTCGATCCACACCGTCCGTGCCTACCGGGCAACTGCGGTGCGCTTGATCGGTTTCCTCACTCATCATTGGGGCGGCCCAGCCGACCGCGCCACGCTCGCCGGCGTCTCGGCGACGGACTTGCGCGCATTCCTGGCACAGCGACGCGGCGAGGGGCTGTCGAATGCCTCAGCGGCGCGCGAATTATCCGCCGCGCGGGACTTTCTCGACTGGGCGGGTGGGGAAGGGGCTGCACCTCGGCTGAAGGGGCCGCGCGTTCGCAAGGGGGTGCCGCGCCCGATCGCGCCGCATGAGGCCGTCGCTCTCGCGCAGGAAGTTGGCGACGGTGCGCGCGTCGAATGGGTAGGCAAGCGCGACTGGGCGTTGCTGCTGCTGCTCTATGGCGCTGGGCTGCGGATCGGCGAGGCGCTGGCGCTGACGGGCGCGGCGCTGCCACTGGGCGAGACGATCACTGTTACCGGCAAGCGCGACAAGACGCGGATCGTCCCGCTGCTGGCGCCAGTGCGCGCCGCTATCGAGGAATATTGTCGCGCGTCCCCCTGGCCGGTCGAGCGCACCGCGCCGCTGTTCCGCGGCCTCCGCGGCGGCACGCTGTCGCCCGGCGTGATCCGAGCGGCAGTGCGAACAGCGCGGGTGCAACTCGGCCTGTCGGAGCGCACCACGCCCCATGCGCTGCGACACTCTTTTGCCACGCATCTGCTAGGGCGCGGCGCTGATCTGCGCGCGCTGCAGGAGCTACTTGGACATGCAAGCCTTAGCTCTACTCAGATCTACACCGCGGTCGACGCTGCGCACTTGCTCGACGTCTACCGCCATGCACATCCGCGCGCCTGATGGAACAAACTGTTGCGGTATGACGTTGTTTCGTAACACAGATCAGGAGGTCATCATCATGGGCGAACTCGTCGACAAGATCAAAGGCAACGTCAACGAAGCAATCGGCAAGGCCAAGCAGGCTGTTGCTGACAAGGATCCTGCGACCCGGACTGCGGCAGACGATCGGCTTGAAGCTGAAGGCGCTGGCCAGGAGTTGAAGGGCAAGGGGCAGCAGGTTGCCGGCAAGATCAAGGGCGCTCTCGGCGACGATATCTAACCGCCTTATTTTGCGTTGTACATGGGCCGTGCCGGAACTTCCGGCGCGGCCTTTTGTCGTTTGAATGCTGGCGGCATACGGCGTCCGCGCCTATGTGGTTTCACCTGATACCAGGAGGCATGAATGCGCGTCGGTTTACCCAAGGAAATCAAGAACCACGAGTATCGCGTTGGGCTGACGCCGGGTGCGGTCCGGGAATACGTCGCCCACGGTCATGAAGTGCTGGTCGAGACCGGTGCCGGGTCTGGGATCGCCGCAGACGACGATACCTATGTAGCCGCCGGTGCCACGATCCTGCCGACTGCCGCCGACGTGTTCGATCGCGCTCAGATGATCGTGAAGGTAAAGGAGCCGCAGCCGAGCGAGTGGGTTCAACTGCGCGAGGATCAGATCCTCTTCACGTATCTTCATCTCGCACCCGACCCGGAACAGGCAAAAGGCCTGATGGCCTCTGGCGTGACGGCGATCGCCTATGAGACGGTAACCGATCGTGCAGGTGGCCTCCCGCTGCTGGCGCCAATGAGCGAAGTCGCTGGGCGTTTGTCGATCGAGGCTGCGGGCTCGGCGTTGAAAGCGTATAATGGCGGCCGTGGCGTGCTGATGGGTGGCGTCCCCGGCGTGGCGCCGGCGAGGATCGTGGTGCTCGGTGGCGGCGTGGTCGGCACACATGCCGCGCGCATGGCGGTCGGGCTGGGGGCGGAGGTCACGATTGTCGATCGCTCGATCCCGCGCCTGCGTCAGCTTGACGAGCTGTTCCAGGGTCGAGTGCGCACGCGCGTGTCGACGCTCGAGGCGATCGAGCAGGAGATCGGTGAGGCCGATGCCGTTATAGGCGCGGTGCTGATTCCCGGCGCGTCGGCCCCCAAGCTCGTGACGCGCGCGATGCTGGGTCACATGAAACGTCGTGCGGTGCTGGTCGATGTGGCAATCGATCAGGGCGGCTGCTTCGAAACGAGCCATGCGACCACCCATGCCGATCCGACGTACGAGGTCGATGGCGTGATCCACTATTGCGTCGCAAACATGCCGGGTGCGGTGCCGCTAACATCGAGTCATGCGCTCAATAATGCGACCTTGCCTTACGGCCTCGCACTGGCAGCTAAAGGCATAGCGGCATGTGATGAGGATGAAGGCCTGATGGCCGGTCTAAACATCCGCGCGGGCCGCATTATTAATGAAGCTGTAGCCGAAAGTCTGCGTTGACCGGACGAAGCTTTATTTGGTCAGTCAGTGATCTTCAAAATACGCAATTAACATGAAAGACCCTCGATCCCTTTATGGAGAATCGAGGGTCTTTTTTTGCTTTTCCGGTGCTTAGCTAATTATCTCAGCACACGACTGATACTTAAATGCGATCAATACATAAGCGACACCATGTTCTGCCTAGCCGCAGAAGGTGAGCGCCTCAGTTGATCGCCGACCCTTTACCAGGGCTTGACGTCCGTGCCCCAGATCAGGGCGATGATGAAAGCGAGCATGGCGAACTCCCTAGTTTGGCGCATAAACTTAGCGCGAATTTAGCCTTAACGAAATCTTCACCATTTCACAACAGGCCTAACAAATATTAACCACGATTCCAGCCACCGAGTTGCTGGGTTAAAGGTATCTTCAGGCCTCGCGACCTATCCCCGGCCCGATGTCTGATCCGGGCTCTTCCATCATGCATGCCCCGCCCCCGGGCCGGCGGGGCATTGCTGCTTTAGCCGCTATGGTGGTGCCGCGTCCGACTTGGCGGTTCGTGGTGCTCGCAGAGATCGGCAATTTCGCTCCGATACGCCGCCATGTCGGCTGCGCTCGCGCCGATTTGCTCGTTGAAGACGTTTTGGCACGGGTGCGCGCCGAGTTACCCGATCTGCGCGCGTTCGCGGCGGGACGGAGTAGCGTCGAAATCGCATTCGAGGGCGATGCAGCATCTGATCTCGACTGTACGCTCGACCTGTTGCGCGATGCCTGTGCGAGGCCATTCGACCTGGACGGAGAGGAGCATCGGCTCGACATTGTCTTTGGCGCTGCTGCCGGGCGCGTACCTCAGACCGATGATATACGTCTGATCGAGGAGGCCGAAGCGGCGTTGGCGGAAGCCCGTACGATCGACTCTCCCGTTCGTCACGATCTCGCCGGGCCGGGCGCGCGCGAGGTGCGGCGGTTGGCGCAAGAGCTGCGCGTTGCGATCAACGAAGATCAGCTCCTGCTGCTCTACCAGCCCAAGGTCCACGTTCGTCGCCAAGAGATCGGTAGCGCCGAGGCGTTGGTGCGTTGGCGCCACCCGGTGCGCGGTCTGGTCTTACCCGGTGATTTTATCACTGCGGCCGAGGATGGCGGCGTAATCGATCTACTGACGCTCTGGACCATTCGCCGCGCGATCGTTGATCAGCGCAGGCTGCAAGCGTCCGGCCACGATCTGCGCATCTTCATTAACATCTCCGGTCAGTTGCTCGCCGATGAGGCCTTCGTCGATGCCGCCTGCCGCCTCGTCGCCGAGGCTGACGCCAAATTAGGCTTTGAGGTGACCGAGACATCGGTGATCCGCGATCCGCAGTCGGCGATCGCGAATTTGCAGCGTTTCGCCGACATCGGAATCACCATCGCGATCGACGATTATGGCGCCGGTCTCTCAAGCCTCGCCTATCTGAAGCAGCTTCCGGCGCGTGAGCTGAAGATCGACAAGCTTTTCGTCACGCAGCTCACGAGCTCCAACCGTGATCCGCTAATCGTTCGATCCACGATCGATCTCGCGCACGCGCTTGAGATGGAGGTGGTGGCAGAAGGAGTTGAGACGCACGCAGCGCTTGCGCTGTTGACCGTGATGGGGTGCGACATGGTCCAGGGGTTCCTCATCAGCCGCCCGATCGCACTCGATGCGTTGATGACCTTTCTTGTGGAGGACCATCATCATCAGGCGCCGCAGGACACGCGAGCGTCGTTCACGCGTCTTGCCGCCGCGTGGAAACGCGGATGAACCGCAGCGGCTGCCGTGTACGCATAGCGGCTTTGTTCGGAGCACTTCTTCTCCTCGCTGCAGCTCGCGTGCCTGCAGTTACCGATCCGCGCTTCGAGGCCATGGCGGCTGAAGTGAAGGCGGGCATGCTCGCCGATCCGAATGCAGCAATCGGACGCGCCGAGCGGGCGTTATCCTATGCCAAGGAACAACGATCGCCCCGTATGGAGGCGACGGCGCTCTGGCTTCTCGGCGAAGGATACAGCCGCGTGGTGCAGAACGCGCGTGCGGCTCAGTATTTGGCCAAGGCGCGCCAGATCGTCGAGCGTGCCGCACCGGGCAGCCAGCTAAACGCTGACATACTTCTGTCCGAAGGCGGAGTTCTGTACGCGACTGGCGACGTTGGTGGCGCGTTGTCCGATCTTCGACGCGCGCATGGCATGTTTCGTGAGTCGGGCGACACGCGCAGCCGCGCGAAGGCACTGATCATGATCGCCGTCGTTTATGGCAGCGGCAATGATCACGTTGGCGCGCTCCGCTATTTCGGCGAGGCGATGGACGCCTACCGCGCGGATCCGGGCCTGTCTGTCGCAATCCATAATGGCCGCGGCTTGGCGCTGAGAGAGTTGAGCCGCTTCGGCGAAGCCGAAGTTGAACTCGACAAGGCACTGGAGATCGCTCGTGAAATGAAGAGCCCAGTGCTCTACGCTCAGATCCTCACCAACGTCGCCGACGTGAGGCTCGCGGCGAAAAACGTCGCTGGTGCTGATCGTGCAATCGCAGAGGGCATGACACGCACCGCCGCACATGATGCGGCCGCCTATCGACCGACGTTCGTCGCACTGGCAGCTGCCGCCGCGTTCGATCGCGGTGACATCTCCAAGGCACAACGGTTGATAGAAGAACGTTTCCGCGGCGCCGACCTCGCCGCGACGTTGCCGCCCGAGCGGCCAGCGCATGATGTCGCGTATCGCATCTACCGGAAGCTCGGACGAACCGATCTCGCGCTCCCGCACCTCGCTGCCCTGAAGCGGCTTGACGACCAGGCGACTGCTACGGCGCGGTCGAACAGCTCCGCCATTGCCGCCGCACAATTTGACTTCGCGAACCAGGAACTCCGCATAGCGCAACTCAGAGCGGCGGACCTTCAGAAAAGCATTTCCTTCGAACGCGCGCGCGCGAGCACTCAACGGCAAATGTTCTTGGGCGTGGCATTGGCAACGCTCGTCATCATCGCGCTGCTCGGCATCGGGCTGTTTACCATCCGTCGCAGCCGCAATGCGCTGGCCAAGTCGAACACGGCGCTTGGCAAGGCCTTGGCCGCTAAAACCGAATTCCTCGCCACCACCAGCCATGAAATCCGCACGCCGCTGAACGGCATACTCGGCATGACCCAGGTGATGCTCGCAGATCCGAAGACAGATGCCGGAACGCGCGACCGTCTATCGGTCGTGCATGGCGCCGGCGTGACGATGCGGGCTTTGGTCGATGACATTCTCGACGTGGCGAAGATGGAAACCGGCAAGATGACGATCGAGGAGGTGCCGGCTGACGTGCACCGCACGATCGCGGAGGCTGCGCGGATGTGGTCTGATCAGGCTCACGCCAAGGGGCTGCGCTTCGCAACCGACCTGGAGCACGGGCCGGGCTGGGCGCTCAGCGACACGACCAGGCTGCGACAGATCGCCTTCAACCTGCTATCGAACGCAGTGAAGTTCACGCCGGGCGGTCATGTTGCCATTACGACGGCGATCTATGGTGATCGCTGGCGGATGATCGTCGCAGACAGCGGCATCGGCATTGCCGCGGAGAAGCACGAGCTCATTTTTGAGCCATTCCGCCAGGCGGATGCGGGAACGACACGGCAGTTTGGCGGGACGGGCCTTGGCCTGTCGATCTGCCGCAACCTGTCGCGCGCGATGGGTGGCGATGTCACGGTAGCCAGCGCCCCGGGCGAGGGCGCTACCTTTACGCTCGACCTACCCTACGTGGCCGTCGAGGCGCCGGGGAGCGAGTTGATAGGGGGTGAGGGCGTGTTGGTGGTCGATCGCAATCCCATCACGCGGGCGATGTTCAAGGCCTTGCTCACGCCGGCTGGCGGCACGGTAGCTTTTGCCAGTACTGCCGCGGATGCCATCGAATGGCTGGCCCAGGAACAACCGGGAACGGTGCTGATCGATGATACGACCTTACGCGTAGCGGATGATCCGGTGGTAGCAGCCGCGATCATCGCAGCAGCCGCTCCCCGCGCGGCGGTCGCGTTGCTGGGTCCGCCACTTGAGCTCGCTGAGCGAGCGGCTTTCTCGAATGCAGGGATAACGCGATTCATCATCAAGCCCATCGGGAAGGATGAACTGGTTCGACAATTGTTCAGCGATGAACCGAGTGACCTCGCCCTTGTGCCACAAGCGGCTTGAGACGATAGCGCCGAAGGAGATGAAGCGTTTGATCTGCCTCTTCGGCCCGCGGCCATGAACGTGTTGTTCATCGAAGATGACCGGATGAACCGCCGCGTGGTTCGCGATATGCTTGAAGTCGCTGGTGCCGACATGGTCGAAGCCGAAAGCGCCGAGGAAGGGCTGCGGCTGATCGACGCGAACGACTACGACATCCTGCTGGTTGATTTGCGCATGCCCGGGATGGATGGGATCACCGCGATCGGCCACATTCGTGCGCGGAATGACTACAAGGGCCGCGTACCGATCATTGTCGTGACGGCGGACACCGCGATTGACCTGCGAGAGAGATGCATCGCTGCCGGGGCGAATGAAGTGATCTTCAAGCCCGTCGCGATGGACAATCTGTTCGACGCGATGGGCCGCGTGCTTGCGGCCAACGATGATGGGCTGATCGGCTAACCCGCTCCGCGTCAGTAACCGCGATCAAGATCGGCGACGTTTTCCATCGGCTCGCCAGCACGGAATGCTGCCATATTGCGCAGGAAAAGCGCTGCGGCGCGCTGGAACATCTTGGTCTGGCTGCGGCCGGATAGGTGCATGGTGATCATGCAATTCGGCGCCTTCCAAAGCGGATGGTCGGCCGGCAGCGGCTCCGGGTTGGTCGGATCGAGGAACGCGCCGCCGATTTTGCCGCTGTGGAGCGCCGCAATTAGCGCGTCGTCGTCGATCATGTCGCCGCGCGCGATATTGATCAGCCAGGCGCTGCTCTTCATCGCCGCCAATTCATTCGCGCCGATCATGGCCTTCGTCTCGCCCGTCGACGGCGCGGCGAGGATCACCCAGTCGAAGGTGCCGATCTGGTCACGCCAGACATCCGGGGTCAGCGTTCCGTCGCTGCCTGATCGCGTCACGCCGGTAACGGTGACGCCAAAGGCCTCAAGCCGCTCGCCGATGAGCCTGCCGATTGCACCTAGGCCGACGATCAGCGCCTTGGTCTCGAATAGCTCGATCTTGCCCGGCGCGTCCGCCGGCCATTCGGCGCGATCGTGCGCGCGGATCACTTCGTCAAAGCGCTTGGCTGCGGCAAGGACGCCTAGCACGGCATATTCGGCGACTGCCAGCGCGTTGATTCCCGCGCCATTGGTCAGGATCGTGCCCTTTGCACGGAGCACGTCGAGCGGGAATGCGTCCAACCCAGCGTAGATCGTCGAGACCCACTTGAGGTTCGGCCCCGCGCCACGAAGTGCCTCGTCCATCAGCCGCGCGGGCTGCATGTCGATCCAAGCAATGTCTGCGTCCACGATCATCTGCTTCGCCTCGGCCGCTTTGCTCCACCATGCGACCTCGAGGTCCGTGGGCAGCTGCGGTTCGAGGATCGGACGGGCGAGCGCGGGGAGGACAGCCTTCATGACGATGCGTGATAGCGCGTGTCGCAAGGCTCGCCTATCGGGGTTGATGTGAAGCTTGTCCTCCTCGCCGCCCTCCTGCTCGCTGCCCCGCCAGCCGGCCTTAACGTCAACGATCTGAATGCGTTGCGTGCAATCGACCTGCGGCTGGCGACAATTGTTCATCGGCTCGCCACCGCCAATGCCCCCTTGTGCCGCGAACAGGCGCCGGCGACGGGCCTCGTCCTGCACGCGGTGAACCAGTATGATTCGCAGACTGCCGAGGCTGCCCGCGCGACGTTTGGTTTTGCGGTGCCGATCGGCGTGGAGGCTGTGGTCGCCGGTTCCGCGGCTGCGCGTGCGGGGATCCAAACGGACGACGGCGTAGCTGCGATTGGGGGCCATCCACTCACTGAGGAGGCGACCGCGCCTTCTAGCACCGATCGGGACCAAGCGCTCGAACTGCTGGCGACGCAGGGGGAGCACTTACCGCTGACAATCGTGCGCGACGGCCGCCGGCAGGATGTCACGATCTCCGCGCCGCGCGGCTGCCGAGCGCGCTACGAAGTCATGCTTGGACCGGAGATGACGGCGCAATCGGACGGTCGGATCATCCAGATCGGCGTCCGTTTCTTCGAGCGGTATCGCGATGACGAGACCGCGGTGATCGTCGCACACGAGCTTGCGCACCTGATCCTGCGCCATCGCGCGCGGCTGGAGGCGGCCGGGGTGAAGGGCGGCCTTCTCGGAGAAATCGGTCGCAACGCGCGCATCGGCCAACTAGCCGAGACCGAGGCCGATGTGCTCGGCGTCACGTTGCTGCATAATGCGGGCTACGATCCAGAGTCAGCGGCGCGGTTCTGGCAGGAACGTGGCTCGGACATCGACGGTGGGCTGTTTCGCAGCCGCACGCATCCGGCGACAGAGAAGCGTATAGCGGCGATCCGCGCGGCGGTGGCAGCGATCCCGGCGGGGGCGGGCGTGTACGTCCCACCAATCCTGTCCGCGCGCGATCAGCCGATGGGGAAGTAAAGGTCGGTCGCGGCGTCAGCCTGTCATTCGCCAGTCCCAGCCAAGCGGATCGCCGTCCATCACCTCGACACCCGCTTTCACAAGCTCGTCGCGGATCGCATCCGAAGTGCCGAAGTCCTTCGCTTCCCGCGCTGCCCGCCGCTCCGCCAACCGCGCTTCGATCGCCGCGACGTCGATCGTCGCCGTAACCGGCCGCACACGCAGGTCTGCCCGCGTCAACTGATCGAGTGGCAATCCGAGTATAACCGTGAAATCCTCCAGCGCCGCCAGCCGATCGCCCGCTGACATCGATTTGTCTCCGACCAACGCGTCCAGCAACGGAAGCGCCTTGGGCGTGTTCAGATCGTCCGAAACCGCCGCCTCGAGTTGCCTGCGATAGGCTTCGGCCGATCCCTTCGCCGGCTCGTCGCGGCGCGAACGTAGCGCTTCAACCGCCTGTACCAGCCGCTTCAGCCGCACCTGCGCCGCGCCGAGGTTCTCCCACGAGAACTCCAGCTCGCTGCGATAGTGCGCCTGGAGGCACAGCATCCGGTACGACAACGGATGGAAACCACGATCAACCAGCGCCTGCAGCGTCAGGAAGTCACCCGAAGATTTGCTCATCTTCCCCGTGCGGTCGACGAGGAAGTTGTTGTGCATCCAGAAGTTCGCGCCGCTGTCGCCGCAGCCGCAATGCGCCTGGTTCTGCGCGATCTCGTTGGGATGGTGGATCTCGCGGTGGTCGATTCCGCCGGTGTGGATATCGAACCCGTCGCCGAGATACTTCCGGCTCATCACCGAGCATTCGAGATGCCATCCCGGCGCGCCGCGGCCCCATGGCGAATCCCATTCCATCTGCCGGTTTTCCCCCGGCGGCGACGTGCGCCAGATCGCGAAATCCTGCGCGTGACGCTTGCCCTCGACCGGATCGATCCGACCCTCGCCGACATCGTCGGCCGACCGCGCGAGCCGTCCGTACTCCGGGACCGTGCTCACATCGAAGTAGAGGCCGCTCTCCAAACGGTAGCAATGCTTCGCTTCGATCGCGCGCGCGAAGTCTAGCATCTCGGCGATATGATCGGTCGCCAGCGGGAGGTGCGTCGGCGCGCGGATGTTGAGGTCTACGAGGTTCTGCTTGAAGGCCTCAGTATAGTGGCGCGCAATTGCCCAGATATCCTGCCCCGAGCGCTTCGCTGCTGCCTCCATCTTGTCGTCGCCGGCGTCAGCATCCGACGTCAGATGCCCGACGTCGGTGATATTGATGACGTGGGTGAGATCATGCCCCTTCCACGTCAGCACGCGCGATAACGTGTCGGTGAAGACGTATGCGCGCAGATTGCCGACATGCGCGTAATTGTAGACCGTCGGGCCGCACGAATAGACGCGCACGCCCGCGATGGGATCGAGCTGGGAGAAGGCGCGCATCGAGCGCGACAGGCTGTCGTAGAGCGTGAGCTGCGTCATGGCGGCGCATCTAGCGGCCAACCGGCCGCGCCGCAAAGGGGCCGGCGGCGTGGGCGTTTCGGTGGTGCCGGTTGCGCGATCCTTCAGCGCGCGATCGGCAAGGTCAGCGTCGCCAGCCCACCGCCGCCGGCGCGGTTCGTGAGCGACGCGCTGCCGCCGTGGCGTGCAGCGATCGAGCGGACGATCGCTAGCCCCAGCCCGGTCCCGCCAGTCGACCGATTGCGGGAGGCCTCGCCGCGGACGAATGGATCGAACAGGCGCTCGACCTGCATCAGGTCGATCCCTGGCCCCTCGTCCTCGACCGACACGATCGCGCGCTCGCCCTCGGCGCGCCAGCGCACCGTGGCCTGATCGCCATAGCGCACGGCATTGCCGATCAGGTTCGCGATCGCGCGACGCAGGCTGCGCGGGTCGCCGCGCACCACGAGCCGAGGGCCGCTCTCGATCGTGACTGCGTGGCCGCCGACCTGCATATCCTCGACCAGCGAATCAAGCAGGCTGGACAGCTCCACGAGCGTCGAATCGCGTTCCCCGGATTCGTCGCGCGCAAAGGCAAGCGTGTCGCTAATCATCGCGCGCATTTCGTCGATGTCGCGGGTTGCGCGCTCGCGGGCTTCATCGGGCAGTTGCTCGATCCAGAACGACAGGCGCGCCAGTGGCGTGCCGAGATCGTGCGCGATCGAGGCGAGCATCCTGGTGCGCGCTTCGGCATGGTTCGCCAGCCGATCGTGCATCGTCGCCACTGCCTCGGTCAGCGCGCGGACTTCGCTTGGCCCGTTGCGTGGGAAGGGGGGGCGGACCGCGCCAGCGCGGGCGGCCTCCGCAGCGACGGCGAGCTTTCGGAGCGGTCGGGTGATGGCGCGCGCCATGAACCATGCGGGCAGCGCGAGCGCGAGCACTGCGAGCAGCATCGCCAGCAACGTTGCCTTGTGCCAGCCGGTCAACCACGGGCGCGGACCGGGGCGCACCACGCGCCAGCCGTCGTCGGCCCGCCACGCGACGGTGAATTCGCCAGTGATTTCCCGCCGCAGGAACGGCAGCTGACGATCGGTCAGTGCGATCACGCGGTCAGGCGTCGTTTGCAGCAATTCGGCGAGCTGCGCCTCGATCGCGGGCAGGCGGCCCTCGATCAGCCGGGCGCGGGGCGGGGTGCGGCTGCTGGTGACGATCAGATGGCGGCGTTCGTCCGCGAAGACTTTGCGGAACCTGCGCGGGAAGGGCGGCATATCGTCAGCCGAAGTGGAGCGGACTTCGCGGCCGGACAGTTCGCTTGCAATCACGTCCAGCCGCGTCGGCATCGGCATCGGCGGCGGGCCGTTGTAGGTGACGACGAACAGCACCACGGTTGACGTCAGGACTGCGCTGATCACCAGCGCCAGGATGGCGACGGCGATCGGACGGCCGCCGCGGCGCGTCACGTCAGCGCCGCTCGACATCGGCGACGAACATATAGCCTTCGTTGCGCACCGTGCGGATCAACTCGGGCCCGGCGCCCTCGCGGGACAGCTTGCGGCGCAGGCGGCTGACCTGCACGTCGATCGCGCGGTCGAACTGTTCGGCGTTCAGCCCGCGCGACAGATCGAGCAGCTGATCGCGGGTCAGCACGCGGCGGGGATGTTCGATGAAGGCGATCAGCAGTCGGAACTCGCCGTCCGACAGGTTGATCTCGACATGCTCGGGATCAAGCAGCTGCCGCCCCACCGCATCGAGCCGCCAGCCGGCGAACCGCAGATATTCGCGCTTGCCCGGCCCCGTGCTGTTCGCCGCGGTCGTCGCCTTTCGGCGCAGCACCGAACGGATCCGCGCCAGCAATTCGCGCGGGTTGGCGGGCTTCGCGATATAGTCGTCGGCGCCCAGTTCGAGCCCGACGATCCGGTCGATCTCCTCGCCGATCACCGACAGGATGATCACCGCCGGGCTCGTCGCACGATCGAGCGAGCGCAGGATCGTCAGTCCGTCCTCACCCGGCATCATCACGTCGAGCACGATCAGCTCGTAACTCTCCATCGCCAGCGCGCGCCGCATTTCCGCACCATCGGCAGCGGTGTCGACGAGATAGCCATGCGTGGCGAGAAAGCCCGCGGTCAGCTCGCGGATACCGGGATCGTCGTCGACGATCAGCAGGCGGGTTTCGATGTCCAAAGTGTCGGCGTTTGCAATCATGGCCCTGCAATGATGGCGATGCGTATCCAGCAGGTTTCAATGCTGCAACAAATGCGAACACCGCAAGAATATGGCTCGTGCGGTACGCTCCTTCGCTGAAAACCCCAACCCGCATCGCCGAACCGACCGGTTGCGCGGGCGTGGACCGGGTGTTAGGGGCGCGCGGTTCACGGCGCGGGCCTCGTCCGCGGCCGTAATTGCCGTTTTTCAATCCGGAGAAGTGTCGGTTTATGCAGATCATGGTTCGCGAAAACAATGTCGATCAGGCGCTGCGCGTGCTGAAGAAGAAGCTGCAGCGTGAAGGCGTGTACCGCGAAATGAAGCTGCGCCGGCATTTCGAGAAGCCGTCGGAAAAGCGCGCGCGCGAGCATGCTGCCGCGATCCGTCGTTCGCGCAAGCTCGATCGCAAGCGCCTGGAGCGTGACGCAGCACGGTAAGCCGTCGCTTTCGTTCGAACCTTTCACTATCGTTGCTGCACACAGGCGCGGACCATCGCGCCGGAATTGATCGGGGATCGCCATGTCGACCGTAACCGCCGTTCCAATCGCCGCGGTCAAGCGCAGCTATGTGCTCTGGCTTATCGTGGGCATCATCGCCGCCGTGGTCGCCGCTGCTGCGCTCGCCGTTCAGGGTGACGACTTCATGGCCCGCAATGCGCGCGCCAAGGGCGTCGTCTCGACCGCATCGGGGCTGCAATATCAGGTGCTGACGCCCGGCGCCGGCGCGAAGCCGACCGACACCGATGTCGCGCTGGTCAATTACGAGGGCAAGCTGCTCGACGGCACCACCTTCGACAAGTCGCAGCAGCCGACGCCATTCCCCGTCACGGGCGTCGTGAAGGGCTTTTCCGAAGGCCTGAAGCTTATGCCGAAGGGTTCGAAGTACCGCTTCTGGATCAAGCCCGAGCTTGGCTATGGCGCCGAGACGAAGGGACCGATCCCCGGCAATTCGACGCTGGTGTTCGACGTCGAGCTGCTCGACTTCCTGCCCGAGGCGGTGATCCGTCAGATGCAGCAGCAACAGCAGATGATGGGCGGCGGCATGCCCGGCGGCCCAGGCGGTCCCGGTGCTCCGGGTGGGCCCGGCACGCCTGGCGGCCCACCGCCGCGCTGATCCGTTCAATAAGGCAAACGGTTGGACCACCCCGGCAGGCGCCGGGGTGTTTTTTTGTTGTGCTTGCGGGTTGTTAGGTGAGGTCTTCGCGGCTCGGCGGGCGCGAGACGATTGCAGGGATTGCAATCGAATGTTGAGGAAGTTGAGGCTGTGGCTCGGTTTTTTCCAACAACCCTCAACATTCACCGGCTGACGATGGCAGCGGACTTTGGCAGGCATGGCATGACGCATTTCGCCGTAATGCCACGCCAGTATCGCTGTAGGACACCAAAAGCCGTGGATCGGCGGTTTTCACAAGCACCCTGATAATCGACTGATCAGGCGAAGACGCGGCTGGCTGCATGAACCGAGCAACCAGCCGCAACCGACCTCATGCCAGCGTGCGTACCTTTGGTTCACGATCCCAGTAACGCTTCTTGGCAGCATCGACGAAGCCGTCCAGGTTCGTAATGCCCTCGTCCACCTCGACGCCCGCCTTGTCGAGAAGCGGCTGGGCGTCAGCGTTGGCGCCGATCGCCTTGAGATGGCCGAATGCGTCCATGACCCACTGGACCGCCGCAGCTTCCTTGACCAGCTTGGCGCACGCCTCGGCTGATAGCACCAGCGCCACCGCATCGAGCGTGACCGAGGGCTGACCGAATAGCTGCGCGTCGGCTGCCACCGCCGAGCCGTCGGATAGCGGCACCTTGCCGACCTTGGGCGCCACCAGCTTCGCGGTTCCCTTCGCGGCCGCAATTGCCGTGGTCAGCGTCGCCAGGGCACTCGCGTCCGTGCCATCCGCGATCAGGATCCCGACCGTCCGGCCTTCGAGCGTTTCCTTTTCCAGCGGCCCGCGGATGATGCGCAGCGCCGGCGAGACGTCCATGTCGAGCACGGGCGCAGCCGTCGGCGAGGCGGCGGGCAGGTCCATCGCGAGACCATCGGCGACGCGGGTCGCCAATCCCTCGTCGACGTTGCGCAGGTTCGCCACCACCGCTTCGCGGATGTGCGGGATCGACACCTTGGATAGTTCGAACACCAGCGCCGACGCGAGATGCGCGGCCTCGGCCGGGTCTACCGAACGGAAGAACAGCCGCGCCTGGCTGTAATGGTCGGCGAAGCTTTCGGGCCGCACGCGCAACTTCTGTCCCTGCTCCTCGGACGGGAAGGTCTTGTAACCGTTCTCCGGATCTTCGCGCGCGCCGGCCGGCTCGCCTGCCTTGGCGAGGCTGTTGGGCTCGTAGTTGGCGCGTCCCTTAGGTACCGCCATCTGCATGTGGCCGTCACGCTGCTGGTTCAGGAACGGGCAGCCCGCCGCTTCGGCACGGCCCTTCGCCTGATTGATCGGCAGCTGATGGAAGTTGACGCTGCCCAGCCGCGACAATTGCGTGTCGGTGTACGAGAATAGCCGGCCCTGGAGCAGCGGATCGTTCGAGAAGCCGATCCCCGGCACGACATGGCTCGGCACGAATGCCGCTTGCTCGGTTTCGGCGAAGAAATTGTCGGGATAGCGATCGAGCACCATCTTGCCGACGATGCGGACCGGGAGCACCTCCTCGGGGATGATCTTGGTCGCGTCCAGCACATCATATGGCTGGCTGTTCGCGAAGTCCTCGTCGAACAGCTGCACGCCGAGATCCCATTCGGGATAGTCGCCGCGTGCGATCCGCTCGAACAGATCGCGTCGCTGGAAATCGGGATCTGCGCCGGCGATCTTCACCGTCTCGTCCCAGATCGTCGACGCGAGCCCAGCGCGCGGCTTCCAATGGAATTTAACGAAGGTGCTCTTCCCCTCCTTCGAGATGAAGCGGAAGGTGTGGACACCGAACCCCTCCATGTTGGCGAAGGTGCGCGGCAGCGTCCGGTCCGACATGGCCCACATGATCATGTGGGTCGCTTCGGGCATCAGGCTGATGAAGTCCCAGAAGGTGTCGTGCGCGGTCGCGGCCTGCGGATAGCCGCGGTCGGCCTCCATCTTGGCGGCGTGGATCAGGTCGGGGAACTTGATCGCATCCTGGATGAAGAACACCGGAATGTTGTTGCCAACCAGATCCCAATTGCCTTCGCGCGTGTAGAATTTAACCGCGAAGCCGCGCACGTCACGCGGCGTATCGACCGATCCAGCGCCGCCAGCGACGGTCGAAAAGCGGGTGAACACCTCGGTGCGTTGCCCCTTCTTTTGGAACAGATCGGCACAGGTGATGTCTGCCAGACTCTCGGTGCACTCGAAATAACCATGCGCCGCCGATCCACGCGCGTGGACGATCCGCTCCGGAATGCGCTCGTGATCGAAGTGATTGATCTTCTCGCGATAGACCTCGTCCTCCAGCAACACAGGACCACGCGAGCCCGCCTTCAACTGGTTCTGGTTATCGCTGACTGGTGTGCCGTGGTTGGTCGTCAGTACCGGATGATCGGCATCGGTGGTCTGGTGGGTCTCGCCACCAGAGGTTGGGTTCACGGCGATGGTGTCGGTCATGATCGTCCTTGCACACTAAGAAAGGCGATAACGAACCGACACACGACATGTTGCGGTAGATCAGTCTTAACCTGGAGCAAGCAGCGTCGCGACGTGACGCACGACGGATACGCGATCGACCAACGTCGATCGTAATCAGCTCAGCCCGCTCATCAAACGTCCAAATTCGCAACGTTCAGCGCATTCTCCTGAATGAACTCGCGGCGTGGCTCCACCGTGTCGCCCATCAGCCGCGTGAAGATCTCGTCGGCCACGTCGGCCTGATCGATCGCGACCTTCAGCATCGAGCGGTTGTGTGGATCGAGCGTGGTTTCCCATAACTGGTCGGCGTTCATCTCGCCGAGGCCCTTGTAGCGCTGGATCGCGAGGCCCTTGCGGCCGGCTGCGAGGATCGCGTCGAGCAGCTGCGAGGGGCGCGCGACGAGCGTTTCGCCCTTGCCGATCACGAAGCCTTCGGCCTCCTCGGCCTCCTCCGCCGCAGCATCTTCAGCCGCGGTCGTCTCGCTACGGTCGGCCGATTTGATCGACACGAGCTTGCGCGCGGCGACATATAGCTCGGCCTGTTCGGCGGCGAGCGTGTGCAGCTTGCGCGCCTCGGCCGAAGCGATGAACGCCGCCTCTATGATGTGGTGATCGGTGACGCCGCGCCAGAAGCGTTCGAAGTGGAAGCCGCCTTCCTCCGTCATCCGCGCCGTCCAGCGCGCTTCGGGATCGCCCACGTCGAGCCGGCGGGTGACTTCGGCAAGCCGATGCGCGCGCTCGTCACGTCCGATTTCCGGGTCGAGCGCGCCGCCAAGCGCCAGCGTTTCGATGATAACGGGATCGTAGCGCCGCGGCACATAGCGCATCAGCGTGCGCATCCGCCGCGCATGTTCGACCAGCGCCACCAGCGGCGTGCCCGAGCCGATGCCGTCCAATGTCGTGCCGTTCGCGCCGTTTCGGACGAGGTAATTGTCGAGCGCGGTCTCATCCTTGAGATACTCGATCGCCTTGCCGCGCGTCGCCTTATAGAGCGGCGGCTGCGCGATGTAGAGGTGCCCGCCGTTGATGAGATCGGGCATCTGGCGATAGAAGAACGTCAGCAGCAGCGTGCGGATGTGCGCACCGTCGACGTCAGCGTCGGTCATGATGACGATCTTGTGGTAACGCAATTTGTCGAGGTTGAACTCGTCGCGGCCGATGCCGGTGCCCATCGCCTGGATCAGCGAGATGATCTCCTTCGACGAGAGCATGCGATCGGTGCGCGCGCGCTCGACGTTGAGGATCTTGCCACGGATCGGCAGGATCGCCTGGAATTCGCTGTTGCGGCCCGATTTTGCCGAGCCGCCGGCCGAATCGCCCTCCACGATGAACAGTTCGGACTTGGCGGGATCGCGCTCGCGGCAGTCGTGCAGCTTGCCGGGCAGGCCGGTGACGCCCATCACCGTCTTGCGGCTGGCGTCGCGCGCCTTGCGCGCGGCCTCGCGCGCCGAGGCGGCGTCGATCACCTTCTGGATGATCTGGCGCGCGTTCTGCGGATTTTCCTCGAGCCAATCGGCCATCTTGTCGGCGAGCAGGCTTTCGAGCGGCTGGCGCACCTCGCTGCTGACGAGCTTGTCCTTGGTCTGCGACGAGAATTTCGGATCGGGCAGCTTGACCGAAACGATCGCGGTGAGGCCCTCGCGCATGTCGTCGCCGGTGAGCGCGATCTTCTCGCGCTTCAGCACGCCTGATTTCTCGGCGTAATTGTTGAGCGTGCGGGTCAGCGCCGAGCGGAAGGCTGCGAGGTGGGTGCCGCCATCACGCTGCGGGATGTTGTTCGTGAAACACAGGACGTTCTCGTAATAACTGTCGTTCCACTGCAGCGCGACATCGATGCCGATATCGTCGCGCTGGCCGTGGATTGCGATCGGCTCCGGGAACAGCGGCGCCTTGGTGCGATCGAGCCAGCGCACGAACGCGGCGATCCCGCCTTCGTAATAAAGCTCGACCGTCCGCGGCTCTTCATGCCGTGCGTCGGTAAGGAACAGCCGGACGCCGGAGTTGAGGAAGGCGAGTTCGCGGAAGCGGTGCTCGAGCTTGTCGAAATCGAACTCGACGATCTTGAACGTGGCGGGCGAGGGGAGGAAGGTGACGCGCGTGCCTTTCTGCCCCTCGGCGGCCTTGCCGACGACCTTCAGCGGGGCGACGGCATCGCCGAATGCGAAGCGCATGTAATGCTCCTCGCCGTCGCGCCAGATGGTGAGATCGAGGAACTCGGACAGCGCGTTGACGACCGAGACGCCGACGCCGTGGAGGCCGCCGGAGACCTTGTAGGCGTTGTCGTCCGACGTATTCTCAAATTTGCCGCCGGCGTGGAGCTGAGTCATGATGACTTCGGCTGCCGACACGCCTTCCTCGGGGTGGATCCCGGTCGGAATGCCGCGGCCGTTGTCGGTGACGCTAACCGAGCCGTCAGGGTTCAGCGTGATGTCGATCCGGTCGCAATGGCCGGCGAGCGCCTCGTCGATCGCATTGTCCGAAACCTCGAACACCATGTGGTGGAGGCCCGAGCCGTCGTCGGTATCGCCGATGTACATGCCGGGCCGCTTGCGCACCGCGTCCAGGCCCTTGAGCACCTTGATCGAGGAGGCGCCGTAATCGTTGGAATTCTGCTGTTCTGCCATGCCAAGCATATAGGCATGAGTGCGGTGTAACGGAAGCGAAATGGGTGCGCGATCAGGCCGGTGCGGCGGCGGCCTGAACATGCGGGAGGGGGCGTTCGCGCAAGCTGAGGAACAGCAGCGCGGTCATGCCGAGCGCGGCGGCGGCGAGCGCCAGCGCGGAGCTGTAATTGCCGGTCGCATCGTGCAGCCGGCCGAACGCGGTGATCCCGATCGCTGTACCGATCAGCGTGATCATGATGAGCAGGCCATAGACCTCGCCATAGGCGCGGATGCCGAAGAGCCGCGCGGTGAGGAACGGCAGCAGATCATGCTCCGCACCGTTCATCAACCCGGCGAGGAAGACGAGCGCGAGCAGCAGCGGCAGGCCCGGCTCGGGCAGCTGCAACGCGACGAAGGCGAGGGTCGAAATCGCAGCGAAGGCGGCCGCGGTCGTCTGAGGGCGGAAGCGATCGACCAGAGCGCCCATCACGAGCCGCCCGACCACCTGGCTCGCGGCGAAGCTGGTGACGAGCAGTGCCGCCTGTGCCGCGCTCAAGCCGCGATCGATCCCGAACGGCACGAGCGAGGTGACGAGCCCGATGCTCGCGACATTGATGAGCGCGCCGCACAGGCCGAGCCGCCAATAGCGCCCGTCGCGCCGCGTCTCCGCGCCCGTCATGCCATCGACCGGCTGGGTGGCGAGCGGATCATCGTGATCGCGCCGCGTGGGTGCGGCCGAGACGCCGCGCAGCAGCAGCAACACCGCGGGCAGCGCAAGCCCGCCGACGACGATGCACAAGGTGAGGAAACCGATCCGCCACCCGTATGCGGCGATGACGGCACCGAGCACTGGGGCGAGCGTGAGCGTGGTGATTGAAATGCCCGAAGTCGCGATGCCGAGCGCCATGCCGCGGTGCGCGACGAAGCGCTGCGCGATCAGCTTGCCATAGACGATCGCGCTGGTGCCGGGCACCGCCAGCGCCAGCCCGAACACGAGCACGCGATATTCCCAAAGCGGCCCGCTCATCGCGGCGAGCCCGGCATAGACCGCCGCGAGCAGCAGCATCGCGGCGATGATCATCGGCCGCGCGCCGATGCGATCGACCAGCCGCCCGAGGAACGGCACCGCTAGCCCGCCGAGCAAACCAACGCCGGCAGCGGTGGCGATGTCTCCGCGGCTCCAGCCGAATTCAGCGATCGGCCCGACGACGAACAGGCTCGACAGGTTCTGGAACAGGCCCGGCCCGAAGCCGATGCCGACCATCGCCGCGCCGACCACCGGCCACCCGCGACGCCACTCGCCCGGCTCCCCGGGTCGTCCTGTGCTGCTCTCCATGCTCGCGATGGTAGCGCGGTCGGCCGCGGCGTCCACCCCGCGCGTGACGGGGCGGACGCCGGGCCGCGATCAGCCGCCGTCCTGCGCGAAGCTTTCGGCGCGCTGGCCGAGCAACGTCACCTCGACGCGGCGATTGCGCTGCATCCCGGCCGTGCTCGTGTTGCTCGCGACGGGCTGGCTTTCACCATGCCCCTCGACCGAGAAGCGCGCGCGGGTCACGTCCATCTGGTCGAATGCGCCGCGCACCGCATCGGCGCGACGCAGCGACAGCGACTTGTTGTACGCGTCCGAGGCGCGCGAATCGGTGTGGCCGTCGATCGCGACGCGCACGCCAGGGTTGTCGCGCAAGTAATCGGCGAGCGGACGGAGCCGATCGATCGCGCCGGGGCGGAGCGTTGCGCTGTCGGTGTCGAACAGCACTTCCTCGCTCAGCGTCATGGTCGCGCCGCGCGGCGTCTGGCGGAAGCCATAGTCGCGCATCGCGCGGCGATCCCACCGGCCGGGGCCGGCGTCGACGCCGCGATCGGGCAGCGGCACCGCGACCGCGAACCCGACATCGCGGCGGTCCCAATCGAAGCGCGCGCGGGCAGGGCCGGCGGTCTGGATGAAGGCGCGGTTGGCGGCGTTCGCCTCGCGGCGGCCGATCACGCGATCGCGGTTCCAATCGAAGTTGCGCAGCACGAAGGCACGCCCGCGCAGGCTTGCGCGCAATTCAGGGAGCAGCACCGGCACGCCGGGGCCGACGAGCCGCCAAGCGCCGCTACCGGGGCGGCCGCCGCTCCAGTCCCAGGCGCGTTGCGCGCTGGCAGGCAGGGCGGTGGTGACGGCGGCGAGGCCGAGCGTCGCAAGGATCAAATTACGCATCACTGTTCTCCGTAGCCCCCGCTACGGTGCGACAGATGCGGCGCGGCGCTTGAACCGCGCATGATCCCGGATGACAGCCGGCGTTCAGCCGAGCGCGATGCGTGTCGCGCGATCGTCGATCGCGGCGAACAGCGCCGGCTCGGTGCCGGTCATCCACACTTGCGCGTGGCCGGCGAGGCGATCGAACAGCGCGGCGCGGCGTGCCGGATCGAGGTGCGCCGCCACCTCGTCGAGCAGCAGGATCGGCGGCTGCCCGCGTCGCTCGCCGACGAGCGCGGCATGCGCGAGCACGATGCCGAGCAGCAGCGCCTTCTGCTCGCCGGTCGAGGCCTGCGCGGCGGGGATTTGCTTGTCGACATGCCGCACGGCGAGGTCGGCGCGGTGCGGGCCGGTCAGCGTTCGGCCGGCGGCGGCGTCGCGGCCGCGACCGCTCGCCAGCGCGTGGAGCAGCGCGGCGGCGTCACCGGCCCAGCCCTCCAACACGAGGTGCGCGCGGGGGAAATCGCCGCCGGTTTCCTGTGCGAGGCGTTCGGAGAGCGTGGCGACCGTCTCGCTCCGCGCCGCGGCGATCGCGGCGCCATGCTGCGCCATTTGCGCTTCGAGCGCCGACAGCCAGTCGCGATCGGGCGCTGGCTCGGCGAGCAGCTTGTTGCGCGCGCGCATCGCCGCTTCGTAGCGCGTCGTTTCGAGCGCATGGCCGGGCGACAGCGCGAGCGTCAGGCGATCGAGGAAGCGCCGCCGCTCGCTCGCCGGCTCGACGAACAGCCGATCCATCGCCGGGGTGAGCCACAGGACCGACAGCCATTGCGCCAGCGTGTTGGCCGCGCCGGCTGCGCCGTTGAACCGCACCACGCGGCGTTCGGGCGCGGCGGCAAGCGTGCCGGTGGCAAGCTCGGTCGCGTCGCCGAGCGTCGCGGCGACACCGAAGCCGCCGGGGCCATTGCGGCGCGCGATTTCGCTCAGCGCCGCCCGCCGAAGGCCGCGGCCGGGGGCGAGGAGGGACACGGCTTCAAGGACGTTGGTCTTGCCGGCGCCGTTGGGGCCGGTGAGGATCACGAAGCCCGGCTCGGGCGTGAGCGCCAGGTCCGCGTGGCTGCGGACGTCGGTTAGGACGAGCCGGCGGATCATCGAAGGTGCGGGGTGGGAGACATCGGGCCGAGTGCGCCTACGTCATTCCCGCGCGGGCGGAAATCCACTCTGTCATGCCGGGCTCGTCCCGGCATCCACGGTGCGGCACGCCCCGAAGCGTCGAATGCGCGGGACGGTGGATGCCGGCACAGGGCCGGCATGACGAAGGAAGGGTCAGTGAGCGGCCTGTTACTCGGCCGCCACGCCGGCGTGCGAGAACATGTCGCCACCGTCGCCCAGTTCCTCGTTCGCGGCGGGGCGGGCCTTGGCCTTCTTGCGCATGTCGAACGAATCCCACACGTCGTTCCACTGGCCCTTCGTGGCGGCCTTGGAATACTCGGTCGCGCGCTGCTCGAAGAAATTGGCGTGCTCGACACCGTTGAGCATCGGCGCGAGCCACGGCAGCGGATGTTCGTCGATCATGTAGATCGGCTTCAGGCCAAGCTGCCCCATCCGCCAATCGGCGATGTAGCGGATGTACTTCTTGATCTCCTTGGGCGTCATGCCGTTCACTGGGCCCATCTCGAACGCGAGGTCGATGAAATTGTCCTCAAGCCGGATCGTCGTCTGGCACACGTCGGCGATGTCGTCCTTCACCGCCTTGGTCAGGCACTGCCGCTCCTGGCAGAAGGTGTGGAACATCTTGATGATGCCCTCGCAGTGCAACGTCTCGTCGCGGATCGACCAAGTGACGATCTGCCCCATGCCCTTCATCTTGTTGAAGCGCGGGAAGTTCATCAGCATCGCGAAGCTGGCGAACAGCTGCACGCCCTCGGTGAAGCCGCCGAACATGGCGAGCGTGCGCGCGATATCCTCGTCATTATCGACGCCGAAGTTCTGCATGTAATCATGCTTGTCCTTCATCTCGGCATATTCGAGGAAAGCGCCATATTCGCTTTCGGGCATGCCGATCGTGTCGAGCAGATGGCTGTAGGCGGCGATATGCACCGTCTCCATGTTGCTGAACGCGGTCAGCATCATCTTGATCTCGGTCGGCTTGAACACGCGGCCGTACTTCTCATGGTAGCAATCCTGCACCTCGACATCGGCCTGGGTGAAGAAGCGGAAGATCTGGGTGAGCAGATTGCGCTCGTGATCGGTCAGCTTCTGCGCCCAATCGCGGCAATCCTCGCCCAGCGGCACTTCTTCGGGCAGCCAGTGAAGCTGCTGCTGACGCTTCCAGAATTCGAACGCCCAGGGGTATTCGAACGGCTTGTACTGCTTGCGGGCTTCGGTGAGGGACATGGGTTACTCCGGGACGGTAAGGTGAGAATTCGTGAGTCTTGAGCATGTTGCAATGGGGCTCGGAATCATCCCTCGGCGCTCCACCGCACCATGGCAGTGGCGCTCATCGCGAGGACGATGCCGCCCGCGAGCGCCATGATACCGATCATGCGAAACGCGTAGATCTGGCCATCGCTCCGCGGCCGGGCGAGCGCGAGCAGCAGCCCCGCGCCGAGCAGCGCGAACACCAGCGCGACCGCGTACATGGCAAGGATCTGCCAGCTCATCGCCGAACGCGCCGGCTGACATAGACGGTTCGCGTGCTCCGCGCGCCGACGCCGAGGAAGACGATGCCGACGAAATAGCCGAAATCGTACCAGCCGCCGTTGTTCGGCACGGCATAGATGGCGACGTCCGGCATCACGACGCTTGCCACCCAGGCGACCGGAAAGATGAAGCCGTGCCATAGGCCGAGCAGGAAGCCGGGGGTGGCGGCGGCCTGGTTGACCGCGGACGGAACCTGGCGCGCGCAGGCGGCAAGGAGGAGCGCGATCGCGACGATGCCTGCCCGGTTGAAGACGCGCATCATGCGATCCCTCCGATGCATCCAAAGCCCGCATGTGTCGTTGTGTTGCCGAACCGACCAGGAGACTGACGATGCACGATCACAGCAACATCAAAGAGCATATGACGGTCATCGGTGCCGATGGCGTCCATGTCGGCACGGTTGATCATATCGATGGCGAGCGGATCAAGCTGACCAAGACCGATAGCCCATCGACTGAAGATGGGACTGGCGGCAAGCATCATTACCTGCCGGCCGGCCTCGTGGCAGCGATCGAGGGCGATACGGTGCGGCTGTCGGCCACGGCGCAGAACGCGGTCGACATGTTCGAAGAGGACGCGTGAAACCGCTTTCCCTCTCCCCTTGTGGGAGAGGGAGGGGCCCGCTGCCGCAGGCAGTGGGAGGGTGAGGGGGCCGTCCATCAGGGGTGCCTTTTGCGTTAGTGCCTGCGTGACTGCCGCAACGACGCCGTCAATGTTCTCGATGACGTCGCGATTGGAGAAGCGGATCACGCGATAGCCTTCGGTTTCGAGGAAACGGGTGCGGCGGGCGTCTTGTTGTTCGCGAGTCGCGTGATCGTCGCCGTCGACTTCGATTATCAGCTTGGCGCCGTGCGAGCAGAAGTCGGCGTAATAGCGGCCTAGCGGCACCTGGCGGCGAAAGCGCGCGTCCGGGCATGCTTCGTGCAGTGCGCGCCATAAGCGGCGTTCCGGTTTGCCCATTGCTTGCCGCAGTTCGCGCGAGCGGTTCACGGTATTAGCGGGCAGGCGCTGGCGCTTGGTCAGGCCTTCTTCATTGCCCCTCACCCTTCCCACGCGCTGCGCATGCAGGCCCCTTCCCTCTCCCACAAGGGGAGAGGGAGTTGGCGCGTCACTTCCCTCTCCCCCTGTGGGAGAGGGAGGGAGCGCCGCAGGCGCGGAAGGGTGAGGGGGCGTGTTTGTCATGACCTATCCTCGGCCACATCATCAGCCGTCGCCGGCTAACTCTGCGTTATTGGCAGGCGAGACACTCGTCATAATCGGTCGTCGCGAACTCATATTTCGGCTTCTCGAGCGTATTATCCGCCTCGACCCCGCCCGCGAACCCAGCCCGCTGAACACTCTTCGAGCGCAGATAATACAGCGACTTGATCCCCAGCTCCCACGCGCGGAAGTGGAGCATCAGCAGATCCCACTTCTCGACGTCGGCGGGGATGAACAGGTTCAGCGACTGCGCCTGATCGATATACGGCGTGCGATCGCCGGCGAGTTCGAGCAGCCAGCGCTGGTCGATCTCGAAGCTCGTCTTGTAACAATCCTTTTCCTCGGCGCTGAGGAAATCGAGATGCTGGACCGAGCCGCCCTGTTCGAGGATCGAATTCCACACAGCGTCGGAATTCTTCGCCTTTTCGATCAGCAGTTTCTCGAGATACGGGTTCTTCACCGAGAAGCTGCCCGAGAGCGTCTTGTGGGTGTAGATGTTCGCCGGGATCGGCTCGATGCACGCGCTGGTGCCGCCGCAGATGATGCTGATCGACGCGGTCGGGGCAATTGCCATCTTGCAGCTGAACCGCTCCATCACGCCCATGTCGGCGGCGTCGGGGCAGGGGCCGCGCTCGATAGCGAGCTGCATCGAGGCTTCGTTCACCTGGCTGCTGATCTGCTTGAACATCTTGAGGTTCCAGCTCTTCGCCATCGCGCCTTCCATCGGCAGGCCGCGCGCCTGGAGGAAGGAGTGGAAGCCCATGACGCCAAGGCCGACCGACCGCTCGCGGCCCGCGCTGTACGCGGCGCGTTCCATGCCGGGTTCGTGGCGGTCGATGTAATCCTGCAGCACATTGTCGAGGAAGCGCATCACGTCTTCGACGAAGCGCTTGTCGTCCTTCCACTGATCCCACGTCTCGAGATTGAGCGAGGAGAGGCAGCAGACCGCGGTGCGATCGTTGCCGAGATGGTCGCGGCCGGTCGGCAGCGTGATCTCGCTGCACAGATTCGAGGTCGAGACCTTGAGGCCAAGATCGCGGTGATGCTTGGGCATGTTCTTGTTCACGTGATCGGCGAAGACGATGTACGGCTCGCCCGTCGCGAGCCGCGTCTCGACCAGCTTCTGGAACAGCGAGCGCGCGTCGAGCGTGGCGCGTACAGTGCCGTCCTTGGGGCTCTTGAGCTGCCATTCGGCGCCGTCACGGACGGCTTCCATGAAGGCGTCGGGGATCAGCACGCCGTGGTGCAGATTGAGCGCCTTGCGGTTGAAATCGCCCGATGGCTTGCGGATCTCGAGGAACTCTTCGATCTCGGGGTGCGACACGTCGAGATAGCAGGCCGCCGAGCCGCGGCGCAGCGAACCCTGGCTAATCGCGAGCGTCAACGAATCCATCACGCGCACGAACGGGATGATGCCGCTGGTCTTGCCGTTCAGGCCGACCGGCTCGCCGATCCCGCGCACGTTGCCCCAATAGGTGCCGATCCCGCCGCCGCGACTGGCGAGCCAGACGTTCTCGTTCCAGGTATCGACAATGCCGTTGAGGCTATCGGGCACGGAGTTGAGATAGCAGCTGATCGGCAGGCCACGCCCGGTGCCGCCGTTCGACAGCACCGGCGTCGCAGGCATGAACCAAAGCTGCGAGATGTAATCGTAGATGCGCTGCGCATGCGCGGCATCGTCGGCATAGGCGCTGGCGACGCGAACGAAGAGATCCTGATAGTTTTCGCCCGGCAGCAGATAGCGATCGTTCAGCGTGTCCTTGCCGAAATCGGTGAGGAGCGCGTCACGCGAATGATCGACCTCGACCGGATAGGGCTGCTGGCGCACGGATTTGCTGTCGCGCTCGGCCGTGCCGGTCGCATTCGTCGCTTCCAATGTGTCGGTCGCCATGTTCGCCTCACTCGCGTCTCTGAAATCCATCGCCACCGCTTCCTCGTTCTTCATTCGTTCGAATCGGAGGCGAGCCCCCATCCTACACCGGAGCCGCCCTGCCTGTGAGAACAAAATGAGACCGTCGCCGCGAAGAAGCGGCGCAAAACGCCGTCTCCACGATATAGGGTCGCATCGGTCCTTCTACCAGCGATTGGGTCCGCCCCCGTCTCCAACCCCTACTGATTGTGGCAGCAGGCGCGCGGTGGCAAGCAGGTAATGCATTGCGCGGGCTGCGGTTCATCGCGGCATCGCCACGTTCCACACGCGGCGCGTCAAGCGACGCGCGGACTTCCGCCGCGTTCGTGAATTGCAAGGCCCCCGGGGCCCCGCGAAAATATTCTTATTGGTCGGCCGGCATGGCAGTCGCCGCTCGTGGCGGCCTGATTCCGCTCTTGATTTGCGCGCCTAAACCAAATCAGGCGCGCTCGATCTTATCGGCGCTTCGCCGTGCGGTTGCTGCAGGCGGGTGTAGAAGAAGCAGGGCGGGTCAAGCACAAGGCCCGTCCTGCTTCCCCGGAGCGGCCATGATACGCAAGCCACAATTTGTCATTGGCCGACCTCGGCTGACCCGGACGTGACCAGCTCGTTGCGCGATATACATATACGCAACGCGGAGCGCCTCAGCCCGCCTTGCGCGTGAGCTTCGACGTCGGCTGGTTGAGCCGCTCCAGATTGAAGTTCTGCGCGAACTCGAGGCCGGCGCGGCCGTCGGCGGCCCAGCGGATGGTGGCGGGGAACAGCTGGTTTTCGAGCAGTTCGATCTGCACGTCGACGCCGATCGCCTCGTCGGGGAATTCCACCCCGTCGATCATCGCGCCGGTCGCGGAAATGTTGCGGATGCGGACTTCGCCGGCTTCGTCGCCCATCTCGATCCGCGCCGAGCGCAGCATCTTGGAGCGGTTCGCACGGCTGACGCGATGGCCGACGGCGGTGATCCGCCCGCCATCCGTGATCAGCTGTGCCAGCACGTCCTCGGCGCGCGCCGGGCGACCGTAGACGAAGCCCTGGATATGGCTGCAGCCCAGATCGCGGATCAGCCCGATCTCGTCCTGCTGCTCCACCCCTTCGGCAGTCGTCTCCATGCCGAGCGTGTCGGCGAGCGTGACGATCGCCTTGATGATCGCCGCGTTGCGATTGCCCGATTCGATCGCGCCGCGTACGAAGCTCTGGTCGATCTTGATCTTGTCGAACGGCGCCTTCTTCAGATAGCCAAGCGACGAATAGCCGGTGCCGAAATCGTCGAGCGCCAGCCGCACGCCGATGCCCTTCAACGCCTTGAACATCTGATCCGACGACGCATCCTCGTTAAGGAACACTCCTTCGGTGATCTCGAGTTCGAGCCGCGCGGCGGAGATGCCGGACGAAGCGATGGCGCTGGTCACCACCGCCGGCAGTGCGGGGTTGGCGAACTGGATCGGCGAGACGTTGACCGCGACCCGCACATTCTCGGGCCAGCGCGCGGCCTCGGCGCAGGCGGTGCGCATCACCCATTCGCCGATCGCGTCGATCAGCCCGCATTCCTCGGCGATCGGCACGAAGTCCGCTGGGCTGATCGCGCCGCGGGTGGGATGGACCCAGCGCAGCAGCGCTTCATAGCCGACGATCCGCGCGTCGCCGGTCGAAACGACCGCCTGATAGGCAAGGTGGAACTGGTCGCTTCCCAGCGCCTGCCGAAGGTCGTCCTCCAACCGCTTGCGGTTCTGCGCGCCCTCCAGCATCTCGTCGCGATAGAAACGGTACATGCCGCGCCCGTCCGCCTTGGCGGCATAGAGCGCGAGATCGGCGTTGCGGATCAGTGTCTCGCTGTCGTCGCCATGTTCGGGTGCGATCGCGATGCCGATCGAACAGCCGATCGCGATTGACGAGCCCTTGATGAAATAAGGCTGTGAGAGCGCGGCGATGATTTCCTGCGCCAGGCTGCCGAGGCTCTCGCGGTTGCCCTCGCTCGGCAGCACGACCTGGAATTCGTCGCCGCCCAGCCGACCGACGAGGCCGGCGTCGCCCACCGCGCGCTGCACGCGCTGCGCGACCTGCTTCAACAGCTCGTCACCGATCTGATGCCCGAGCGTGTCGTTGACCGTCTTGAAGCGATCGAGATCGAGCAGGAACAGCCCGGTCGTCGTGCGCGGGCCTTGCGCGGGCGCCAACGTCTGATCGAGCGCGAGCCGCATCCGCTGGCGATTGGCAAGCCCGGTGAGGCTGTCGAACAGCGCAAGGCGGTTGATCTCGGCATCGGCGCGGCGCCGCTCGGTGAGATCGGAACCCGAGCCGATGAAGCCCTGGAACCGCCCGAGATCGTCAAGCATCGGCCGGCCCGAGATCGACCACCAGCGATCCGCCTTGGTCTCGAACGCCGGGCGCACCGAATAGTCCGAGAAGCTGGTGCGCGAGGACAGGTGGAAGGTCAGCGTGCGCTCGGTATCGACCAGCGTCGAATCGACGCGGAAGATGTTGACCAGCCGCTCGCCGATCGCCGGGGTGCCGAGCGCGGCGAGTTCTCGCGCGACCTTGTCGGTCAGGTAGCTGACGTTGCCGGCGCGGTCGGTTTGCCAGAACCAGCCAGTGCCGTGGCTTTCATATTCCTGCACCAGCCGTGCGGCGAGGCGCTGGGCCTGCTCCTCCTCGCCGCGCGAGGCGAGAAGCTCGTGATCGCGCAAGGCGACGCGGCACACGCCGACAGCCAGCGCGACCGCGAGTAACGCAGCCGCCGCTGCGGCTAGCCCGAAGCCGGCGGTGATTGGCACCATCGCGGCGAGCGTGGCGGCGAAGGCGAGCGATGCCGCGCGCACCGCATGCAACGCAATCGCGGTGAGCACGATCGCGCCGAAGCCGAGCACGAACCCTGTCACGCGAAGCGAGCCGCTCGGCAGTCCGGGCGATAGGCCCATCAGCAGCGATAAGGTGACGCCGAGCAGCGCCGCGAGAATCGCCAGCGCGCCGATCCGGAGATGCGGCGGGAGTTGGCTGGCGGCAGGCAGGGCAAGGAGGCCCCAGCAGGCCAGCCCGAGCACACTGAGCGCGGCGCCAAGCGTCGTCGCTAGTGCCGTCGGTTCGTGCCAGAGCGCCAGCGCGCCGATCAGTCCCGCTGCGGCGAGCACCAACACGCCGACCACCACCGGCCACAGCGCCGCCACCTCGGATAATCGCGCCGCTGCGGCATTGTGCGCGCGATCGTCGTCGGAGGGCGCCAGCCCGAGCGCCACCCCGAGGCGCGGCTTGGTGGGCGGCAGGTCAGGCAATACGCGGCGAACAGATCCCATTGATCCACGATAAGCCGCGATCATTGGGAAAGGGTTAGCGGCCGTTGCACCGATCGCCTTCACCCCATAGTGAATCGTGCATGACCACGATCCGCGCCGCAGACCTGATCGAGAGCGTTGCCGATGCGCTCCAGTTCATCAGTTACTATCACCCGATGGATTACATCCGCGCGCTCGGTGAGGCGTATGAGGCGGAACAGGGCCCGGCGGCCAAGGATGCGATCGCGCAGATTCTGACCAATTCGCGGATGTGCGCGGAGGGGCATCGGCCGATCTGCCAGGATACCGGCATCGTCAACGTGTTCGTCAAATGGGGCATGGACTGCCGGCTCGACGATACCAGCCGATCGATGCAGGAGGTGATCGACGAGGGCGTGCGCCGCGCGTACCTCCACCCGGAGAACAAGCTGCGCGCCTCGGTGCTCGCCGACCCCGCCTTCACGCGCCGCAACACCAAGGACAATACGCCGTGCGTACTGCACGTCGACATGGTGCCGGGCAGCACGGTGTCGGTCGACGTCGCGGCGAAGGGCGGCGGCTCGGAGAACAAGTCCAAGTTCAAGATGATGAACCCGAGCGATTCGATCGTCGATTGGGTGCTCGAGATGCTGCCGCAGATGGGCGCAGGCTGGTGCCCGCCGGGGATGCTCGGGATCGGCATCGGCGGGACGGCGGAGCATTGCGTGCTGCTCGCCAAGCAGGCGCTGATGGAGCCGATCGACATGGGGCCGCTGAAGGCGCGGGGGCCGCGGAACGATATCGAGGCGCTGCGGATCGAGATCTTCGACAAGGTCAACGCGCTGGGCATCGGCGCGCAGGGGCTGGGCGGCCTGTCGACGATCCTTGACGTCAAGATCAAGGACGCGCCGTGTCATGCCGCGGGCAAGCCGGTGGCGATGATCCCGAACTGCGCCGCGACCCGCCACGCGCACTTCACGCTCGACGGTTCTGGGCCGGCTTTCCTTGAGACGCCCAATCTAGCCGAATGGCCCGACGTTCACTGGACGCCCGACAAGGCCGCGATCCGGGTCGATCTGGATGCGCTGACGCCGGAGGTGGTGCAGTCGTGGAAGCAGGGCGATCGGCTGCTGCTCAATGGCAAGATGCTGACCGGGCGCGATGCGGCGCACAAGCGGATCAAGGACATGCTCGATGCGGGCGAGCCGCTGCCGGTCGAGTTCGCGGGCCGCGTGATCTATTATGTTGGGCCCGTAGATCCAGTGGGCGAGGAAGTTGTCGGGCCGGCTGGACCCACGACCGCGACGCGGATGGACAAGTTTACGCGCATGATGCTCGATCAGGGCCTGCTCGCGATGGTTGGCAAGGCCGAACGCGGCCCGGCGGCGACCGACGCGATCCGCGAGGGCAAGTCGGCATATCTGATGGCGGTCGGTGGCGCGGCCTATCTGGTGGCGCGGGCGATCAAGGGCAGCAAGGTCGTTGGGTTCGCGGATCTCGGGATGGAAGCGATCTACGAGTTCGAGGTTCAGGATTTCCCGGTGACGGTCGCGGTGGATAGCGAGGGCAACAACGTGCACCAGCTCGCCCCGCTGGTGTGGCGGGACAAGATCGCGCGCGAGTGGTTGTTGCAGCCGGCTTGAGCGAAGCCCCTCCGTTCGTCCCGAGCAAAGTCGAGGGACAGTTCCAGGTGAGGCATCTGGGGCTTGTGCCTCGACTTCGCTCGGCACGAACGGGTTTTTAGCGCGCCGCCGTCATGCCGGGCTTGTCCCGGCATCCACCGTGCCGCACACCTGACGCAATGGGATACGCGGCACAGTGGATCTTGGCACAAGGCCGGGATGACGGATTGAACGACGCCGCCTGATGCTTGTCCTTTCCGGCATCGCGATCATCGCGCTCGGCTTTCTGCTGCGCTTCAATCCGATGCTCGTCATTGCGGCGTCGGCGCTCGTTACCGGGCTGGCGGCGGGGATCGATCCGCTGGCGATCCTCGCGGCGTTCGGGAAGGCGTTCAACGATACGCGCTATGTGACCGCGATCTATATCGTGCTGCCGGTGATCGGCCTCCTCGAGCGCAATGGGCTGCAGGCGCGGGCGCGGGCGCTGGTGGCGGGGCTGAAGGGGCTGACGCTCGGGCGGTTGTTGATCGCGTACCTCGGGTTTCGTCAGGTCACCGCGGCGCTGGGGCTTACCTCGGTCGCGGGGCATGCGCAGACGGTGCGGCCGCTGATTGCGCCGATGGCTGAGGCTGCGGCGGGGGAGGCGCATGATCCCGAGAAGGTGAAGGCGCTGGCGGCGGCGACCGACAATATCGGGCTGTTCTTTGGCGAAGACATCTTCATTGCGATCGGATCGATCCTGCTGATGAAGGGCGTATTGGAAGGATACGGCATTTTTGTCGAGCCGCTGCAGATGTCGGTATGGGCAATCCCGACCGCGATCGCGGCGTTCGTGGTGCATGGCGGGCGGCTGTGGTGGCTTGATCGGCGGGGGCGACGGGCATGATCGGGCTGAACCTGGTCTATGGCGTCGCGGGGCTGGTCTTCCTCGCCTTCGCCGGGCTTTCGGCAGTGGAGCGGCGCTGGGCGAACACCGGCTTCTATGCGTTGATTGCGACGAGCTTCGTCGCCGGCGATTGGCTCGGCGATATCGGCAACGGCGTGCTCGTGCTGGCGTTGGTCGGCATCGCGGCGAGCGGGCGGATGCGTCGGAGGGTGGACTCGGCGGCACCCGTGGAGCGCAGCGCGATGGTGTTCGTGCCGGCGCTCGTCATCCCGGCGATGGCGCTGATCGGGACGTTCGTGTTCAAGCAATTTCCCACTGTTTTCGATCCTAAGCAGGCGACGCTCGTTGCGTTGACGGTCGGCGTGCTGCTCGCGCTCGCGCTCTGTTACGCCTGGCTGCGGCCGGCGCCGGCCGAGCCGTTCCGCGCCGGGCGTGCGTTGATGGACGATATCGGCTGGGCCGCTGTGTTGCCGCAGATGCTCGCGAGCCTGGGGGCGGTGTTCGCGCTCGCCGGGGTGGGCGAAGTGGTCGGGGGGCTGGTCGGTGTGGCGATCCCGAGCGGCAGCGTGCTTGGCGCGGTGCTCGCGTTCGGGCTGGGCATGGCATTGTTCACGATGGTGATGGGCAATGCCTTTGCCGCCTTCCCGGTGATGGCTGCAGCAGTCGGTATCCCGCTGCTCGTGAAGACCTATGGCGCCGATCCTGCGCCGGTGGCGGCGATCGGAATGCTTGCGGGGTTCTGCGGCACGCTGATGACGCCGATGGCGGCGAACTTCAATCTGGTGCCCGCCGCGCTGCTGGAGCTGAAGGATGCCAACGGCGTGATCCGCGCGCAGGTGCCGACCGCGCTGCCGCTGCTTGCCTTCAACATCATCCTCTTGTGGTGGATCGTCGCATGAAGCTCCGGGCCGATGTCGCTGCCACCTTCGCGCGACTTACGTTGAGCCATATCGGGCAGCGTTATCCCTATAAGCTCGATCTGGTGCTCGGCGGGCCGGAGGATCTGGTCGAGCCGCATATGCTGCATCCGATCTTCCACGGCAGTTTCGACTGGCACAGTTGCGTTCACGGCTGGTGGCAGTTGCTGACGATCGCGCGGCTCTTCCCCGATCTGGAGGAGGCGGCGCACATCCGCGCGCGCGCCGACGCGATGCTGGTGCCTGACAAGGTGGCGGGCGAGGTGGCGTTTCTCGCGCGGCCGTCAGCGGGCGGGTTCGAGCGGCCGTATGGCTGGGCGTGGGCGCTCGCGCTGCATGGCGAGGCGGTGCGGCATGACGCAGCGTGGGGCGCGGCGCTCCAGCCGCTGGCGCTCGCGTTTGCCGAGCGCTTCACGCAGCATCTGCCCAAGCTCACCTATCCGATCCGCGTCGGCATGCATTACAACACCGCCTTCGCACTGGTCCTCGCGCGCGATTGGGCGGTGTCGCATGATCGGGCGCTGGTGAAGCTGATCGATGCGCGGACGCGCGAGTGGTTCGGCGAGGATCGCGCATGCCAGGCGTGGGAACCGGGCGGGGACGAGTTCCTGTCTCCGGCCTTGTGCGAGGCGCTGCTGATGAGCCGGGTGCGCGGGGCGCAGTTCGCCGGCTGGTTCGATGCGTTCCTGCCCGATGCGGTGAACGGCACCCCCGCGACGCTCTTCACCCCCGCGACCGTTTCCGACCGCAGCGACGGCAAGATCGCACATCTCGACGGCCTCAATCTCAGCCGCGCCTGGTGCTGGCGGTCGATCGCGGCAGCATTGCCGATGCACCCGATCGCGCGCGTCGCGCGAACCGCGGCGGATCAGCATCTTGCCGCCAGCATCGCGCATATCGACGACGATTATGCCGGCACACACTGGCTAGCGACGTTCGCGCTGCTCGCACTCATGGCTTGAAAAGGGCTGGCGCCAAGGAGTGGCGTGTGTAAACCCGATCTTCAAATAATCGGGAGAGGGCGAATGGCACTCAAGACGCGCGTCACCGAGATGCTCGGGATCGAGAAGCCGATCATCCAGGCGGCGATGGGCTGGATCGCGCGGTCGCATTTGTCGTCGGCGGTGTCGAATGCCGGGGGGATGGGGATCATCGAGACCTCGTCAGGTGAGCTCGATGCGGTGCGCGACGAGATCGTCAAGATGCGTGCACTGACCGACAAGCCGTTCGGCGTGAACGTCGCGCAGGCGTTCGTCCGCGATCCCGGCATCATCCAGTTCGTGATCGATCAGGGCATCCGCTTCGTCACCACCTCAGCAGGCGATCCGATGAAATATACCGCGATGCTGAAGGCGGCGGGGCTGACCGTCTTTCACGTCGTGCCGAGCCTGGCCGGTGCGCTGCGCGCGGTCGAGGCGGGCGTCGATGGGCTGATCGTCGAGGGCGGCGAGGGCGGTGGGTTCAAGAACCCGAAGGATGTGTCGACGATGGTGCTGGTGCCGCAGGTGGTCGAGGCGGTCGACGTCCCGGTGGTCGCTGCGGGCGGGATCATGGACGGACGGACGATGGCGGCGGCATTCGCGCTCGGCGCGGAGGGCGTGCTGATGGGCACTCGCATCCTGTCGTCGACCGAATGCCCGGTGCATGAGAACTGGAAGCAGGCGATCGTCGATGCCGATGCGACCGACACCGTATTCCTCAACCGCAGCGGGCCAGGGCCGGCGCTCCGTGCGCTGCGCACCGACCGGACGACGCGGATCGAGAAGGAAGGCACGGCCAGCATCTTCGGGGAGTTCGCGAATACGCAGGCGGTATATTTCGGTGGCGATCTGGAAGCTGGGATCGCGCTGACGGGGCAAGTCGCGGGGCGCATCCACGAGGTGAAGCCGATCGCGCAGATTTTCGACGAGACGATGGCGGAGTATGAAGCGACGGTATCGCGGCTGGCGCGGGCGGCGTGATTGCACGTCACCCCGGCTCGGGGCCGGGGTGACGGAGAAACGGAAGAGGGTTGGACTATGGCCGAGGACGTTACTTACGAGGTTTCCGACGGCGTCGCGACGCTGACGCTGAACCGGCCCGAGCGAATGAACACCATCTCCGGGCCGATGCTGGACGAACTGACGCGGCTGCTGGTGCAGGCTGGCGCGGATCGCGAGGTGCGGGTGATCGTGCTGACCGGCACCGGCCGTGCGTTCTGCGCCGGGCTCGATCTGAACGCGGCGCAGTCGGGCAACGGGATCGGGACGTCCTCGGCCACGTTCGGCGCGACGATCGATCTGCGCAACACACCGCCCACCGTACTCCACGCGCTCGACAAGCCGGTGATCGCGGCGCTCAACGGCTCGGCGGCGGGCTATGGCATGGACATGGCGCTCGGCTGCGACATCCGCGTGATGGCGGCGGAGGCGAAGCTCGCCGCGGCGTTCGTGAAGCGCGGCGTGCTGCCAGAGTCGGGCGGCACGTGGTTCCTGCCGCGGATGCTTGGCTGGGCGAAGGCAGCGGAGATCATCTTTACTGGGCGGACGCTGTCGGCGGCGGATTGCCTGAAGGAAGGCCTCGTCAACGAAGTTGTGCCGGCGGATCAGGTCGCGGCGCGCGCGCGCGAGATCGCACTGGAAATCGCCGCGAACGCGCCAATGGCGGTGCAGGGGGCGAAGCGTCTGATGCGGATGGGCATGGACGAGACGTTCGAGACCCATGTGCAACATGTGTATCTGCAATTGCTGCCGCTGTTCCAAAGCCAGGATTTCCGCGAGGGAATGGCGAGCTTTCTGGAGAAGCGGCCAGCGGTGTTCACGGGGAAGTAGCCAAGGCCGTTCGTGTCGAGCGAAGTCGAGACACCATGGCGTGGTCCGCGCGGCATGTCCCTCGACGATGCTCGGGACGAACGGATTGTGGTGGGACAGGCCCTCCCCCGTCCCCTCCCGCAGGCGGGAGGGGAGAAGAAAGGTGCCCCTCCCGCAAGCGGGAGGGGAAGAGGAGAAGTCAGCCCTGCAGCTGCTCGTGGTGGCGGATTACTTCGTCGATGATGAAGCGCAGGAATTTCTCGCTGAACTCGGGATCGAGTTCGGCCTCCTCCGCCAGCGCGCGCAACCGGCCGATCTGCGCCTCCTCGCGGCCCGGATCGGCGGGCGGCAGCCCGGCCTCGGCCTTGTAGCGGCCGACCGCCTGGGTCACCTTGAAGCGCTCGGCGAGCAGGCAGACGAGCGCGGCGTCGATATTGTCGATGCTCTTGCGATAGCCCCTCAGCACCTCGTCCGGCATTCGTGTCCTCCCATGGCCCCCGTGGTTGCGGCCTTGCGCCCGCGTCCGTAGAGGGTGTCGCAGATGAGCGCCACCGTCCACCGCCTAGCCGGCCGCCAGCCGTCGCTGGATCCGATGATCCAGCTCGTCGCCGCCGACATGAACCTCGTGAATGCTGCGATCCTTGGTCGCATGCAGTCCGAAATCCCGTTGATCCCCGAGCTTGCCGGGCATCTGATCGCCGGCGGGGGCAAACGGATGCGCCCGATGCTTACGCTCGCGAGCGCGAAGCTGCTGGGCTATCCCGGCGCGCGGCATCATCGGCTGGCCGCGGCGGTAGAGTTCATCCACACCGCAACCCTGCTGCATGACGACGTGGTCGATGGATCCGATCTGCGGCGCGGCAAGCGCACCGCGAACATCATCTGGGGCAATCCGGCGAGCGTGCTGGTCGGCGATTTTCTGTTCTCGCGCGCGTTCGAGCTGATGGTCGAGGACGGCAGCCTGAAGGTGCTCAAGATCCTGTCGAACGCGAGCGCGGTGATCGCGGAGGGCGAGGTCAACCAGCTCACCGCCGCGCGCCGGGTGGATACAGGTGAGGATCGCTACCTCGAGATCATCAACGCCAAGACCGCGGCGCTGTTCGCCGCCGCCTGCCGCATTGCCGCGGTGGTGGCCGAGCGGCCCGAGGCGGAAGAAGCGGCGCTTGACGCTTATGGCCGCAACCTCGGCATCGCCTTCCAGCTGGTCGATGACGCGATCGACTATACGTCCGACGCGGGCACGATGGGCAAGGACGCGGGCGATGATTTCCGCGAGGGCAAGATGACGCTGCCGGTGATCCTCGCCTATGCGCGCGGCAACGCCGAAGAGCGCAAATTCTGGAAGGATGCCGTCGAGGGGCGCCGCGACACCGATGACGATTTCGCGCACGCGGTCGAACTGGTGCGGACGAGCCGCGCGGTCGACGATACGATCGCGCGCGCACGGCACTATGGCCAGCGAGCGATCGACGCGATCGGGCCGTTCGCCGGCGGCAAGGCGAAGGACGCGATGGTCGAGGCGGTCGAGTTCGCGGTGGCGCGGGTTTACTGAGGGTCGAGGCGACCGGATTATCCTCCCCTGCAAGGGTAGGGGGACCGCTCGCCGCAGGCGAGTGGTGGAGGGGTGTCGCGCTATCGAGCGGGCGACACCCCTCCGTCAGCGCGTGCCGCGCTGCCACCTCCCCTTGCAGGGGAGGAATGGGTGCAGTGCAATTTAGACGCTTGCAGCCGCCTAAACTGCCCCCGCCCGCTCCAGCCCGCACCGCGCTTCGCCCGTTTCCACCTGCAGCGTCGCATGGCCGATGCGGAAGTCGTGGTGGAGCATGTCCTGTGCCTCACGCAGGAAGGCGTCGCCGGGGTGGCCGGCGGGCATCAACAGGTGCGCGGTGAGCACGGGCTCGGTGGTCGACATCGGCCAAATGTGCAGATCGTGGACGTGAGCGACGCCGGGCAGGGCGGCGAGCGCCTCGCTGACGCGATCATAATCGATCGCGCGCGGCACGGCGGCGAGGCTCATCTCCACCGTCTCGCGCAATAGCCCCCAGGTCTGCCAGAAGATCAGCCCGGCGATCACCAGGCTGACGACCGGGTCGATCCACCCGGCGCCGGTCGCCCAGATCGCGGCGCCGGCAAGCACCACGCCGGCCGACACCGCCGCATCGCCGAGCATGTGGAGATACGCGCCGCGGATGTTGACGTCGCCCTTGCGCCCGCGCGCAAAGAGCCAGGCGGTGACGCCGTTGATGACGATGCCGACTGCGGCGACCGCGGAGATCGTCAGTCCCGGGACGGGGGCGGGATCGCCGAACCGGGTCACCGCCTCGAATGCGATTGCGCCTAGCGCCATCAGCAGCAGCAAGGCGTTGGCGAGTGCGGCGAGGATCGTCGAGCCCTTCAGCCCGTACGTGAAGCGCTTCGACGGCGGCGTGCGGGCGAGCGCCGCGCCGCCCCAAGCGACCGCGAGGCCAAGCACGTCGGACAGATTGTGCCCGGCGTCGGCGAGCAGCGCGACCGATCCGGTCCACAGCCCGGCGGAAGCCTCCGCAACGACATAGACGAGGTTAAGCGCGATCCCGATCGCGAAGGCGCGATCCCAGGTGGCGGGCGCGGCGTGGTGATGATGATCGTGGCCGTGGCCATGCGAATGAGCGTGCCCGTGGCCGTGATGCGCATGCGCCATGGAGGTTGGTTAGCATTGGGGGTGGAGGACCGATAGGGTGCTTGCCGCACGCGTTCGATCGCCCTCACCCTTCCGCGCCTTTGGCGCTCCGTCCCTCTCCCGCTGGGAGAGGGAAGGGGCCCGCGACCCGTAGGGTCGTGGGAAGGGTGAGGGTGATCTGCATGACGGAGGCTTAACCACCGTTCCGCTACACCGGCCGCATGTTGCGCGTGCTGACGCTATCCTCTTTGTTCCCCGATGCGACGCGGCCGAACTTCGGCGTGTTCGTCGAGCGGCAGACGATCGGGCTCGCCGCGCTGGCGGAGGTGGAGTTGCGCGTGGTCGCGCCGGTGGGCCTGCCGCCGTGGCCATTGCGGCGGCACGCGCATTACCGCCCGCTCGCCGGGCTCCCGCCGGCCGAGACGTGGAAGGGGCTCGACGCAATACGCCCGCGCTTCACCGTCTGGCCGGCGACGCAGGGGCGGTTCCACGTCGCGGCGCTCACGCGCGCGCTGGTGCCGGTGCTCGATCGATTGCGCGAGACGTTCGCGTTCGACGTGATCGATGCGTCGTTCTTCTTTCCCGACGGGCCGGCGGCGGTCGCGTTGGGCCGGCGCTATGGCGTGCCGGTATCGATCAAGGCGCGCGGGGCGGATATTCACCATTGGGGCTGCGCGTCGGCGACCGCGGCGCAGGTGCTGGCGGCGGGGCGCGAAGCCGACGGGCTGCTCGCAGTGTCGGCGGCGATGCGCGACGACATGGCTGCGCTCGGCATCCCGGCCGACAGGATTCGCGTCCATCACACCGGGGTCGACCTCGACCGCTTCGTGCCGATCGATCGCGTGGCGGCCAAGGCTCGGCTCGGCGTTGATGGACCGCTAATCGTGTCGGTCGGCGCGCTGATCCCGCGCAAGGGGCATGACATCGTAATCGAGGCGATCGCGCATGTGCCCGGCGCGACGCTGCTGATCGCGGGCGAGGGGCCGGCGCGACCAGCGCTGGAGGCGCTGATCGCGCAGACCGGCGCGCGGGTGCGGCTGCTGGGATCAGTGCCGCACGACGATCTGCCGCAGCTGATCGCCGCGGCCGACGTGATGGCGCTCGCGTCGTCCTCCGAGGGGTTGGCGAACGCCTGGGTCGAGGCGTTGGCGTGCGGCACACCGATCGTGATCACGGACGCGGGGGGCGCGGCGGAGGTGGTGACCGGGCCCGCCGCGGGGCGGATCGTGGCGCGCGAACCGGGGGCGTTTGCGGGGAGAATCGGGGAGTTGCTGGATGCGCCGCCCGCTGCCGCGGCGACGCGCGACTGCGCGCGGGGGTTTACTTGGGACGCGAACGCGGCGGCGCTGCGGGACCATCTCGCGGGGTTGGTTGGCAGGGGAGATCCGAACGGGAATGTTGGTGGTTAGCGGCCTCCGGTTTGCAAACCCGCGCGCCGCCAAACGGCTTTTCTCATTACTGCGTATTGCATTGCCCAGCTAAAGTCCGAGAAACCTGAAGCCGCGTAGCTAAGCGTTCGCTTCGAAAATTTACGATAGATACGGTCCATCAAACTCGTCGAGACTGGAGCCTCGAACAGAAGTATTCTGATCCGCTCGCCTCTACTCAGGTCAGCATCGCACATAGTCGTTTTCTGAACACGATACTCGGCCTGCCGAGGCCCAAACCAAACCCGCGTCGGTCGGACGATGGAGACTGCCCCCACTTCATATCCGCCGTCCTTTACTACCACACCGTCGATCGCAGCCGTCGCGTGGTTAAGTTGTTCCAGTGCAGCCTGCAGCCTCTGCTTGTCGTCAGCGTAACCGATAGGTTCACAAGCAAATGCACTCCCGGTGGCAAGGAGTGCGCCTGTGGCAGCGATCACGATCCGTCGCACGCTCGACATTGCGCGAGCATACGGCAGGACGTCGAAAACGCAGCCACGAATATCGGCTCTACGTCGATAACGAACTGAGCACGGAGCTCGGCTATTGGGCGGGAGCCGCTCCCTCACGGTGAGTTTGTGGGTTGCAGGGGCGACATCGCCAGTCGCGACGGCCTCCACCATCATGCACCGGTGCCCGCGGGGAGGAGCCGGACACGGAAAGGCCGCGGCACCCCCCCGGATGCCGCGGCCTTCTCCCCGATACGCCGGGAGTTCGTCAGGCGACCTTGGCGGCCACCTCGTCGGGTTCGCGCAGCACATAGCCGCGACCCCAGACGGTTTCGATGTAGTTCTCGCCTTCGCATGCCATGCTCAGCTTCTTGCGCAGCTTGCAGATGAAGACGTCGATGATCTTGAGTTCGGGCTCGTCCATGCCGCCATAGAGATGGTTGAGGAACATCTCCTTCGTCAGCGTCGTGCCCTTGCGGAGCGACAGCAGCTCCAGCATCGCATATTCCTTGCCGGTCAGATGGACACGCGCGCCATCGACTTCGACCGTCTTAGCGTCGAGGTTCACCGCCAGCTTGCCGGTCTTGATCACCGACTGCGAATGGCCCTTCGAGCGGCGGACGACGGCGTGGATGCGCGCGACCAGTTCCTCGCGGTGGAACGGCTTGGTCACGTAATCGTCGGCGCCGAAGCCGAAGCTGCGGATCTTCGAATCCATCTCGTTGACGCCCGACAGGATCAGCACCGGCGTCGACACGCGGGCGACGCGCAGGCGTTTGAGCACGTCATAGCCGTGCATATCCGGCAGGTTCAGATCGAGCAGGATGATGTCGTAATCGTACAGCTTGCCGAGGTCCAAGCCCTCCTCGCCAAGGTCGGTCGAATAGACGTTGAAGCCTTCGGCACCGAGCATCAGTTCGATCGCTTTCGCGGTCGTCGGCTCGTCCTCGATCAACAGCACCCGCATGCGTCTTTCCCCCGTTTGCGAGCGCACCCCCTCCGAACAGGGGCGCCCCAAGCGATTCATTAACCAAACGACATCTGAACGCAAAAGGTTAATTAGAGATTAATCCAGCTTTTCTGCCGAGTCGCGCGGTGTGCCGGCGGCGGTGAACAAAGTGCGGTGACGGCGGCGTGGAATATCCTCGCCCAGCGTGTCGCGCAGGTACAGGCTGCGCACGAGCGTGTAGATCACCACCAGGATCGCAGCCGAGAAGAAAAGCCCAAACAGGCCGAACACCGCGCCGATGCCGAGGATCGCGAACAGCGACACCGCGGGCGGGATGGCGATCACCCGGCTGGTGACGAACGGCGTGATGAAATTGGTCTGCACCACGCGGACGGCAGCGAACACGCCGACCGTCCACAGCACGTGGCTGACCGATTGCGTCGCCGCCAGCCCGAGCGCGGGCACCATTGCGGCGAGCGGCCCGACATAGGGGATGAATTCGCTGATCCCGGTCAGCAGGCCGAGCACCGCCGCAGACGGAACGCCGACCCACCACAGCCCGAGCCCGACGAGCACGCCCATCGTGGTCATCTGGATGAGCTGCGCGCGCAGCCACAGCCGCAGTGTCGATGCGGTGTCGAGCAGCGCATCCTCCATCACCGCGCGCTTCGAGGGCGGCATCAGCAGCAGGAAGCCGCGCTCGTACACCTTGGGATCGACCGCAAAGAAGATCGCACCGACCAGCACCAGCAAGGCGTTAAGCGCGAAGCGCCCCGCGCCCTCGGCGAGCCCGCCGATGTCCTGCGCGATCCGGCTCCCGGCGAAGGCGGCGCGCACCGCATCGACCACCTTCGCGCCGACCGGCGACTGCGCCAGCTGCCCGCCGATCTGGTTCAGCACGCCGGGCAGCCGCGTGACGAGCGCATTGGCCTGCGCGCGGAACTCGACCCCGAACAGCCAGCCCAGCAGCCCGATCATCGCCAGCACACTGAGGATTGCCAGCACCAGCGCCGGCCGCGAGGGCAGCCGCAGCCGATCCTCGTAAATCTCCGCAATGGCATGGATCACGATCGCGCCGAGCACCGCGCCGAATGCCAAGATCAGCAGGTTGCCGGTGGCGTAGATGATCGCGGCGAGCGCGGCGACGCCGAGCGTCAGGAACAATCGACGGACGTACCGCGCATCGTCGGCATCGGGGGACAGGCGGTTCATCGCGCAGGTACGCGGCATGTCCGCGCTTGGTTGCACCGGGTCAGGAGGCGGTGGTCTTCGGCGTTCTCGCGAGCCAGGCGTCGAGCGTAAGATCGGCGGTCGAGCAGGTCTCTGCGCTCATCCCGTTTGCCATGATCTCCAGCGCCCAGTGCGATCGCTCGCGCTCCTGCGATGCGACCGCGTCGCGCGGCACCCACAGATCATATTCGCGCATGTGCGCATCCGCCGCGGTGAAGAGCACGCAGATATCGGCCGCCACACCAACGAGGATCAACCGCGAGACGTTCAGCCGCGGCAGCAGCGCAGGCAGTGTGGTCGCGTAGAAACCCGAGGATTCGGGCTTGATGACGAAATAGTCCTGCGGGCCGGGCTTCAGCGCCTGCGCGAATGACGCACCGCCGCCTTCACCGATCCAGGCGATGATGTCGCTCGGCTCGTCGTGCCAGCGGCCGTAATTGTCGTTGACGTAGATGACCGGCACGTCGCTCGCCGCGGCTTGCCGGCGGAGCGAGGCGATCGGCGCAACGAGGTCGGCGACCGCCTCCTTCAATCCACCACCGCCGTCGAAGTCGAAGGTGTTGAGAACATCGATGACGAGGATTGCGGCCGTGCTTGGCATGCTCCGCTGGTAGCGGCCGCGCGTGCGGCGACAACGACTTGGATCAGTAGCGTTCAGTCGCGCAGGTGATCGGCGAGGAAGGCGATCAGCGCCTCCACGCGTGCGGGCCGCAGCGGGCTCGGCGGGGTGAGCAGGTGCAGGCCGACCGGCGCGGCACGCCATTCGGGCAGCAGCTCGACCACCGCGCCTGTCTCCAGCGTATCGCCCAGGATGAACGCCGGCAGGCGCGTGATCCCGAGTCCGGCGACCAGCGCGGGGAGCAGCGCTTCGCCGCTGTTGGCCGAGATCGGCCCCTCGGCCTTGACCGACACCTCAACCCCGCCCGCACCGCGGAAGCGCCACGGGCCATTGATGTTGGTATAGCCGAGCAGCGCGTGATCGCCGAGCTGGCCCGGATGCGTTGGCGTGCCATGCGCCGCCAGATAGGATGGCGCCGCCACCAGATACGTCTGGATCGTGCAAAGCCGTCGCGCGCGCAGCGAGCTGTCGGGCAGTTCGGCGATGCGTAGCGCGATATCGAAGCCCTCGGCCACGATATCGACGCGCGCGTCCGACAGATGAAGGTCGATCTCGATCCCGGGATGCGCGGCGAGGAAGTCGGCAAGCAACGGCGCGATCTTGCCGACACCGAACGTCATCGGCGCAGCGAGCCGGATGCGGCCGGCCGGCGCGCTCGCCGCATCGCGTGCCGCTTCCTCGGCGACATGCGCAGACGCGAGGATCAGCGCGGCGTGCTCGGCGAGCGGGCGCCCCGCCTCAGTCAGCGCGAGCCGGCGCGACGTGCGGTGGAACAGCGACTGGCCGATATCCGCCTCGAGCCGCGAGACCGCCTTCGAGATCGTCGCCTTGCTGAGGCCCAGCGCGTCGGCGGCGGCGGTGAACGAGCGATGTTCGGCAACAGTGGCGAAGATTGCCCAGGCTTCGAGATCGGGCAGGCGCATGCGTTTCCTCCACTCCCCCCGAACTGACTCGGGCCACGATGCTTAGTTTCGGCAACAATCCGTTTCAATCGTTTCTGTTTTCGTCGTGCGTCGCGCTTCCTATCTCCGTTTTAACAGATGGAGGTTCCAATGACCGACACACGTACTCGTATCGATCGCCGCTCGTTCGAAAGCCTTGGCCATGCCAATCATGGCTGGCTCGACGCGCGGCATCATTTCAGCTTCGCCAATTACTACGATCCCGACCGCATGGGTTGGGGCGCGATCCGCGTCTGGAACGATGACACGATCGCGGCGCAGAATGGCTTCCCGCCACACCCGCACCGCGACATGGAGATCATCACCTACGTCCGCTCGGGCGCGATCACGCATCAGGATTCGCTCGGCAACAAGGGCCGCACCGGCGCTGGCGACGTTCAGGTGATGAGCGCCGGCAGCGGCGTGCGCCATGCCGAATACAATCTCGAGAACGAACCCACGACGCTGTTCCAGATCTGGATCGAGCCGCGCGCCAAGGGCGGCAGCCCGAGCTGGGGCGCCAAGCCGTTCCCCAAGGGTGATCGGTCGGGCCGCTTCGTGACGCTGGCGAGCGGCTTTGCGGAGGATGCCGAGGCGCTGCCGATCCGCGCCGACGCCCGCGTGATGGGCGCGACGCTGAAGGCGGGCGAGACCGTCACGCATGTCGTGGGCGAGGGGCGCCATGCGTATCTCGTCCCCGCGACCGGCGCGATCACCATCGATGGCGCGCCGTTCGCGGCACGCGACGGTGCGGCGCTGGAAGGCGGAACGTACGCGATCACGGCGGTCGAAGACGCCGAGCTGGTGATGGTGGACTCGGAGTGACCCAAACTCCCCTCCCGCTTGCGGGAGGGGTCGGGGGAGGGGCTGTCCTCCCCCACAACCTCAGGGGCTTGAGACAAGCCCTTCCCTAACCCCTCCCGCAAGCGGGAGCGGGATCTTGCTGGAGCATTTCCATGACGAAGGTTCTCGTTCTATATTATTCGTCCTACGGCCACCTTGCGACGATGGCTGATGCCGTCGCGGAAGGCGCACGGGCCGGTGGCGCCGAAGTAGACGTCCGCCGCGTGCCCGAGACCGCGCCCAAGGAAGTTGCCGAAAAGGCCGGCTTCCGCGTCGATGACACGCACCCCGAGATCGAGGGCGTCAACGCGCTCGCCGATTACGACGCGATCATCATCGGCGCGCCGACACGCTTCGGCCGCGTGCCCAGCCAGATGGCGGCGTTCCTCGATCAGGCCGGCGGCCTGTGGGCGAGCGGCGCGCTCAACGGCAAGGTCGGCGGCGCGTTCACTTCGACCGCGAGCCAGCACGGCGGGCAGGAAACCACGTTGTTTTCGATCATCACCAACCTGCTGCATTTCGGCATGACCATCGTCGGGCTGGACTATGGCTATCAGGCGCAGATGACGCTCGACGCGGTTCACGGTGGTTCGCCTTATGGCGCGTCGACGCTCGCCGGCGGCGACGGCAGCCGCCAGCCGAGCGAAATCGACCTCGGCGGCGCACGCTACCAGGGCCAGCGGATTGCCGAGACTGCGGCGAAGCTGAAGGCGTAACTGTTCCCCGGCGAAGGCCGGGGTCCAGTATCGAGCCGGTAGCAACTGGGCCCCGGCCTTCGCCGGGGAACAGAAGAAGATCAGCGCCGCTCCCGCTTCTTGCGCTTCTTCTTTCCCTCGGGCTCCGGCGGCGCGAACGTCGGGGTAACCGGCGGCGGAACTACCTTCGGCAGCACCGGATCGATCGCCGGGTTCGCCGGAAATGCCTTGCGCGCGCGGGCGAACAGAAAGCGCGCGCGGGCAGCGCCTGGCACCGCGGCGCTGGTGCCGACCCAGCGCCAGTGCCACGGCTCCCACTTCACATTCTGCTTGTTGCTCGTCGGGAACGATAGTTCGAAGCCGAAGCGCGGCGCGTTGGCGGTCAGCCAGCGGAAGCCCGGCTTGGCCGCCATGCACGCCTCGGCATCGGGGCAGCCATCGGCGGGTCGCACGGTGAAATCGAGCGCATAGCCGGTGGCATGCTCGCTATGCCCCGGCGGCGCGGCGGAGATCGCGCGGTCGAGGCCATTGGCGCTTTCGCGCGTGCGGCAGAAGGTCGCTTGCTGGCGCTGGAGCGAGCGGTGGCAGGACAGCGCATAGAGCTGGCCCTGTACCGCCGGATCGCCCGCCGCCGCGGAGAGCAATCGTTCGAGATCCGCAAGCGCTTCGGCGCGCAGCTTGCAGCCATTGATCGAGCGCCCCGGCGCGACGTTCAACAACACGTCCGGCGAAGCATCGCCATAGGGCAGGTGGCCGAGCGCGCGCCCGTCCGCGCCGATTGGCACGCTCACCCCATCGCACAATTGCGCCTGCGCGGGCGCGGCAGTGATCAAAAGAGCAAGAACCAGCCGGCGCATCGGACACTGCTCTGGCCTCGCGGGCCCGGTGATGGCAAGGGCCGCGGCATGATAGGCGACCGGGTGCTCTTCCTCGACGGCGAGGCGTTGGTGATCGACAAGCCTGCAGGCTTGCCGGTCGATCGTCCGCGTGACGGGGCGATCAGCCTCGAGAATCACATGTCGAACCTGACGTTCGGCTTCCATCGCTGGCCAAAACCGGTGCATCGGCTCGATCGCGACACCAGCGGCTGCCTGCTCCTGTCGCGCAATCCCAAGGCGCATGCGAAATTGCAGCAGGCGTTCGAGGCTGGCACGGTGAGCAAACGCTATCTCGCGATCCTCGATGGCGTGCCCGAGGGCGAGAGCGGCGAGATCGATTTCCCGCTCGGCAAGGTATCTACGATCGAGCACGGCTGGCGGATGACGCAGGATCCCGCGGGCAAATCGTCGCGCACCGCGTGGCGGCTATTGACGGTGCAGGACGGGCGCGCGCTGGTCGAGTTCCGTCCATCGACTGGCCGTACGCACCAGATCCGCGTCCATGCGCTTGAGGGGCTGGGTGTCGCGGTGCTCGGTGATCCGACATACGGCAGCGCGCACAAGGCCGGGATGATGCTTCACGCCGCGACGCTGATCGTGCCGCGCGCCGGCAAGCCCGATGTTGCGGCCGAAGCGCCTTGGCCGCCGCGTTTCAACGACGTGGGATTTGCAGAGATCGGCCGCGAATCGGCCGCTACCGATGAGGCGGAGGCCACCGGCTAAGATCGCCCGATTGCGGGCCTTTCCTGATCGTCCTTCGTTGCACCGCTCCGCAAGATCTCGGGGTGCGACATTATGTCCAATGTCACGCTGTGCAATTGCGCGATAGGACGGGCGATGATCGAAAATGACCGCCTGATTTCAGCAGAAAGCACAGGCAAAGAGAAGTTCGGCTGGATTTTGCGATCGGGTTGGAAGGGGTCGTGCCCCCGGTGCGGCAAGGGCCATATGTTCAAGTCGTGGTTGAAGATCACCGATCGGTGCGAAGTGTGCAGCCTGGACTATCGGTTTGCGAGTCCCGACGATGGCCCCGCGTTTTTCTCGCTTTGTATCGTGGCGTTTCCGTTGGCCTTTTTCGTCGTGTGGATACAGGTCGCGTTCGAGCCTCCGTGGTGGGTTCACCTGTTTACCTCTGTGCCGGTGATGTTGCTCGGCTGCCTTTTGCCGCTTCGCCCGATCAAGGGTTGGCTCGTCGCGTCGCAGTATGTGAACCGAGCACAGGAAGCCGGTTCGCATGTGCTCTGGGCGCAGCTTCATGGAAGCGACGCTTCAAAGAGCGAGTTCGACCAGTAACCTAATGGGCCGGGACGACGTCCGCTTCAACCAACGCGCGACATTCACACCGCGTCTCAGTCGATCGGTTTCCGCCGGTTCGTCTTGACCGTCGAGCGTTTGACTTTGGCATCCACACGGCGGGTTTGAGATGCCTTGGTCGGCTTCGTCGGCCGGCGCTTTTTCGGTACGATCGTCGCTTGCTGGATCATCGCGATCAATCGCTCGCGCACCTCCTGACGGTTGAGCAGTTGCGAACGCGATCCTTCTGACCGCAGCACAAGCGCTCCGTCTCGCGTCATCCTGCTGCCGGCGATCGTGGCCAGCCGGTGCTTCACGGCTTCGGGCAGCGACGGCGAATTTGCCACGTCGAACCGCAGAATGACCGCGCTATCGGTCGTGTTGACGTGCTGGCCGCCGGGACCACCCGAGCGCGTGGTCGTCTCGACCAGTTCGTCACTGTCGATCGAGATCGAACGGGTGATTGGGATCGCGACCATAAAGCGTCATGCTGTGACAGGCATCTCCAGCGCAAGCCGTTGTACGCCTTTGCACCACCCATATTGAAGCCGCGGCAGCGTGTATTATATTCGCGATACACCGATCGATAGGACCGCAATGGCGAAGAAGGACAAGAAGGGTTTCCGGATCCCCAAGGAGATTGGCGGGATCAAGGTGCCTAAGGAAGCACGCCGCGCGGGCGAGGCGTTGATCGAGAAGGTCAACACGCCGGCCGGTCGTCAGGCGCTCGCCTCCGGCCTCGCGATGGCGGCGACGGTCGCAGCAGCTGCTGCGGCGAAGCAGGCGCGCGGACCAGCCTCAGCAACGCCAACCGGCGATCAACCGGGATCGCAAAGTGCCCAGGGCGGCCCGGAGAAGCCCGGTCAGGCAGGCACCGCCGGGCCAGCCGATCCGCAGCAGATGGCGGACATGCTGGGCCAGGCGGCAAGCGCGTTCATGACTAGGATGTTCGGCGCGCGCTGAGGACAAGCCGCTATGGCGCCACGCTGATTCTTGCGTTAGGTCACCCGCGGGGGATCTAAACGGGGCGTGCGACAGCGGGAAGCTTTGTCGGAGGCATTTCTCGCTGCGGCAGTTGAGCCGGAGCGATGGATGGCCGCGCTTGCGCAACTCGCCGATGCGACCGGATCGGATCATGCGCAGCTGATCGGGATCGGCCGCGATTATTCGCTCGGCTTCAATTGGGTCAGCGGCATGACGCCAGCGGCGCATGCGATGTTCGATCGCGACGAGTTGGTGACGCCGCAAACCAATTTCCGCGTCGCGGCAGGTGTGACCGCGCGCGCCGATGCGATCGTGCGCGAGGATCACTACGATGCGGTGAAGTCACAGCTGGTCGATGACGTCTATCTCGATCTGTGCAGCGATTTGCGCATTCCTTATGGGTGCCAGACCAACCTGCGCGTAGATGGCGGCGGGTTGATCGGCTTCGCGTTGCTGCGCTCGCAACGGACGGGGCCAACCACGATCGAGACCGAGACGCTGTTCACCGAAGTGCGCGATGCGGCCGCGGCCGCCACATCGCTGCAAGTGGCGCTCGAGCGAGAAGGGCACCGGTTGGTCGCTGGCGGGTTCGATGCGATGGGCACCGCCTGTTTCGTGCTCGATCGCCACATGGCTGTGCGCGCCGTCACCGCCGCCGCGGAGGAATTGCTGCACCAGGGCGTTGTCCGGCTGAACGACGGGCGCCTCGGCCTTCCGTCCGCTGCCGAGGAACGACGGCTCGGCAGCGCGCTTGCAGCGGTCGGGGAAGGGCGGTCGCTCGCCGCGAGCATCGCCGTGCCGGACGGGGCGGGGGTGATGATGCTCAAGCTGCATCGCCTGCCGGCGCGCGAATGGAACATGGGTTTTGCGCCGTTCGCACTTCTCGTGGCGAAGCGACCGAGCCGTCCGAGCGCGCAAGACCTGAGCTTCCTGCGCGATCATTATGCGCTGACGGCGAGCGAGGCGGAGATCGCGCTGATGCTACGCGCCGGCCACGCCCGCGAGGCGATCTGCACCGTGCGAGGGATCACCCGCGAAACGCTGCGGAGCCATTTGCGCTCGCTGTTCGCAAAGATGGGCGTCGCGCGCGAGACCGAGGCGATCCACCTGCTGCACGCACTACTCAGTTGATTCGATCGCTCGCCGAGTTGCCCGAGACTTCGTGGACTGGCTGTACCTGTGCGTAGGGCATGACGAGCCGTCCATCGGGGGCGGCGGTGTAGGTGGTTTGCGTCGGGAAGGGGATATTGATCCCTTCGGCCACGAAGCGGCGGTAGATCGCGAGGCCGACCTTCGTTCGCGCCGCATAAGCATGCTCAAAATCCGGAAACGGCGTATCGAATTCCAGCTCGAAATCGAGCGACGAGGCACCGTAAGCGACGAAGCCGCAGCGAATGAACACCTGCTCCTGCTGCTCCACCACTTCCTGGAGCATCGCCGGCAGACGATCGAGCACGTCGAGGTCTGTCTCATAGGCGACGCCGATGGCCAGCTTCGTGCGGCGCCGGTCGCGCCGCGTGTTGTTGACGATTTCCTTGTCGAGCAGGTTCTTGTTCGAGATGATCCGCTCTTCGCCATTTACGCCGCGGATGCGGGTCGACTTCAGGCCGATCTCCTCGACGTTGCCCGAGCTGGTATCGTACATGATCATATCGCCGCGGCGGAACGGGCGGTCGAAGATGATCGCGAGTGCGGCAAACAGGTCCGCGAAGATGCCCTGCGCGGCAAGACCGATCGCGATGCCGCCGACGCCCAGACCGGCGACGAGGCCAGTGACGTTCACGCCGAGATTGTCGAGCACCACCACCAGCGCAATCGCGAAGACGACGATCGTCACGAGCAGGCGGATCAGCCCCATCGCATTCATCAGCGCTTCGCCCGAGTAATTCTCGGATCGAGTGCGATGCTCGATCGCACCGAGGATCAGTTCGCGCGCCCAGGTTGCCGCCTGGAACACGGCAGCCAGCGTGAACAGGAAGTTGATCGTCGTCGTCACGATCACTGGCGGATCGGCGTAACCGCCCACCAGCTTTGCCGCGACTAGGACGATGAAGAAGGTGCTGGTGCGCTGGATCGCCTTGCCGAAGATTGCAGCCCAGCCCTTGCCCGAGTTCGAGCGCCGCGCGAGCTTGGGCCCCAGGTTGCGTAGCCACAACAACCCGAGGGCGAGCGCGGTGCCGATGGCAGCGGCAATCGCCACCTGCAACCAGTGTTCGCCGATCCAGTCGCTGGTCGATGTCCACAAGGTCTGCATCTGCTGCTGCACGTCGCCCGCCGAAATCTTCGGCAGGGCCGCAGCACTCTTGTTGGTCGTCATGGTCTCTTTCTGATCAGGCCGCTTCTTGCGCCGATGGCACCTCGCCGGTGTCGAGGAACGCGATCAACCCGCGTTCGGCGCGGCTGAGCCAGCGCGTCGAGCGGGGGAGATGCAATGCGGCACGGAATTCTTCCTGGCCCTCTTTCACAAGCGCGATGAGCGCGGGATGAACATAGGATTTGCGCGCGATCGCTGGCGTGTTGCCAAGTCGCTCTGTCACTGGTGCAAGCATCGTCTTGAGACTGATGTTCTTCTTGGCGGCCGACAGCGCCTCGAAGGCAATGGCGCTCGCGCCCCAGGTGCGGAAATGCTTCGCAGTAAAGTCCCCGCCGGTCGCCTCCTTGATGTAAGTGTTGACGTCACCCGACGTCACCGGTCGCGGTTCGCCCGTGGCATCGACATATTGGAACAGCTTCTGGCCGGGCAGATCCTGGCACTTCTTCACGAACCGCGCGAGGCTGCCGTCGTTGATCGTCAACGTCTTGAGTTTGCCCGATTTCGCTTTGTACTGCAGCCGCAGCCTGCTGCCGCGGATCTCGGCGTGTCGATCGCGAAGGGTGGTGACGCCGAAACTCTTGTTGCTCTTGGCATACACCTCGTTGCCGATGCGCAGGTGGCCGACATCGAGCAACTTGACGATCGCCGCGATCGTCTTCTCCTTCGAATGCCCACGGCTCGCAAGATCCACCTCGACCCGCGCCCGCAGCTTGGGCAGCGCACGGCCGAACGAGCCGCACAGATTATACTTCTCGTCCTCGCGCGCGGCGCGGAATTCGGCGTGATAGCGATATTGCTTGCGCCCCTTCTCGTCCCAGCCGACCGCCTGAATGTGGCCGTTGGGGTCGGGGCAGAACCATGCGTCGCGGTAAGCCGGCGGCAGCCCGATCGCATTCAGCCGTTCGATCTCGTCCCGATCGGTGATGCGCGCGCCGGCGGGATCGAAATAGCCCCAGCCATGGCGCATCTTGCGCCGGGTGATGCCGGGTTCCTCGTCGTCATGATAAATGATCGCTGCGCTCGCCACTCATACCTCCGCACGGGCTCCGGAAATGCACGGGCCGTCGCGCCGGTTCCGGAACGCCTTCGCGCGGTGGAGGGTTGAGGGGTCAACCCCGATAGGAGTTTTCTGACATGGCCGATATTTCCCACGCGCGCGTGCTGATCCTCGCCACCGACGGTTTCGAGGATTCCGAACTGTTCGATCCCCGCCAGGCGCTGCTCGACGCTGGCGTCCAAGTCACGCTCGCCTCGATCAAGACCGATCCGATCCAGGGCGTGAAGAACGACAGCGAACCAACGCGCACGATCACGCCCGACATGACGCTCGATCAGGTCGATACGGAGGAATTTGACGCGCTGCTGCTGCCCGGCGGGCTTGGCAATCCGGACAAGATGCGGATGGAGGAGCGCGCCGTCGCGATCGTCGGCGAGTTCATGGACGACGCCAAGATCGTCGCGGCGATCTGCCACGCGCCGTGGTTGCTGGTCGAGGCGGACGTGGTCGATGGCCGCCGCGTGACGAGCTGGCCGTCGGTGCGCACCGATCTGGAAAATGCCGGCGCCGAAGTGGAAGACGAGGAAGTCGTGATCGACGGCAATCTCATCACGAGCCGAAAGCCCGGCGACGTCCCCGCCTTCAGCCGCGCGCTGATCGAGGCGCTCCAGGACGAAGTCGAAGACTGACGACAGGAAGGCTGAGGACAAGCGCTTGCCCGGCACCGCGCCACCGCGCACGGTGCCGGGCATGAGCAATCCAGCAGCAGTTGACCAAGCCTTCCGCCGCGTCGCCGCCGAGGGAGCGGTAACGGACGTAACGCGCGCGATTGCCAATGAAATGCCGATCGCGATCGAATGCAATGGCATCGCTTACGCCGTCCTCATGGCGAGCCCCGATGCGATCGAGGATCTCGCTTACGGCTTCGCACTGGGCGAACGCTTGATCGACGGTACGGACGACATCCGGGGGATCGACCTGCACCCAGTCGCGACGGGGATCGTCGCCCGGCTCACGCTGGCGCGCCGCGTCGCCGACCGGATCGGCGCACGGGTGCGGCATCGCAGCTCGGACGCGTCGTGCGGCTTGTGCGGCGTCGAGACGCTCGACCAGGCGCTCCGCCCGCTGCCGCCCGCCGCCCGCTGGGACGGTGAGGACGACGCCGTGTTCCGCGCCTATCACGCCTTGTGCGAGCTCCAGCCGCTGAACGCTGCGACCGGCGCGGTTCACGGCGCTGCGGCGTGCGCGCGCGACGGCACGATCGGCCTCGTGCGCGAGGATGTCGGGCGGCACAATGCCTTCGATAAACTGATAGGCGCGATGCTGCGGAGCGGGCAGGGGTGGGACGGCGGCTTTGCGTTGCTTACTTCGCGCTGCTCGTACGAGCTGGTGGAGAAAGCCGTGCTCGCCGGCTGCCCGATGCTCGCGACGATTTCGGCGCCGACGCAACTGGCGGTGACGCGTGCCGCAGAGGCGGGGCTGGCGCTGCGCACGCTGGTGCGCGGGGATGCGCTGCTGGCGACGTAGCGGAGCAATCGGCCGCGCTTGCAGCAGCGCGCGCAATCGGCATAACGGCGCACTAAGTCAGCCGGCTTACGATCGGCGATGCAAGGAGATGATATGCCCCAGCCGCACCCGCTGTTCGACCTGACTGGCAAGGTGGCGTTGATCACCGGCGGCTCGCGCGGGCTGGGGCGCGAAATGGCGCTCGCCTTCGCCGATGCCGGCGCGGACGTGATTGTCTCCAGCCGCAAGGCCGACGCCTGCGAAGTGGTGGTCGCCGAGATCATCGCCAAGGGCCGCCGCGCCGTCGCCATCCCGGCACATGCCGCGAAGTGGGACGAGATGGACACGCTCGCCGACGCTGCCTGGAACGCCTTCGGCCGGCTCGACATCCTCGTCGCCAATGCCGGCATGGGTCCGATGGTGCCGAGCCACGAAGTGTCCGAGGCGCTGTTCGACAGCGTCGTCGGGCTGAACTTCAAGGGCCCGTTCCGGCTGATCGCCAACATCGCGCATCGCATGGCTGAAGGCGAGGGCGGCACGATCCTCGCGACCTCGTCGATCGCCTCGTTGCGCCCGACGCCGCAAGTCGTGCCTTATGCCGGCGCCAAGGCCGCGCTCAACGCGATGGTTTCGAGCATGGCGCACGAATACGGCCCCAAGGTGCGGATCAATGCGATCGCCGCCGGCCCCTTCCTCACTGACATCTCGAAGGCGTGGACCGACGAGGCGCGCGAGACGACTGCCAGCGCGATCGGCCGCCCCGGCCGCCCCGACGAGATCGTCACCAGCGCGCTGTATCTCGCCAGCCCCGCATCGAGCTTCGTCACCGGCACCGTCCTGCGCTGCGACGGTGGCTGCTGATGAGTGCCGATCTCGAATCCGGCGCGGTCGATCCCGCATGGCTCACCACGCGGCTGCGCACTGCCGGGCTGATCCGCGACGCGCGCGTAACCGCCGTCACCGCCACGCCCGTCGGCGTCGGCATGCTCGGCGATTCGATCCGCTTCGAGGTGACGTACGATCGCGACGAGGGTGCGCCGTCCTCTTTCGTCGGCAAGTTCGCCAGCGCCGATCCTACCAGCCGCCAGACCGGTGCGGGCTTCGGCCTCTACGAGCGCGAAGTCGGCTTCTATCGCCACCTTGCCGATACCGTCGCGATCCGCAGCCCGCGCTGCCACTCGGCCGAGCACGATCCCGCCGACGGCACCTTCGCGCTGCTGATGGAGGATCTCACTCCCGCGCGATCGGGCAACCAGCTCACCGGCTGCGGTCTCGCCGATGCCGAGCGCGCGATGGAACAGGCCGCCGCGCTCCACGGCCCACGCTGGAACGACGCGAGCTTGCGCGATCATGATTTCCTCAACCAGACCGGCGCGCGTGATTTCGTGATCCGGGTGTTTCCCGATTGCCTCGCCGAATTTCATCGCCGCTACGATGGCGTGCTGGAGCCGGAATATATGGCGGTGTGCGACCGCTACGGCGCGCTGATCGGCAACGCCTTCAACCTTGAGCCGACCAGCTTCACGCTGACCCACGGCGACTTCCGCCTCGACAACATGCTGTTCGACGCGCGCGGCGGCGAGGTGCCGCTGGCGGTGCTCGACTGGCAATCGCCCGCAATCGGGCTGGGCGCGGTGGACGTCGCCTATTTCCTCGGCATGGCGCTTTCGATCGAGGATCGGCGCACGCACGAGCGGCATTTGCTGGAATGCTACCTCGAGCATCTGCGTGGCTATGGCGTCACCGAGTATGATTACGACGCCTTGTACCGCGATTATCGACTGACCTTGCTGTCAGGCGTCTCGACCGCAGTATTCGCCTCCGCCTCGACCAAGCGCACCGAGCGCGGCGACGCGATGTTCCTAGCGATGGCGCGCGGCGGATGCGCGCAGGCGATCGATTGCGATGCGCTGGCGGTGATTGGGTGAGGAGAGTTGGTGGCTGAGCGAACGTTCCCGCCCCCGCCTCAGCGCCAACTGCCTTCGGTCGCAAACGCAATCGTCATCAAAAGCATCAGCAGGCAGAGCAAAGTCGATTGCACCATAACTCCTGTGGCGCACGCTCTGCTTGTAGTGCGTTCTTCGAAACGTTTTCGGATAGCTGCTGCAACTACGGCCAACACCGCCCACATCGTTCCTAGAACAGGAATGATGTAGTCACCCTCTCCTGCAACAGCCATTATCGGAAGTGAGGCGATTGCAGGTAGAACAACGAACGGAGCGGGTGAATAAACACCGGCGAGCATCCTTTTCGATCGCGAACGCGACGTCTGTTTTTCGAGACGCTCGGCCTCCAGCCATGCCTCAGGTCCAATCCGGTTCATTGGTGCTGCATACGCACGACAACCCAACGTCTGCAACGCGCGGTATGCCGCTTTCCCAATCCGTCATGCTGAACTTGTTTCAGCATCCAGCGCGCCACACGCGGTGACGTGGCTTACCGATGGGTGGATCCTGAAACGAGTTCAGGGTGACGGTTCGTGGGGGTGCCTCTCGCTCTCGTCGACGGACGAACGACGGGGCCACCATCACGCCCGCGGCAGCCACTCCTCCACGATCGCATTCACCGCTTCGGGTGCCTCCTGCTGCACCCAGTGTGACACGCCGGGCAGTCGCCGGATCGTCAGGTCGCGCACGTAGCGCTCGGTCCCGTCGAGCGTCTCCAGCCCGAGCGCTTTGTCCTCCTCGCCCCAGACGATCAGCGTCGGCACGTCGACCTTGCCGTCGCCGATGTCCATCGCCGATCGATTGCGCACCGCGGCGCGATACCAGTTGATCATTGCGGTCAGCGCGCCGGGGCGCAGCGCGGCCTTGGCGTAGACGTCGAGCACGTCGCGCGGGAAGCGGCTCTTGTCGACCGCCATGCCGCGGAACGCCTCGCGAATGCCCCGCGCGTCGTTGCGGCGCATCGCCCATTCGGGCAGCCGCGGCAGCTGGAAGAAGGCGATATACCAGCTGCGCTTGCGCTGCGGCCCATGCTTCAGCGCCTCGGCGAAGCAGGCCGGGTGGGGCAGGTTCATCACTACCAGCCGTTCGACCGGGCGCTTTTTCCAGATCGCGAACATCCACGCGATTGCGCCGCCCCAGTCGTGCGCCATCAGGGTGAGCTTCTTCGCACCGCTCGCGTCGAACAGCGCTGCGGCATCCTCGACGATCCGGTCGGCGCGATAGGCCTCGACGCCCGCCGGGCGAGACGAGGCGCCATAGCCGCGCTGGTTGGGCGCCCAGACGCGATAGCCCATGCTGGCGAGCAGCGGCATCTGATACCGCCACGAGAAGTTGAGCTCGGGGAAGCCGTGGAGGCAGAGCACGAGGTGATCGCCGCTGCCCGCCTCCGCCACCTCGAACGTCATGCCGTTCGCCGCGACTTCGCGGATCGTGATCCCGCTGTCGGGCGCGGGCTGCCAGCTCGCGTTGGGGACCGTCCCGGTCATGCCACGATGCTCTCGGCCGCCGCGGCGGCGTAGCGCATGATGTTGGGCTGGCCGGTCCATGCCGATTGCCCGCCATCGGCGACGATGATCGATCCGGTGACGTATGAGGCGGCGTCCGAGGCGAGAAAGGCGATCACCTCGGCCATCTCCTCCGCCGTGCCCGGGCGACCCATCGGGATCGTGTCGTGCCAGTCCGGCTCGAGCCCCGGCATCGCCGTCGCGCCGGCGGTGAGCGGCGTCGCGATCAAACCGGGGCACAGCGCGTTGACGCGGATGCCCTCGCGCGCATGATCGATCGCGAGGCTGCGGGTGTAGTTGATCACGCCAGCCTTCGCGGCGTTGTAGGCGGTGAAGCCATAGTCGCCCGCCAGCCCGGAGATCGAGGCGGTGTTGATGATCGCGGTCTTGCGGCCCGTCATGTGCGGGATCGCCGCGCGGCAAGCGTAGAACACCGCGTTGAGGTCGATCGCGATCACGCGCTCCCAAGTGTCGGGTTCGAGATCGGGGGTGCGGCCGAAGCAACCGATCCCGGCATTGTTGACGAGGATGTCGATCCGCCCATGCGCCGCCACCGTCTGCGCGACGAACGCCTCGACCGCGTGGCGATCCGCGACGTCGGCGGCGATAGCGAGCCCACCGACGTCCGCTGCCACGGCCTGCGCCGCTTCAAGCGCGAGATCCACGACCACCACGTTCGCGCCTTCGCGGGCCAGAAGCCGCGCCGTCGCCGCGCCGATCCCCGAACCGCCGCCGGTGATCACCGCTATCTTGTCCGTGAACCGCATCATTCTCTCCCGATGGACGCCGGTTGATTCGGCGCTCGCTTCAGGCCATCATAACTTTCGTTATGGCCGCCAGGAAGGGTGGCCGAGGAGAGAGTTCATGGCGACAGGCAAGCGCGCCTGCATCATCGGTGCGGGCTGCTCGGGCTTCACCACCGCGAAGCGGCTGCAGGACGAAGGCATATCGTTCGACTGCTTCGAAATGTCAGACGATATCGGCGGCAACTGGTACTATAAGAATCCCAACGGCAAGTCGGCCTGTTATCAATCGCTGCACATCGACACCTCGAAATGGCGGCTGGCATTCGAGGATTACGCGGTACCCGCCGATTGGCCCGACTTCCCGAGCCATGCGCAACTGTGGCAATATTTCCGCGACTATGTCGATCATTTTGGTCTGCGGAAGCACATCACCTTCAACACTGCGGTCACGAAGGCGACACGCCGGCCCGGCGGCGGCTGGCAGGTGACGCTCTCGACCGGCGAAACGCGCGATTATGATGTGCTGTTCGTCTGCAACGGGCACCATTGGGATCCCAAGATCCCCGATTACCCCGGCACGTTCGACAACCCGCATTTCCACGCGCACGACTATCGCGATCCGTACGATCCGATTGATCTGCGGGGCAAAAACGTGATCGTCGTCGGCATGGGCAATTCGGCGATGGATATCGCGAGCGAGCTTTCGCAGCGCCATCTGGCCAAGAACCTGTGGGTCGCGGCTCGGCGCGGCGTGTGGGTGCTGCCCAAGATGGCGGGCGGCAAGCCGATGGACAAATCGGCGATGCCGACGTGGATGCCGCGCAAGCTCGGCAAAGCGCTGGCTCGCCGCATGATCAAGAAGATGGTGGGCCGCATGGAGGATTACGGCCTGCCCAAGCCCGATCACGAGCCGCTCGACGCGCACCCCAGCGTCTCCGGCGAATTCCTGACGCGCGCGAGCTGCGGCGACATCAAGTTCAAGCCGAACATCAAGGCGCTGGAGGGAAGCCGCGTGCGCTTCGACGACGATACCGTCGAGGAGATCGACGCGATCGTCTACGCCACGGGATACAAGATCAGCTTCCCGTTCTTCGACGATCCCGCGCTGCTGCCCGACGCGCAGAACCGATTCCCGCTGTTCAAGCGGATGGTGATCCCCGGCATCCACGACCTGTTCTTCATGGGGCTGGCACAGCCGTTGCCGACGCTGGTGAACTTCGCCGAGCAGCAGTCGAAGCTTGCCGCCGGCTTCATGAGCGGGCGCTATGCGCTGCCGTCGGTCGACGAGATGCGCAAGATCACCGCCGAGGACGAAGCGACGGAGCTGGGCGATTATTACCAATCGACGCGGCACACGATCCAGGTGGATTTCGCGCGCTACGTCGCCGATCTGCACAAGGAAGTCGCCAAGGGCGAGCGGCGCGCGAAGGCGCAGACCGGGAAGGCAGCGGCATGACCGACACGCTCGTCCGCCCGGAAACGCCCGTAGCGCTTGATTCCGTCGATCGGGCGGCGCTGATCGACAGCGTCCGCCGGTCGCTCGCGGATCGCTGCACGCAGGCAGACGTGCGCCGCATCATGGACAGCGAAACCGGCCACGATCCCGCGCTCTGGCGCGCGCTCGCGGAGATCGGTGTTACTGGCCTCACCGCACCCGAGTCAGCCGGCGGGGCGGGGCTCGGCGCGATCGAGCTTGAACTGATCATGGAAGAAGCCGGCGCCGCCTTGCTGCCCGCGCCGCTGATCTCGACCGCGATTGCCACGGTGTTGCTCGACGGCGAGCGGCTTGCGAGCATCGTAGATGGCTCGCGCATCGCCGCGGTCGCCTTCGCCGGCACGCACGACTGGACCGGGCGCAGCGACGTCCGGATCGCGGGCGACCGGCTCAGCGGCACTGCGCGCTTCGTGCCCGACGCGGCGATTGCGGACACGATCCTCGTCGCTACCGATGACGCAGTCTTCGCGGTCGATCGCGGCGACGTGGACGTTACGCCGCTCCCCGTGTTCGATCGCACGCGGCGGATGGCCGATGTCGCGTTCCACGGCCCAGCGACACGGATCGGCGATGCGTCGCGCGTGGCGGCGGCGCGGGATATCGGCATCGTCGCATTGGCCGGGGAACAGGCCGGCGCGGCGCGGCGAATGTTCGAGCTGACCGTCGCTTACGCCACCGAACGCCACCAGTTCGGCCGCGCGATCGGCAGCTTCCAGGCGATCAAGCACATGGCCGCGGACCTGCTGCTCGAAAGCGAGTCCGCCACCTCGGCCGCACGCGATGCGGCGCGGCAAGTGGCGGAGGGCAGCGCGACGAAGGACGCGGCCGTCCCGCTCGCCGCTTTCGCCTGCGCCGATGCGTTCGTGCGCGTCGCCAAGGACGGCATCCAGATGCACGGCGGGATCGCCTTCACCTGGGATCATCCGGCGCATCTGTACATGCGTCGCGCGCGATCGGGGGCGCAGCTGTTCGGCGATTCCAGCCACTGGCGCGAACGCTACATCCGCGCGCTGGAGGCGCAGGCATGACCAGCGATCATCTTCAGGCCGAAGTCGACGCCTGGCTCGCAACGCATTGGCAAGGCTTGCCCGCGCACCACGAGAGCTTCGGTCGCGATCCGCGCAGCGCATGGCTCGCCAAGGTGCGTGACGCGGGTTGGGCGGTGCCGCGCTGGGACGCCGAATGGGGCGGGCGCAACCTGTCGAACGAGCGGGCCAAAATCGTCGAGCGCGCCTTCGCCGCAGTCGGCGCCCCCGGAGCAGGGCAGGACCGCTCGAACCTGTGGGCCAACACTGCGCTCGCGCATGCCACCGACAGCTTCAAGCGCCAGATCGTGCCGCAGCTCCTCGCCGGCGAAGTCGGCATGTGCCTGCTGTATTCAGAGCCGGGTGCGGGATCGGACCTCGCCGCCGTACGCACGCGGGCGGAAAAGGTCGATGGCGGCTGGCGCATCAACGGCCAGAAGGTGTGGACCAGCGGCGCGCGCGTGGCGGATTACGGCATGCTGATCGCGCGGACCGATTGGGACGTGCCCAAGCATCGCGGCATCAGCTTCTTCTTCCTGCCGATGAAGCAGGACGGCGTTGAGGTCCGCCCGCTGCGCCAGATCACCGACGAGGCGCATTTCAACGAGGTGTTCATCACCGACGCCTTCGTGCCCGAGGAAAATCTGCTCGGGCCGCTGAACGGCGGCTGGGGCGTGCTGCAGACCGCGCTCGCCTATGAGCGATCGGTGATGGGCGACGCGGCGCGCGGCCCGCGGTCGGGCGCAGGCGGGCCGAAAGGCGATCATTCGCTGCTCGGCCTGGCGCGCGAAGCGGGGCGGCTCGACGAGGCAGTGGTGCGGCAGGATGTCGCGCAAGTGATCGCATGGCGCGTGCTGAACAAGCTCAACACCGCGCGCGCCAAGGCGGAGATGGCGCAAGGCACGTCCTCGCCCATCATGTCGCTCGGCAAGCTTGCGATGAGCCGCATCCTGCACGAGGAAGCGCGCGTGCGCACGATGCTGCTCGGGTCGGAAAGTCTGCTGGAAGGGCCTGAGCATCCGCGTGCCGAGGACGCCAATTTCCTCGCGTTCAACGCCTATTTCACCTCGATCGGCGGCGGGACGGACCAGATCCAGCGCAACATCATCGGCGAGCGCGTGCTCGGGTTGCCGAAGGAGCCGGAAGTCGATCGCACGATCCCGTTCCGCGAGGTGCGGGCGGGGTAAATGATAAAGCCTTCTCCCCTTCAGGGGAGAGGGTTGGGAGAGGGGCAGGGCGGGAACGGTCGGTGTACTAGCACTGCCCTCTCCCCGGCCCTCTCCCCTGAAGGGGAAAGGGAGTATGGCGCGTAGCATCTTCATCACTGGCGGCGCATCGGGAATCGGCCTCGCCGCCGCGCGCCGCTTTTGGCGCGAGGGCTGGACCGTTGGGATCGGCGATATCGACGAGCCCGGCATGGCGCGCGTCGCCGACGAACTCAGCGCCTACACCGTGCGGCTCGACGTGCGCGACCGCGCGCAATGGGCGGCAGCGCTCAGCGGGTTCATCGCGCACGCGGGCAAGCTCGACGTGCTGCTCAACAATGCGGGGATCGCGCGCTACGGCATGTTCGAGGACGTGACGCCCGACGAGTCCGATCTTCAGATCGACATCAACGTGAAAGGCGTAATCAACGGCGCCTATGCCGCGCTGCCGCACCTCAAGGCGACGCGCGGGAGCCGGCTGATCAACGTCGCTTCGGTTGCGGGAATCGTCGGGTCGCCCGGGCTCGCGGTGTATTCCGCGACCAAGCATGCGGTGCGCGGGCTTTCCGAAGCGCTCGATGCGGAATTCACGCGCCACGGCGTCGATGTCGCCTGCGTCATGCCGTTCTTCGTCGAGACGCCGATTCTCGATGCCGGATCCAAGGGCAGCAACCGCACGATCCGCGATGCGATCGGCAAGTCACCGGTCTACACGGTGCAGGACGCCGCCGACGTGATCTGGCGCGCGGCGCATGGGCGCGATCGCGAGTATATCGTCGGCAAGGCGGGCCGGCAGGCGAGTTTCGCACGGCGGTTCATGCCGAACCGGCTGCGCAAGCGGATGAAGGCCGCGTTCGCGGGATAGTCACGCGCGGCTGGCGGCGGGCGCCGGAGTCTTCGGTTTGTACGCACACAGATCCGCCACCGCGCACCGCCAGCATTCCGGCCGCCGCGCCTTGCACACGTAGCGCCCGTGCAGGATCAGCCAGTGGTGCGCGTGGAGCCGGAACGGCTGCGGCACCGCCTTCTCGAGCTTCAGCTCCACCACGAGCGGCGTCTTGCCCTTGGCCAGCCCGGTGCGATTGCCGAGCCGGAACAGATGCGTATCGACCGCGAAGGTCTCCACCCCGAACGCGACGTTCATCACCACATTGGCAGTCTTTCGCCCGACCCCGGCCAGCGCTTCGAGCGCATCGCGATCCGCCGGCACCTCGCCGCCGTGGCGATCCACCAGCGCCTGGCTCAGCGCGATCACGTTCTTCGCCTTTGCGTTGAACAGCCCGATCGTCTTGATGTGCTCCTTCAGCCCGGCCTCGCCGAGCGCGAGCATCTGCGCCGGTGTCGTCACCTCGGCGAATAGCCGCCGCGTCGCCTTGTTTACCCCGGCATCGGTCGCTTGCGCCGACAGCACCACTGCGACGAGCAACTGATACGTGTTGCCCGACTCGAGCTCGGTTTCGGGATGCGGATTGGCTTCGGCGAGGCGGCGAAAAAATTCGAAGATGTCGGCTTTATTCATGCGGCCTTCTTCATGGCCTCAAAGCCCGAGCACCTCGGTCATGCCATAGCGACCGGCGGGCTTGTCGGCGAGCCACATCGCGGCCTTCACCGCGCCGCGCGCGAAGATCGTGCGATCCTCGCCGCGATGGCCGAGCTCGATTCGCTCGCCCTCGCCGGCGAATACCACCATGTGATCGCCCACCACGCTGCCACCGCGCAGCGAGGCGAAGCCGATCGTGCCTTCAGTGCGCGCGCCGACGAGGCCCGCGCGGCTGTCGACACGTTCCTCGCCCAGCGTGGTGCCGCGTCCTTGCGCTGCCGATTCGCCCAGCAGCAGCGCAGTGCCGGACGGCGCATCGACCTTGTGGCGATGATGCATCTCGACGATCTCGATGTCCCATTCCGGCCCGAGCCGTTGCGCCGCTTCGCGCACCAGAATGCTGAGCAGCGTGACGCCGAGCGAGGTATTGCCGGTCTGCAGCACCGCGACCGATCCGGCCGCGCGATCGATCAGCGCATGATGCGTCGCGTTGAGCCCGGTCGTGCCGATCACGATCGGCGTGCGTGCAGCGACCGCGGCCGCGAGGTGCGATTCGAGCGCGGCGGGGGTCGAGAAGTCGACCAGCACGTCGGCGTCATGCGCCAATGCGGTCGGATCGCCCCCTGCATCGACCCCGCCGGCGACATCCGCGCCCTCGGTTTCGACGATGGTGGCGATGGCGCGACCCATTCGACCCGCGCTTCCGTAGATCCCGATTGCGGTCATGGATATCCTTCGGTGATCGATCCTCGTCCCGATACCGTCCGGTAACCGCGCCGTCGAGTAGCCACGCCGTCGCTTCGTCCATGATCTTGCCTTATGATCCGCACCATGGCCGACTACCGCAATATCGTGATTCTGACCGGCGCGGGCATCTCGGCCGAGAGCGGCCTTGCCACCTTCCGCGGGCCCGGCGGGCTGTGGGAGGGGCATCGCGTCGAGGACGTCTGCACGCCCGAGGCGCTGGCGCACGATCCGGCGCTGGTGCATCGCTTCTACGATCTGCGCCGCGCCGCGCTGGCCGCGGTCGCGCCCAATGCGGCACACGCAGCCTTGGCGCGGCTCGATGCAGAATGGCCGGGTGAACTGCTGATCGTCACGCAGAACGTCGATGATCTGCACGAGCGCGCCGGAACTGGGCGGTTGCTTCACATGCACGGCGAGCTCACGTCGGCCTTGTGCGCCGCCTGCGACGCGCGGGTCAGCTGGCCGGGAGACTTGCCGCCCAAGACGCCTTGCGCGGCGTGTGGTGCGCCGGCGCTGCGGCCCGACATCGTCTTCTTCGGCGAGATGCCGTACCAGATGGAACGGATCGAACGCGCACTCGCGGCGTGCGACCTGTTCGTCTCGATCGGCACCTCGGGGGCGGTGTATCCGGCGGCCGGGTTCGTCCAGACCGCGCGCCATTACGGGGCGGAGACGCTGGAATTGAACCTCGAGCCGTCGGGCGGGAGTGGCTGGTTCGGCGAAAGCCGGCTGGGGCCGGCGGGCGTACTGGTGCCGGCTTGGGTGGACGAAGTGCTGGCGCGTTAGCCCTGCAAACCGACGAGCGTCATTCCACCCAATCAAGCCCGATGTCGCGATAGACGCTGCGGTCTTCGTCCCAGCCCGGCTTCACCTTCACATGCAGATACAGATGCACCGGCCGGTCGAGCAGTAGCGCCAGCTCCGCCCGTGCGCGCGCGCTGATCTCCTTGATGCGCGTGCCGCCCTTGCCGAGCACGATCGCGCGCTGCGTCGGTCGTTCGACCAGGATCTGCTGGTGGATCTCCGCCGCGCCGTCTTCGCGATCTACGAACTTCTCGGTCTCGACCGTGGCGGCATAGGGCAGTTCGGCGTGGAGCTGCAGGTAAAGCTGCTCGCGCGTCACTTCGGCGGCGAGGGTTCGTTCGGTGGCGTCGGAGGTCTGGTCCTCAGGGAAATGCCACGGGCCTTCGGGCATTTCGGCGGCGAGCGAGCGCTTCAGCTCGGGCAGACCGTCGCCGGTCGATGCGCTGACGAAGAAGGTGTGGGCGAACTGGACCTGCGCATTAAGCTTCTCGGCGTGGAGCAGCAGCTTGGGCTTGTCGGCGAGATCGACCTTGTTGAGGATGAGGTACTTGGTCTCGGGTCGATCGACGATCCGCGCGGCGATATCGGTCACTTTCGCGCCGAGCCCGCCCTTCGCATCCACCACCAGCGCGAGCACGTCGGCGCCCTCGGCCCCGCCCCAGGCGGCGGCGACCATCGCGCGATCGAAGCGGCGCTTGGGATCGAAGATGCCGGGGGTATCGACGAGCAGGAGCTGCGTATCCTCCTCCATGGCCACGCCGAGCAGCCGGACACGTGTCGTCTGCGCCTTCGGGCTGACGATCGCGACCTTCTGCCCGACGAGCGCATTGACGAGCGTGGACTTGCCGGCGTTGGGGGCGCCGAGCACGGCGACGAGGCCGCAACGGGTCATTCTAATTCCTTGGTTGGGATAGTCCCCATACCGTTCGTCCCGAGCATCGTCGAGGGAAGAGGCTTAGGCAAATCCTCCCTGGAACGGGGAGGGGGACCAGCCGCAGGCTGGTGGAGGGGCTGGCTTGGCGTAACCGTGCGGCCACGCCAGCCCCTCCACCACCGCCTTTGGCGGCGGTCCCCCTCCCCGAGCGGAGCTCAGGGAGGATCTGGAAGAGACTAAACCTTCCGCTTCTTTGGAATCGGCACGCTCACCTCGCGCAACAGCGCCGTCGCCGCTGCGGTTTCCGCCTCTTGCTTGCTGCCGCCCTCGGCCGTCGCCTCGGCGAGCTTCGGGATCGAGGCTTTCACCGTGAACCGCGGCGCATGCCCCGGCCCCGACCGCTCGACCACCTCGTAACAGGGCGGCTTGCGTTGATTTGCCGCGGCCCATTCCTGCAGCGCGGACTTGGGATGCTGCGGCGCGGTCTCCGCGGCGTGGAGCCGCTCGGACCACAAGCGGCGGATCAGCGTGCGCGCCGGATCCAGCCCGGCATCTCGGAACAACGCACCAAGCAGCGCCTCCATCACGTCGCCAAGCACATTATCGCTGTCGCCGGCGCCGTCGTCGCGCGCCTGCTTGCCCAACCGCAGGTGCGCGGGGACGCCGATCTCGCGCGCTACCTCGGCACAGATGGCGCCTGTGACCAGCGCGTTGAAGCGCTTCGAGAGTGCACCCTCAGGCTCCCCCGGAAAGGTCTCGAACAGCCATTCTGCCATTGCGAGCCCGAGCACGCGGTCGCCGAGAAATTCCAGCCGCTCGTAATGCACCTCGCCACGGCTGGCGTGGGTGAGGGCGCGTTCCCAGTCGGCGAGATCGCGCGGTTCGTGATCGAACGTGAGCGCGATCCAGGCCGCGAGATCAGTCAAAGCCGCGCCCCAGCCGGTCCCACCGCGCAGCGGTGATCCAGGTCCATGGCAGCAGCCAGTTGGCAGATCCGTCGGTCGACCAGAAGATGATCACTGCCTTGCCCTGCACGCGATCGAGCGGGATGAAGCCCATGCCCTGCGGCTGGCCGGGCAGCGCTTCGTCGGACGAGGGAAAGCGGCTGTCAGCCGAATCGTCGCGATTGTCGCCCATCAGGAACACGTTGCCAGCCGGTACGGTGTAGAGCGCGGTATCGTCGGCGTCCGGTATGTAGCGTTGATCGAGCACGTCGTAGCTGCGCCCGCCCGGCAGCGTCTCGCGGAAACGCGGGATGCGGCAGGTCGCGGTGCCGGCCGCGGACTGGATGAACTCAGCATCGCATTCACGCGCGCTGAAGTTGGGCGAGAGCGGCACGATGAAATCGGCGACGCGCTGCTTGGGGATCGCCTGGCCGTTGAGGATCAACTGCCCCTGCCGCATCTGGATGGTATCGCCCGGCAGGCCGATCACGCGCTTGATCACGTCATGGTCGTCGGGCGCCTTGGAGCGGAACACCACCGTGTCGCCGCGCGCGGGAACGCTAGCGAAGACGCGCCCCGGCACGGGCGGAACGCCGAACGGCATCGACCAGCGCGAATAGCCATAGTTCCACTTCGAAACGAACAGATAGTCCCCGATCAATAGCCGCGGGAGCATCGATTCGGACGGAATCGAAAAGGGCGCGAAGACGAAGCTGCGGAACAACCACACGATTAGCGCGAGCTTCAGCAGGAAGCGGATCGTCTCCGACAGTTCCGATCTCTTCGCCGGCGGCGGCGCAGAGGCAGGGGGGCGGGTAGCGGTGTCGACTTCGGCCATGGCGCGCGGCGTCGCGCAAGCCACGCGGCGCGTCAAGCGGGGGAACGTTCCACACCTAGTCCCGTTCGCGTCGAGCTTGTAAGCGACGCACGCCCTTCGACAGGTTCGGGGCAATTGAACGGAGCGCACCATGGCCGACTGGTCGACGATCGAAGCACTGCCGCAGACGAAGCTCGAACAGTTATTCGCCGATGATCCCGAGCGGCTTGCCAAGCTGTCGCTCGATGTCGCGGGGATCCACTTCGACTGGTCGAAAACGCATCTGACGCGCGATGCGGTCGCCGCGTTCGAGGCATTGGCGAAGGAACAGGATCTCGCCGGCAAGCGCGAGGCGATGTTTTCTGGCGCCCACGTCAACACCACCGAGGACCGCCCGGTCGAGCACACCGCCGAACGCGGCGAGGGCAAGGCGGAAAGCGTCGCGCGCGCGGCCGAATATCATGCGCGCATGCGCGTGCTGGTCGACGCGATCGAGGCTGAGGCCTTCGGGCCGGTGCGGTATGTGATCCAGGTCGGGATCGGCGGATCGGCGCTTGGGCCGCATTTGCTGATCGACGCGCTCGGCCGTGACAGCGACCGATACGAGGTCGCGATCGTGTCGAACGTCGACGGCATCGCGCTCGACGACGTGTTCGACCGCTTCGATCCGGCGACCACACTGCTGCTGATCGCGTCGAAGACGTTCACCACGACCGAGACGATGATGAACGCCGAAGGCGTAATCGCCTGGATGGAGGAATTCGGCGTCGAGGATCCCTACGGCCGCGTCATCGCGCTGACCGCGGCGCCTGAGAAGGCGGTCGAATGGGGCGTCGACGAAACCCGCGTGCTGCCATTCTCCGAAGGCGTCGGCGGGCGATATTCCTTGTGGTCGTCGATCGGCTTTCCGGCGGCGATCAAGCTCGGCTGGGATCAATTCGAAGAGCTCTTGGAAGGCGCGGCGGAGATGGACCGTCACTTCCGCCTGACCGCGCTGCACGAAAATGCGCCGGCGCTCGCCGCCTTCGCCGACCTCTATTACACGCAGGTCCGCGGCTGCGAGACGCGCGCGCCGTTCGCCTATGACGAGCGACTGCGGCTGCTGCCCAGCTATCTCCAGCAACTCGAGATGGAATCGAACGGCAAGGGCGTGACGGCCGATGGCCAACCGGTCGGCCGGGCGACCGCGCCGATCACCTGGGGCGGCGTCGGCACCGACGCGCAACACGCGGTGTTCCAATTGCTTCATCAGGGCACGCACCTCGTGCCGGTCGAATTCCTGGCCGTGATCGAGCCGGGCGATACGCTGCCCGACGAGCATCACCGCCAGTTGCTGCTCAACGCCTTCGCCCAAGGCGCGGCGCTGATGGCGGGTCGCGCCAATGCGGACGACCCGGCGCGCGCTTACCCCGGCGACCGCCCGTCTTCGACCATCCTCCTCGACACGCTCGATGCGCGGACGCTGGGGGCGCTGATCGCCTTCTACGAGCATCGCGTCTTCGTGAACGGCGTGTTGCTGGGGATCAATTCGTTCGACCAGTTCGGCGTGGAACTGGGCAAGGAAATGGCCAAGGCTGCGGCGAAGGGCGGCGAGACGTTCGATCCGTCAACCGAGGATCTTATCCGGCGGGCGGGCCTGGCGTGATTTGGGGCTCGTTATCCCGCTCCTTTACAGTGATCGGGATTTCGATCCTTTCGTCGAACATCTCGGGCTCATATCTGCGCTCGACCCCAGCGGAGTGAACTGATGCCCGAGTACGATTACGACCTTCTCACGATCGGCGCCGGTTCCGGCGGCACGCGCGCATCTCGCGTGGCGGCGGCGCATGGCGCGCGGGTTGCGGTGGCGGAGGAGTATCGCGTCGGGGGCACCTGCGTGATCCGCGGGTGCGTGCCCAAGAAGCTGCTCGTCTATGGCGCGCACTTCGCCGAGGATCTGAAGGATGCGCAGCGTTTCGGCTGGCGCGTGCCCGAGAACCTCGAGTTCGACTGGAAGTGCCTGCAGACCAACGTCCTCGCTGAGGTCGATCGGATCAACGCGGCCTATACGACGACGCTCGAGACGAACGGCGCGCAGATCATTCATCAGCGCGCGACCGTTACCGGGCCGAACGAGGTGACGCTCGCCAACGGCACGACGAAGACCGCCAAGACCATCCTCGTTGCGACCGGCGCGCGGCCGTTGCTGCCCGAGTTTCCGGGGGCGGAACACGGCATCACCTCGAACGAAGTGTTCCATCTCGATGCCATTCCCAAGCGCGTGCTGATCGCCGGCGCGGGCTATATCGCCAATGAGTTCGCCGGCATCTTCCACCAGCTCGGCGCGCATGTGATCGTGATGAACCGGACCAAGGACATCCTGCGCGGCTACGACCTGCAGATCCGTGATCGGCTGCTCCAGATCAGTATGATGAAGGGGCTCGACTTCCGATTCGACGCGACGTTCGAGAAGATCGTGAAGCGTGAGGACGGATGCCTCGATGTGCACATGACCGGGCATGACACGGTGACAGTGGATTGCGTGATGTACGCGATCGGTCGCGTGCCCAATACCGACGGTCTGGGGCTCGAGACGGTCGGGATCGGCGTCGACGACAAGGGCGCGGTGCCGGTTGATGAGCAGAATCGCACGACCTGCCCGTCGATTTTCGCGATCGGCGACGTGACGAACCGCATCCAGCTGACCCCGGTAGCAATCCGCGAGGGGCAGGCTTTTGCCGAGAACCAGTTCGGCAAAGGCGGCGCCAGCGTCGATTATGATTGCGTGCCCGCCGCGTGCTTCAGCCACCCGCCGATCGCCGGCGTCGGCATGACCGAGAGCGAGGCGCGGCAACGGCTCGGTTCGGTGAAAGTCTATTCGTCCGATTTCCGCCCGATGAAGAACGTCCTCGCCGGGCGCGACGAGCGCTCCCTGTACAAGATGATCTGCGACGGTGAGACCGACCGCGTCGTCGGCATCCACATGATTGGGCCTGACTGCCCAGAGATTATTCAGGCAGCTGCGGTGTGCGTGAAGGCCGGGCTGACGAAGGCGCAGTTTGATTCGACAGTGGCGCTGCATCCGACGATGGCAGAAGAACTGGTGCTGATGCGCTGACGTCGGGATGGTCGAGGGAGGGGGTCAGCGCTCCGCCGAAATGGTGCTAACGAACCGCTCGGCCGTCCGCCCGCTGCTGATCGGCACGCCCGGGTCGAGCAGTACTGGCTCCCCATCGAACAGCGCGAGCACGGGGCGACGCCCAGCGACCGCGAACCGGTCAACACTTTGGGTGGAAACCGCGCGCGCGGCGATCCAGTCGCCGGTAAGCCACTCCCAACCGAGCGTCGCGATCGATCGCCAGTCGCGCGCATCGATCGCTGCCAGTGCCAGCCTGGCGTCGGCCGGCTGCACCATGACCGCCTGATAGCGTCCGTCGAGCGTCGTCGCGCCCGCCAGCCGGATGCCGCGCGCGAAGGTGTTTCGCCACGAATTGCGCGCCGCGGCGATCAGCCGCCGCAACCGTCCCGCGCGCGCCGCCTCGCGTGCTCGCGCCCAGTGCGCCGCCGGGCCGAGGATCAGCGCAACGAACGCGCGGTGCGGACCCGCTTCGACAAACGGCAGTGCGGTCAGGCGATCCTCGTCCGTCGCGATGATCGCGGTGATGTCGTGCTCGCCGTGCAACACCCGCGCGAGCAGGTTCATCGTGCCGCCCGGCAGGATCAGGATCGCGCCCGACCAGTCGGCCAGCGCGCAGACTGCGGCGTTGATCGTGCCGTCCCCGGCGAACAGCACCACCGTGTCGACTCCTGCCGCGTCGATCGTCGCTACACTCGGCAGCGGATCGGCAGGAAAGTCGGTACGCCCGACGATCTCATCACCGCGCGCGCGAAGCAGCGCCTCGACCTCGGCACAGCGAGCGGGTGAGGTGGAGCCCGATGCCGGATTGGTGATGATCCACAGCCGCCGCATCGAGGTGCGATGCGGCAGGCGCGTGACAAGCGTGCGTCAGCCAAACGGCAGGACGGTTTCGTACCGCGCCAGCTGCGGCGCCCCGGCCACGCGCGCCCCGGCGCGGAGCAGGAAGGCATGGCGGACGATCTCGGCCTGCTGCTCGATGCCGTAGCGCTTCAGCGGCCAACCCGGCACGAAGCTGTAATGGTAGCGGCAGAAGGGATGGCGAGCGAGCGGCAGGTAGATGCCGCGCTGATGCTGCCAGACATGGCACATCTCGTGGATGAACAGCCCTTGTTCGCCGAGCGAGGCGGCGGCGAAATCCTCACGGTACAGGTCACCGTGCGGATGAAAGTGCAGCCGACCACGCGGCGCCATCACGACGTGTCGCGGCTGGAAGAACGCCCATTTGTGGTTGCACACTTCGACCGCGGCATAGTCGATCGTATCGCGATAGACCGAACGCGCTAGGTCGATCTCGCCGGCCGTCAGCGGTCTACCGATCACGTCGCGACCTCTCCTGCGCGCAAGTCGCCGCTCACTTGAACGCGGGCGCCGGATCGCCTGCCGCGATCACGCGCGCGGTTTGCTCGATCCGAGTGCCATCGGCGAAAGTGAAGATGAACGGCAACGTCCCGCCGGGCTTTACCGCCGGATTGACGTCGAACAGCATCGCGTGCCGGCCCGCCGGCGCGAAGCGCACCTCCTGAAGCGCGGGCACCGCCACTTGCCGCACCGCATCCATCGTCATGCCGCCGCCCGCCGCGGCCTTCGATTCATGCAGCTCGGTCCTGACCGCGACTTCGGTCGATACGCTCAAGAGCGTTGCGTCGGTCGGCCCGCCATGGATCGTGAAATACGCCGCGGCTGGCCGCCCATCGACCGCCGCCAGCCGCACCCACGCATCGCCGACGTAAAGTTGCTCCTCTTGCGCGCAGCCTGTCAGCGTGGCAGCGGTGACGACGAGCGCGGCGGCGGCGCGGAACATGGGGCTTCTCCGGATCGCGAATAACAGCGGCTGCCGCTACGCCGGCATGCGCTGTGCGGCAAGGTATCGCCTGTCTTGCGGCGCGGGAACCGCCACCTATATCGCGCTTCGTCAACGCTGTTGCGTCGCCGTAACGGGGCGGAGCAGCACGGTTTTGTTCACACGGTTTGTTTCAGGCAGGGGCTAGAAGAGCACTCATGGCAAAAGTAATCGGTATCGATCTCGGGACCACCAATAGCTGCGTCGCAGTGATGGAGGGCGGCAAGCCCAAGGTGATCGAGAATGCAGAAGGCGCACGCACCACGCCGTCGATCGTCGCGTTCGCCAAGGATGGCGAGCGACTGGTCGGCCAGCCGGCCAAGCGCCAGGCGGTGACGAACGGTGATAACACGATCTTCGCAGTGAAGCGCCTGATCGGCCGCCGCTTCGACGATCCGATCACCAAGAAGGATACCGAACTGGTCCCCTACACGATCGTGAAGGGCCAGAATGGCGACGCATGGGTAGCGGCAGGCGGCAAGGAATACAGCCCGTCGCAGATCAGCGCGTTTACGCTGCAGAAGATGAAGGAAACCGCCGAGAGCTATCTCGGCGAGACCGTCACGCAGGCCGTGATCACGGTTCCCGCATACTTCAACGACGCGCAGCGCCAGGCGACCAAGGACGCCGGCCAGATCGCCGGCCTCGAAGTGCTGCGCATCATCAACGAGCCGACCGCGGCTGCGCTGGCCTATGGCCTCGAGAAGCAGGACGGCAAGACGATCGCGGTCTACGATCTGGGCGGGGGCACGTTTGACGTGTCGATCCTCGAGATCGGTGACGGCGTGTTCGAGGTGAAGTCGACCAACGGCGACACCTTCCTCGGCGGTGAGGATTTCGACAACAAGGTCGTCGAATATCTCGCCGAAGGGTTCAAGAAGGACGAGGGCATCGACCTCGCCAAGGACAAGCTTGCGCTCCAGCGGCTGAAGGAAGCCGCCGAAAAGGCGAAGATCGAGCTGTCGTCGGCCGCCTCGACCGAGGTGAACCTGCCGTTCATCACGGCCGATCAGAACGGCCCGAAGCATCTCGTCAAGACGATCACGCGGACCGATCTGGAGAAGATGGTCGATACGCTGATCCAGCGCACGATCGAGCCGATGAAGAAGGCGCTGGCCGACGCTGGCCTGAAGTCGGGCGACATCTCCGAAGTCGTGCTCGTCGGCGGCATGACGCGCATGCCCAAGGTGCGCGAAGCGGTGAAGAACTTCTTCGGCAAGGAGCCGCACACCGGCGTGAACCCGGACGAAGTTGTCGCGATGGGTGCGGCGATCCAGGCGGGCGTTCTGCAGGGCGACGTCAAGGACGTGCTGCTGCTCGACGTGACGCCGCTGTCGCTCGGCATCGAGACGCTCGGCGGCGTGTTCACGCGCATGATCGATCGCAACACCACGATCCCGACCAAGAAGTCGCAGACCTATTCGACCGCCGACGACAATCAGCAGGCCGTGACGATTCGCGTTTTCCAGGGCGAGCGCGAAATGGCTGCCGACAACAAGATGCTCGGCCAGTTCGATCTCGTCGGCATTCCGTCGGCGCCACGCGGCGTGCCGCAGATCGAAGTCACGTTCGACATCGACGCTAACGGCATCGTCAACGTGTCGGCGAAGGACAAGGGCACCGGCAAGGAGCAGCAGATCCGCATCCAGGCGTCGGGTGGTCTGTCGGACGCCGACATCGACAAGATGGTGCGCGAAGCCGAGCAGTTCGCCGAGGACGATAAGAAGCGTCGTGCGGGCGCCGAGGCGAAGAACAACGCCGAGAGCCTGATCCACACCACCGAGCGCCAGCTCGCCGACAATGGCGACAAGGTGGACGAAGCGCTGAAGACCGAGATCCAGACCGCGATCGATGCTGCCAAGGCAGCGGTCGAGGGTGGTGATCCCGATGCGATGAACGAGAAGAGTCAGGCGCTCGCGCAGGTCGCGATGAAGCTTGGTCAGGCGATCTACGAGAAGCAGCAGCAGGCAGAGGCGTCACCGAACGCTGATGGCGCCGCTGACGCGCCCAAGGAAGATGACGTGGTCGACGCCGAATTCTCGGAAGTCGACGACAACCAAAAAGCGTAAGTGATGCGCGGGCCGCCCCCTCGGATATCCGGGTGGCGGCCCGCCCGTCATGCGCGCGGGGGCGCTGAATGACCGAAGTCGATTTCTACGAATTGCTCGAAGTCGAGCGGACTGCGGACGCGGGGACGATCAAGTCGGCCTACCGCAAGCTCGCGATGAAGTATCACCCGGACAAGAATGCCGGGTGCAAGGATTCCGAAGCGAAGTTCAAGGCGGTCAGCGAGGCATACGACTGCCTCAAGGATCCGCAGAAACGTGCCGCCTATGACCGTTTCGGTCACGCCGCGTTCCGCAACAGCGGCGGCGGTGGCGGGCATAGCCAGCAGGACTTCTCCGGCTTCTCCGACATCTTCGAAAGCGTGTTCGGCGAATTCATGGGCGGTCGTGCCGGTGGTCGCCAGCAGGTCCGCCGCGGTGCCGACCTGCGCTACGACATGGAGATCAGCCTCGAAGAGGCATACCATGGCAAGTCGGCCGACATCACGGTCGACGTTACCGCCTCGTGCACCACGTGCCACGGCTCCGGCGCGCGCGCCGGCAGCCGGCCGCATGCGTGCAACACGTGCGGCGGCCACGGCAAGGTCCGCGCGCAGCAGGGTTTCTTCGTCGTCGAGCGCGCTTGCCCCGTCTGCAACGGCTCGGGCCAGGTGATCGATGACCCGTGCCCCGATTGCCGCGGCGACGGACGCGTCGAGAAGACCAAGACACTGACGGTAGAGATCCCGCCGGGTGTTGATGAGGGCACTCGTGTCCGCATGACAGGTGAGGGCGAGGCGGGCGCACGCGGCGCCCCGCCGGGGGACTTGTACATCTTCCTCCACGTCAAGCGCCACGGCCTGTTCGAGCGCGAGGGCACCACGCTGTTTGCGCGCGCCCCCGTCAGCTTCACGACCGCAGCACTCGGCGGGTCGCTGAATATTCCCGGGCTCGACGGGCGCAATCACGAGGTGCGCATCCCGGCCGGGATTCAGTCGGGGAAGCAATTGCGCCAGCGCGGCGCCGGCATGCCCGTGCTGCAGGGGCGCGGGCACGGCGATTTGGTCATCCAGATCGAGGTCGAAACGCCGACGAAGCTGTCGACGCGTCAGCGCGCGCTGCTCGAGGAGTTTCGCGAGACCGAGACGGGTGACGAAAGCCCCGACAGCCAGGGCTTTTTCACCCGGCTGAAGAACGCATTCGCGGGGGAGTAATCGGGGGCTGACGAAGGGAGTAACTCAGATGCGCATCCTGTTCCCGACTGCCCTCGCGCTCGCCATCGTGGCCGCCCCCGGCGCTGCGCGCGACCGCAACGCCGTCCCGGTCGCCACCCCGACCGGCGAGCCGCAAAACTGCGTCCCGCTGCGCAACATCCGCGAGAGCGTGGTGCGCAGCGATCGCGTGATCGACTTTCGCATCGGTGGAAACCGCTACTATCGCGTGACGCTGGATCAGTCGTGCCCGCAGCTCGGCTTCGAACGCCGCTTCAGCTACGCCACCTCGCTCAGCCAATTGTGCGCGCAGGACATCATCACCGTGCTCTATTCGACCCCACCGCTCAGCGGAGCCAGCTGCGGCTTGGCGCCCTTCCAGCCAGTGACGATCGCCAAGTGATCACGGCGCGACGCTGAATCGGCTGGCGCACCCGGTCATCGTTTGCTAGTCGCTCGAACCCAAGCACCCGTAGCTCAGCTGGATAGAGCGCTGCCCTCCGAAGGCAGAGGCCACTGGTTCGAATCCAGTCGGGTGCACCATTCCATTTTGACAGTTTCCTCCCGTGGGCTGCGTGCCGTCGCGCCACCTAGACAGGCCTGAGCGAAAGTGTGAACGGGGCGCATGAATCGTCCCTTTCTCGATGTCGAGGGCACGCCGGATCCGGCCGCCTTCCGCCTTGCTATCACCAATCAGGTCTGCGTCGGCCCGCCCGGAAATGTATTCATGTTCGGCGGTGTTGGGCTCGCCGCTGCGACGATCGCCGCCGAGCGGGTCACGGGACGCAACCTCGTGTGGGCCAGCGCGCAATTCGTTTCCTACGCACGGATCGGCGATACGCTGGAGCTTGCGGTCGAGACGCTCTCGGCGGGCAACAACATCAGCCAGGTACGTGTCGTCGCAATCGATGCCGGCAAGCTGATCCTGAGCGTCAACGCCGCGCTTGGCGATCGTCGGAACATGCCCGACGGCCAGTGGGTCACACCGCCGGATATGCCGCCGCCGGATCAATGCGAGCCGTGGCCGCTCTGGCCAGTGCAAGACGCCAAGCTGATGGATCGTCTCGATGTCCGCATGGCGCCGGGGCGTTGGGGCGCCACGCCGCGCGATGGCGTGCCCTCGGTCGATGGCCGCATGGTACTATGGATGCGCACGAAGGAAGGCGCGCCGATCGATGCAAGCCTGCTTGCGCTGTTCGCCGATTTCGTGCCGTCGGGCATCGCCTCCGCCTTCGGGCGGCGCGGCGGGGGCAACAGCCTCGACAACACGCTGCGGGTCGCGCGCATCGTGCCGACGGAATGGGTGTTATGCGACGTCCGGATCAGCGCCGCGGCGCGCGGCTTCGGGCACGGCGCGATCCACATGTTCGCTGACGACGGCACGATGCTGGCGAGCGGCAGCCAGTCGGCAATCCTGCGCTTCATGGAGCCGGCGTAACCGGCTCCATTCGCGAACTCCTAGCGCAAGCGCCGCGACACCAGAATCAGCAGCAACCCCGCAACCGCAACAGCGGTGCCGCGGGTTGCCCACACCCGCTGATCGATCATGAAGCTCGATTGCGGCCAGTTCACATAGCCCATGCCCTGGCCGATCCACAGCAGGCCGAGCAGCGTCATCACGACGCCTAGTGCAACCACGACGGGGCGAAGCCGCCCCATCTCAGCGCTCGCCCACGGGCACGTATGCGCGCGCCGTCGGCCCGGTATACAGCTGCCGCGGGCGGCCGATCTTCTGATCGGGATCGGTGATCATCTCGTTCCACTGCGCAACCCAGCCGACCGTGCGTGCGAGCGCGAACAGCGCGGTGAACATCGATGTCGGGAAGCCGATCGCCGACAGGATCACGCCCGAGTAGAAATCGACGTTCGGGAACAGCTTCTTCTCGATGAAATAATCGTCGCTGAGTGCCAGCTCCTCGAGCCGCAGCGCGGTCTCGAACAGGGGATCGTCGACCTTCAACGCGTCGAACACTTCGCGCACCGTCTTCTGCATCACCGTCGCGCGCGGATCGTAATTCTTGTACACGCGATGGCCGAAGCCCATCAGGCGGAACGGATCGTTCTTGTCCTTGGCGCGCGCAATGAATTCCGGAATGCGCTCGGGCGTGCCGATTTCCTGCAGCATGTTGAGCGCGGCTTCGTTCGCGCCGCCATGCGCCGGGCCCCACAGGCAAGCGATGCCCGCCGCGATGCACGCGAATGGGTTGGCGCCCGAAGAGCCGGCGAGCCGCACGGTCGAGGTCGAGGCATTCTGCTCGTGATCGGCGTGGAGGATGAAGATCCGGTCCATAGCCTTTTCGACCGCCGGGTTCACCTCGTATGGCTCGGCCGGCACGCCGAACGTCATGCGCAGGAAGTTGCCGGTGTAGCTCAGCGAATTGTCGGGATAGAGGAACGGCTGCCCGACACTGTACTTGTACGCCATCGCCGCGATCGTCGGCATCTTCGCGATCAGCCGGTGTGACGCGATCATGCGCTGCGTCGGATCATGGATGTCGGTCGAATCGTGGTAGAAGGCGGAAAGCGCGCCGACCACGCCGCACATTATCGCCATCGGATGCGCATCGCGACGGAAGCCGCGATAGAAGGTCGCGAGCTGCTCATGCAGCATCGTGTGGCGCGTGATCGTCGTCTCGAACTTGGTCAGCTCGGCGGCTGAAGGAAGCTCGTCGTTGAGCATCAGGTAGGCGACCTCCATGAAGGTCGACTGTTCGGCGAGTTCGCCGATCGCATAGCCGCGGTGCAGCAGCACGCCTTCGTCGCCGTCGATATAGGTCAGCTTCGACTGGCACGACGCGGTCGAGGTGAAGCCCGGATCGTAGGTAAAGGCGCCGGTCTGCGCATAGAGCTTGCGGATGTCGACCACGTCGGGGCCGACCGACCCCGAAAGTACGGGATAGCCGAAATCCTGCTCGGCGAGCGTTAGCTTGGCGTCGGTCATGGGTTTTCGATCCTTCCCTCAGGCGGCCAATTGGTCTGCGATCCGGCCGAGGCTTTCGCCACGCCCGAGCAGCAGTAGAACGTCGAAAATGCCCGGCGAGGTTCGCCGGCCAGTGAGTGCGGCGCGGAGCGGTTGGGCAACTTGGCCGAGCTTCAAGCCCAATGCCTCGGCCACTTGCCGCACCGCTGCTTCAAGCGCTTCCGTATCCCACTCGCCCACCGCGTCAAGCGCAGCGTGTACCTTTGCAAGTGTGTCGCGCGCATTGCCTGCGAGCAACGTTTCCGCATCGGCCGCCATCGGCAGCGGCCGGGTGGCCAGCAGGAACTGCGCACCATCCGCCAGCTCGTTGAGGTTCGCGGCGCGCGGCTTCAGCGCCGGGATCGCGGCGGCAATCACCGGGCGGCGCGCATCGTCCGCGTCGAGCCCGAGAATCGCCGACGTCAGCGTCGCGAGCCGCGCATCGTCGGCGGTGCGGATATACTGGCCGTTGAGATGTTCGAGCTTCTTCAGATCGAACCGCGACGGCGACTTGCCGACGCCGGCGAGATCGAACCATTCGATTGCCTGCTCGCGACTGATGATCTCGTCGTCGCCATGGCCCCAGCCGAGCCGCAGAAGATGATTGTCGAGCGCTTCAGGCAGGATGCCGAGTTCGTCGCGATACGCCTCGATCCCGACCGCGCCGTGGCGCTTCGACAGCTTCGCGCCGTCCGCCCCGTGGATCAGCGGGATGTGCGCGTAGACCGGCTCGGGCCAGCCCATCGCCTTGATGATCGGCAGCTGGCGGAAGGCATTGTTGAGATGATCGTCGCCGCGGATGATGTGCGTGACGCCCATGTCGTGATCGTCGACCACCACCGCGAGCATATACGTCGGCGTCCCGTCCGACCGCAGCAGCACGAGATCGTCGAGTTCGGCATTCTGCACGGTCACGCTGCCCTGCACGCGATCCTCGATCGTCGTCGCGCCTTCGGTCGGGGCGGCGAGGCGGACGACGTGCGGGGTCGCAGGATCGTTGTGCGTGCGATCGCGCCAGGGCGAGCGAATGCGCAACGGCTGTTTCTTCGCCTGAGCCTCGGCGCGCATCGCGTCGATTTCCTCGGGCGTCATGTAGCAGCGATAGGCCGCCCCGGCAGCGATCATCGCCTCGGCCACCTCGGCATGGCGCGCGGCGCGGGTCGATTGATAGACCTCGTCACCGTCCCAATCGAGCCCAAGCCAGCGCATGCCCGAAAGGATCGCGTCGATCGCCGGCTGCGTCGAGCGCGCGCGATCGGTATCCTCGATCCGCAGCAGGAAACGCCCGCCGTGATGGCGCGCGAACAGCAGATTGAACAGCGCGGTGCGCGCGCCGCCCAGATGCAGGAAGCCGGTCGGCGACGGGGCAAAACGCGTCACGACGCCGGCGTCGCGAGCGCCGTCTTTCGACGTGGTATTTTCGATGGTTGCGCTCAAGCGCGCTAGCTCCCAGGCTGATAATCGAGATGGCGACGATGGCCGCGCACGCCCCTAGCACGCACCTTCCCGCGCTTCAAACCGCGCGCGACCGGCTCGAATCCTGGTTCGAGGCGGAGCGCGACCAGCTGCCGCTGTGGCTGCCGGTGGCGCTCGGTTGTGGGGTCACGACGTGGTTCCTGCTGCCCGATCCGGTGCTGTGGCGCGCGGCGCTGCTCGCGTCGGGTGCGGTGGTTCTGTTCGCTCTCGCAGCGGCGCGCGGCGGGCGGGCAGGGGCGTCGATCGCGATTGCGGCGCTGGCCTTTGCGGCGGGGCTGGCGCTGGTCTGGTTCCGCGCCGAGCGGGTCGCCGCGCCGGTGCTGACACGACCCGCGATCGTCGAGCTATCGGGCGCGATCGAGCGCGTCGACCAATTGCCCGCGCGTGACATCGTCCGGCTGCGCCTCACCCGGCTGCAGTGGATCGACCGCACCCCATCGCCAGCGCCAACCCGCATCCGCGTCAATGTCGTGCAGGCCGATGCGCCGGCAGGCCTCACGCCGGGCGCAACGATCAGGTTGCGCGCTCGGCTGATGCCGCCGCCCCCGCCGGCGGTGCCCGGCGCCTATGATTTCGCGCGGGTCGCGTGGTTCGACGGCATTGGCGCGACTGGCCGCGCGCTCGGTCGCTTGACGATCCTGGCCGGCGGTGCCGCGCGCGAGCCACTGCGCGCACGGCTGTCGCGGCACATCCAGGCGCGGCTCGACGGCAGCGCCGGCGGCATCGCGGCAGCACTCGCGACGGGTGACACGGGCGGCATCGCGCTGGAGGATCAGGAAGCGATGCGCCGCTCCGGTCTCGCGCACCTGCTGTCGGTGAGTGGGCTGCACATCACCGCCGTGGTGGGCCTGACGATGCTGGTGGCCGCCCGCTTGCTCGCGCTCAACATGCGGCTGGCGCTCACCGGGCGCGTGCCGTTGATCGCGGCAGCCGTCGCAGCGGCGGTGGCGATCGGATACACGCTGCTGACGGGTAGCGAGGTGCCGACGATCCGCAGCTGCGTCGCCGCGCTGCTGGTGCTCGCGGCGATGGCGCTGGGCCGTGAGGCGCTGACGCTGAGATTGGTCGCGACCGGGGCGGTGGTAGTGCTGCTGCTCTGGCCCGAGGCGCTCGCCGGGCCGAGCTTCCAACTATCGTTCGCGGCGGTGACAGCGATCATCGCGCTGGCCGAGCACCCCCGGGTCCGCGCGTGGTTCGCGCCGCGCGAGGAGGGCTGGGGCAGTTGGCTGCTGCGCGGCGGCGCTTCGCTGCTGCTTACCGGCGTGGCCGTCGAACTCGCGCTGATGCCGATCGCAGTGTTCCACTTCCACAAGGCCGGGCTCTATGGTGCGGTCGCAAACCTCGTCGCGATCCCGCTGACGACGTTCGTCGTGATGCCGGTCGAGGCACTCGCGCTGGCGCTCGACTCGGTCGGGCTCGGCGCGCCGGCATGGTGGCTCGCCGGTCAGTCGCTCGCGCTGCTGCTATGGATCGCGCACCTCACCGCCGATGCGCCCGGCGCGGTCGCCGCGCTTCCGGCGATGCCGCATGGTGCCTTCGCACTGATGGTCGCGGGCGGGCTGTGGCTGGCGCTGTGGCGTACGCGCTGGCGGCGGCTCGGGCTTGCCCCGATGCTCGCCGGAGCGGCATGGGCGCTGGTCATGCCGCCGCCCGACATATTGGTGACCGGCGACGGCCGCCACGTCGCCGTCCGCCTCCCCGACGGCAAGGTCGCGCTGCTACGCGACCGCGCGGGTGACTATGCGCGTGACACGCTCGCGGAAAACGGCGGCACCGATGACGAGCCGGTGCTCCTGTCGGAACAGCGCGCCGCCGATTGTACCCGCGACCTGTGCCGCATCGATCTGTACAGCAGCGGTCGGCGCTGGCGCATCCTCGCGACCCGCAGCGCCTATCTGGTGCCGGCGGGCGCGCTGATCGATGCCTGCCGCGCGGCCGACATCGTCGTCAGCGAGCGGCGACTGCCGAGGCGCTGCACCCCACGCTGGCTGCGTCTCGATCGCGAGACGCTCGCGAGGACGGGCGGGGTAACGCTCGGCCTCAGCTCAGGGAGAGTCAAGACGGTGCGAACGGAAGGCGATCGACACCGGTGGGTCGCGGCGGCAGACACTCGGCCGGGGCCGTGGCGGCGGGTCGGGGCGCCGTCACGAAGAGGAAAGTTCACCGACGACGTCGCCGGAAGCACGACTGGGCGGCAGATAACGACACCAACGGATCGCTAACCGGTGCGGCCTTGCACATATGAAAACCGAACCACCAACACACGGAGGCCCATGCGCTTCACGGACCGCCTCGGCTTAACCCTGCCCCTGATCCAGGCGCCGATGGCGGGCGTATCGACCCCCGCCTTGGCAGCGGCGGTATGCGAGGCTGGCGCACTTGGCTCGATCGCGATCGGCGCCACCGATGTAGCCAGCGCCCGCACGATGATTGCGGACGTGCGCGCGCGCACTGATCGCGCGTTCAACGTTAACGTGTTCGTCCATCGCCCCGCACACGCCGATCCCGTCCGCGAAGCGCACTGGCTCGATCTGCTGCGCCCGCTGTTCGCCGAATTTCGCGTCGAGCCACCACCCGCGCTCCGGACGATCTACACGAGCTTCGCTGACGACGCCGACATGCTCGCGATGCTCGTCGACACCGCGCCGCCCGTGGTAAGTTTCCACTTCGGCATTCCGCCGGCAGACACCCTGGACGCGCTACGCGCCCGCGGCGTGTTCATGCTTGCAACGGCGACCAGCGTCGATGAGGCGATTGCGATCGAGGCCGCCGGAATCGATGCGATCGGGGCGCAAGGCATCGAAGCTGGCGGTCACCGCGGCATGTTCGAGCCTCAAGCGCCCGACGCAGCGATGAGCACCCTGGCGCTAACCGAAACGCTCGCAAAGACCACGCACCTGCCGATCATCGCTGCCGGTGGGATCATGGACGGCGCCGGCATCGCCGCGGCGCTCGACCGCGGCGCGGCGGGGGTGCAGCTCGGCACCGCATTCATCGCCTGTCCGGAGTCGGCGGCGGACGAGGCATACCGCGCAGCGGTTAGCGGCCTGAGCGCCGACACCACGATCCTCACGTCGGTGATTTCCGGGCGGCCAGCGCGCGCGATCCCGAACCGCTTTACCGCCCTGGACACCGGCTCAAACATCCCGCCGGACTATCCACGCGCTTACGATGCTGGAAAGGCTCTCCATGCTGCCGCAAAAGCGACGGGCGAAAATGGCTTCGGTGCACACTGGGCTGGCCAAGGCGCTCCATTCGCTCGCAGCCTGCCCGCTGCAGAGCTGATCGCAGCGTTGAAAGCCGAGCTCGAAGCATGCCGAGAGCAACAATCCTGAGAATCTTCCAGGCGATGAAACTTACCCGCCCGCGACCTTGCGGCGCTTGCTAGGCGGAAAGCTAGATTCCCTGACGCGGCATCACGAATATCGCCGCAAGATCCCCGCAAGCTTGCCCTGCACCCGCACCTGCGCCGGCGCATAACGCTGCGGATCGTACGCGCGGTTCGCCGGGTCGAGCCGGATCATCGCACCCTCGCGGCGGAAGTACTTAAGCGTCGCCTCATTGTCCTCGATCAGTGCCACGACGATCTCGCCATCGCGCGCCACGTCCTGACGACGGATCAGCGCATAGTCGCCATCGAGAATGCCGGCCTCGACCATCGAGTCGCCCGCCACTTCCAACGCGAAATGGTCGCCGGCGCCGAGCAGCGCCGCTGGCACGGGGAGCATCGTCGATCCCTCGAAAGCCTCGATCGGAACACCCGCGGCGATCCGCCCGTGCAGCGGTACTTCGATCACGTCGTTGGCCGGCGCGGGCACTGCCTTGCGCGCAGGTGCCGGTGTCGGCGCGCGCCGTGGCTCGGCGCGCTCTGGGATCTTGATCACTTCGAGCGCGCGGGCGCGATTGGGCAGGCGGCGCAGGAAGCCGCGCTCCTCGAGCGCCGAGATCAGCCGGTGAACGCCGGACTTGGACTTCAGGTCAAGCGCCTCCTTCATCTCCTCGAACGAGGGCGAGACACCGGTCTCGATCAACCGGTCCTCGATGAAACAGATCAGCTCGTGCTGTTTCCTGGTGAGCATGGCGTCATCATCTCCGCGCGAACAGACAAGGAACCTTTATGGAACGTTCCAACGTACGTCAAGCGATCATGAGGACTTCCGCCGAGTCGCCGCGTTCCGCCGCTGGGTCGTGCGGCGGGCGGACGATCAAGCATTGCGCGCGCGCAAGCGTCATAAGCATCGAACTGTCCTGGATCGCCGCCACATAAGCGCGCCCGTCGCGCAGTTCGGCGCGCATATAGTCGGTGCGTGGGCCGTTCGCGGGCAGCGACTCGCCCAGGATCGCATGCGTGGTGATCGGGAAGGGCTGTGCCGCGCCGGCCAGTCGCGCGATCACTGGTTTGACGAACAGCAGCGCGGTCACGAACGCCGACACTGGATTACCGGGCAGGCCGAGCACCGGCATGTCGCCGCGCCGCCCCGCCATCAGCGGCTTGCCGGGGCGAAGCGCGACGCGCCAGAAGTCGATCGTCGCCCCTGCGCCGAGCAGCGCCGGCCGGACGAGGTCGTGATCGCCCACCGATGCGCCGCCGGTCGTGACCAGCAGGTCTGCGTCGACCGTCGCAAAGGCCTGCGTCAGCACATCGAGCCGATCGGGCAGGATGCCGAGATCGATGATGTCGACCGGCAGGTCGGCCAGCAGCGTGCGCAGCAGCAGCCGGTTCGATTCGGGTAGCGAGTCCGCGCCGAAGTCAGCCCCCGGATCGACCAGCTCGTCGCCCGTCGCAGCCAGCGCAACGCGCACCCGGCGATGCACCGCCGCGTGCGAAACTCCCCCAGTCGCCGCCACTGCCAGCCGCGCCGCCGTCAGCCGATCACCCGCCGCGACCAGCACGTCGCCCTCAGTAAAATCGAGCCCGCGCCGGCGCACGTTGCCGCCGATCCGCAGCGGGCCCTCGCCAGCAAGGATCAGCCGCTCGCCGTCGCGTTCGGCCTCCTCCTGCACCATCACCACATCCGCGCCGTCGGGTATCGCCGCGCCGGTGAAGATCCGCACCGCCTCGCCGGCGCCGATCCCGCCATCGAACGGCCGGCCGGCCGCGCTCTCGCCGATCACGCGCCACGGGCCGGGCAGGTCGGCGAAGCGCAGCGCATAGCCGTCCATCGCCGACAGGTCGCGCATCGGCTGCGTACGCCGCGCGACCAGTGGCTCCGCGGCCCAGCGCCCGCCCGCTTGGGTGATCGGCAGCGTCTCGGTGGCGACTGGCGCGATGGCGGCGATCAGGCGTGCCTGCGCCTGCGCGACGGGAAGCAATTCGCTCATGCCGGGCCGAGTGGCAGATTGACGGCGCGAGCAACAGTGCGATTGATGCGACAAGCAAAAAGCAAACGGGGGCAATGATGCAGTGGTTGGCAATAGTGGCAGCGGCGGGATTGATCGGGGCGGCGCCGCTGCCCGCACCGGATCAGGCGGAGACGCTGTCGCCGCTCGCCCCGGCGGTGCTGCCGCTGCGCGAACAGGCGCAGGTGCGCGACGGCTGGCTGCGCGAGCGGCTCGACATGGTCGTGCCGCGGCTGATGCGCGACGCAAAGGTCGACATGTGGATCCTGATCGCGCGGGAAAATGCCGAGGATCCGGTGCTCGCCACCATGCTCGATGCCGAGAGCTTTCACGCGCGGCGACGCACGATCCTCGTCTTCCACGATCCCGGTGATGGCAAGCCGGTCGAGCGGCTGACGGTGAGCCGCTATGGCCTTGCAGACCTGTTCCCGTCGGCGTGGAAGCCCGAGGAGCAGCCCGATCAATGGAAGCGCCTCGGACAGATCGTCGCCGAACGCCGCCCGCGTCGCATCGCGGTCAACGTGTCGCCCGAGACGGCATTCGCCGACGGCCTGACCAAGAGCCAGCATGACGAACTGAGCGCGGCGCTGGGCGACGATGCCAGGCGGCTCGTCCCCGCCGGCCCGCTCGCGATCGGCTGGCTAGAGACGCGGACACCCGCGGAAATCGCGCGCTATCCCGAGATCGTTCGCACTGCGCATGCGATCATCGCGCAGGGCTTTTCCGCGCGCACGGTCAGCCCGGGCGTCACGACCGCCGACGATCTCGTCTGGTGGTATCGTGAGCGCATCGCCGCACTGAAGCTCGACACCTGGTTCCAGCCATCGGTCGCGATCTTCCGCCGCGGCGCTAAGGAACTGTCGGGTGACGAGGTGATCCGGCCGGGCGACATGCTGTGGGTCGATTTCGGCATCAAATATCTGGGCCTGAACACCGATACGCAGCATCTCGCCTATGTACTGCGCCCCGGCGAGCGCGAGGCGCCCAAGGGCTTGCGTGATGGCCTCGCCGCCGCGAACGGCGTGCAGGATGCGCTGACCGGTGCATTCCGCACCGGCCTCACCGGAAACGAGATGCTCGCCGCAGCCCGCGCGACGGCGCTCGCCAAGGGCTTGCGTCCAACGATCTACTCCCACCCCATCGGCTATCACGGCCACGCCGCCGGCACCGCGATCGGTTTCTGGGACGATCAGAAGCCATCGCCGCGCGGCGACTATAAACTGCGTCCGATGACGGCATGGTCGATCGAGCTGTCGGCGACTCACGCCGTCCCCGAATGGGGCGGGCAGGAGGTCCAGTTCCGGCTTGAGGAAGATGCATGGTTCGATGGCACGCGCGTTCGGTATCTCGATGGTCGGCAGACCCGCTTTCACTTGATCGGCGCTGCGGGGGCAAAACGAAAGCCGCGTTGAGCGTCACTGTCCCGGCGTTTCCCGCGGGTTGCGCCGTCTGCCCCGCGGGCAGCGGCGCGGCAGAGTCGCTTTCGTAGATTACGCCGCGAAATCCCCCGATTTTCCCCCGGTCTTACGCAGCAGTTTCACGCCCTCGATCGTCATCCTTTTGTCGATCGCCTTGGCCATGTCGTAGATCGTGAGCAGCGCGACGGACACGGCGGTCAACGCCTCCATCTCGACGCCGGTGCGGCCAGTCGTGGCAACCGTCGCCGTCGCGCTGACGCCATCTGCCTCTATTGTAAGGTCAATTGTCACCTTCGACAGCGGCAGCGGGTGGCACAGCGGGATCAGCTCGCTCGTGCGCTTCGCCGCCATGATCCCGGCAACGCGCGCCACCGCGAGCACGTCGCCCTTGGCCACCGCACCATCAGCAATCGCCCGCGCCGCCTCGGCCGACATTAAAATTCGGCCAAATGCAACGGCTTCTCGTACGGTCTCGACCTTGCCGCCGACATCCACCATCCGCGCCGCGCCAGCCTCGTCGAGATGCGTGAGCCCGCTCATCCGACCAGCGCCCGCGTCGCCGCGGCGATGTCATCCTGCCGCATCAGGCTCTCGCCGATCAGGAAGCAGCGCACACCATGCCCCGCCATGGCATCGAGATCGGCACGCGTGTTGAGCCCGCTTTCAGCCACGAAGGTGCAGCCCGCTGGCGCTCGCCCGACCAGCTCGTACGTGCGATCGAAGCTCACCGAAAAATCACGCAAATCCCGGTTGTTGACGCCGATCAGCCGCGATTTCAGCTTGAGCGCGCGATCGAGTTCGTCAGCATCGTGGACCTCCACCAGCACGTCCATCCCGCGCTCGATCGCCGCCGCTTCTAGCTCCGCGGCGACGGTATCTTCCAGCGCAGCCATGATGATCAGGATCGCATCCGCCCCGATCGCGCGCGCCTCGGCGACTTGCCACGGATCGAGCATGAAGTCCTTGCGGATCACCGGCAGGTCGCACGCCGCGCGCGCCGCGACGAGATAATCCTCATGGCCCTGGAAATACTCCCGGTCGGTGAGGATCGACAGGCACGCCGCGCCGCCGTCTTCATACGCGCGAGCATGCGCCGGCGGATCGAAGTCGGCGCGGATCAAGCCCTTGGACGGGCTCGCCTTCTTGATCTCGGCGATCAGTGCGTAGCGGTCCGTTGTGCGATCAAGCGCGGCTTTGAATCCGCGCGGCGTGCTCTGCGCCGCAGCCAGCGCATCGAGATCGCTTAACGAGCGCAGCTGCCGCCGCGCCGCGACCTCCTCGCGCTTCGTCGCCAGGATCGTGTTGAGAATAGTCATGCCCAGTCGATCCAGCGGTCGAGCAGATCAAGCGCCGCACCACTGTCGATCGCTTCGGCTGCCCGAGCTGCGCCGGCGCTCAGCGGCTCGCCGACCAGCGCCAGCGCGGTGGCCGCGTTGAGCACCACCGCGTCGCGATAGGCCCCGCGCGCGCCATCGAGCAGGTCGCGCAGCGCCCGAGCGTTATAGGCCGGATCTCCTCCGCGGATCGCTTCCACCGGGTGCCGCCGAACGCCAGCATCCTCGGGCACGATCTGGCTTCCGACCGCTACGTCGCCGATCGCCACCACCAGCGTCGGCCCCGCGCCGGAAACTTCGTCGAGCCCTTCCTCGCCCGACACCACCAGCGCCGCCTCGGTGCCGAGCTGCGCCAGCGCCTCGGCATAGACGGGCGCATAATCGGGCCGCGCGATGCCGATCAGCTGCCGCGTGACGCGCGCCGGATTGGCGAGCGGCCCCATGAGGTTGAAGATCGTTCGCGTGCCAAGCCGCTGCCGGATCGGCGTGATCCGCTTCATCGCCGGATGGTGATTGCCGGCGAACAGGAAACAGATCCCAAGCTCGTTCAGCGTTTCCTCGGCGAGTTCCCCCGCGCGCGCCATGTCGAGCCCCAGCGCCTCGAGCGTGTCCGCCGCGCCGGCCTTTGACGAAGCGGCGCGGTTGCCGTGCTTGGCCACCGGCACGCCGCATGCCGCGACCACTAGGCTGACTGCCGTCGATACGTTGAGCGTATGGTGCCCGTCGCCGCCCGTGCCACACACGTCGATCGCACCCGTCGGCGCGCTGATCGCCACCAGCCGCGCGCGCATCGCGCGGGCCGCCTCGGCGATCTCGATCGAGGTCTCGCCGCGTGCCGACAGGTCGACCAGGAAACGCGCGATCGCTTCCTCGCTCGCGCGCCCGTCGAGGATGTCCGCGAACGCCTGCGCGGCGCTCTCGTGCGACAGCGGCGACGCAGTATCGGGCAGCAGCGCCATCGTGGTCATGCCAGCGCCTTTGCGCCGGTCAGCGCGACGAAATTCGCAAGCAGATCGTGGCCGTGTTCGGTCGCGATGCTCTCGGGATGGAACTGCACGCCATGGATCGGCAGTTCGCGATGCCGAAGCCCCATTACCGATCCGTCTGGAGCGGTAGCGTTCGGCACGAGCACATCGGGCACGTCCTCCACCACCAGCGAATGGTAACGCGTTGCGATGAACGGCGAGGGGAGGCCAGCGAACACGCCCGTCGCATCGTGCGTGATCGCGCTCGTCTTGCCGTGCATCAGTCCGCCGCGCACCACGCGCCCGCCGAAATGCTGCCCGATCGCCTGATGGCCGAGGCACACGCCCAGCAGCGGCCGCCGGCTTTCCGCGCAAGCCGCGACTAGATCGAGGCTGATCCCGGCTTCGTTCGGTGTGCAGGGGCCGGGCGAAAGCAGGAAGCCGGTCGCGTCGGATGCGAGCGCGTCTGCCGCGGTCAGTGCGTCGTTGCGCTCGACGTGCACTTCGGCGCCCAGCTCCATCAGATAATGGACCAGGTTCCAGGTGAAGCTGTCGTAATTGTCGATGACCAGGATCATGTCGCGCCCGCCATAGCCGAACGCGCCTCCGCCGCAACGGCTGTTGCACCGACGCAATAATACGTAATTGGATCGCGACGTTCAGACCGGATAAAGTCACCGTGGTGATCGTTGTCTGATTACCAGGAGGTCGCCACAATGTTTCGCCCGCTCGCCATCACCGTCGCCGCGCTCGCGCTGTTCCCCGCCGCCGCGCTTGCCCAGACGGCGGCCCCGACGCCCGATCAGGCGCAGGCCGAAACCGGTCAGCCGCCGCAGCGCATCCGCCAGGTGAACCTGATGGGCAACGAAAAATGCCCGGTCGCTGCGGCGGACGAGATCGTGGTGTGCAGCCGGGTCGATCCGAACGAACAGTTCCGCGTCCCCAAGGAATTGCGTCAGCCAGCCGAAGTGCCGGCGCAGAACCAGAGCTGGGTGAACCGTGCAGCGACCGTCGATCAGGTCGGCCGCGTTGCGGGTGGCTTGCCGAATACCTGTTCGCCGGTCGGCGCCGGCGGGCAAACCGGATGCGGCATCGTCGCCGCACGCAATTACGCGGCGGAGAAGCGTCAGGCGAAACGCGAGGCGGAGCAGGCTGCGCCCGGCTCGACGACTGAGCAAGACGACGATCCGCAGGATTGATCGGCGCTCCGCTGGCTGAGAAGAGCTATTTCTCGGCCAGCAGCCGCACCAGGTCCGCCTTCCAGAACTTCGCCCAGGTATGCGTCCCGTGCCCCTTGGTCTCGGTGCTCGCCGCGATCAGCCGGAAGGTTGCACGCGGCATTCGCTTGGCCGCCGGCTCGACCACGCCATAACCCGACGGGTTGATGAAATCGTCGCTCGAGTTGATCCACAACACCGGCACGGTGATCTTCTCGAGCGCCGGCGACGGATCGTAGTTTCGCGACGAATCGAGCTGGTAGATGTAATCGTTGGCATCGCGCCCGGCGCTGTTGCGTGCCAGCGCCTCAGCCAGGAACGCCTCTGCGGCGGGCCGCGTCGGATATAGCTTCTGCAACGCCAGCGGGTTGGCCCCCGCGATGATCGACAGGCTCGACGCGGTGCGCAGGCCCTGCTGCGGCTGTGCGATGTAGTTGCCGCCCGCCCACGCCGGATCGGCCTGGATCGCGTCGATCGTCATCTTGCGCCACATGCGGTTGAGCCCCGCGATCTGCACTGGCAGACACGCAAAGGGCGCCAGCCGCTCGGCGAACCCGGGGTAGGTCTCGCCCCACACGAACGCATGCATGCAGCCCATCGACGTGCCCAGGATCACCTTCAGCCGCGTGACGCCGATCGCCTCCAGCATCGCCTTCTGCCCGGCGACCATGTCGTCGTAATCGTACTTCGGAAACGCCATCCGCTTGCCGTCCGAAGGCTTGGACGAGGCACCATGGCCGATATTGTCCGGCAGGATGACGAAGTGCGTGCGGATGTCGAACGGCTGGCCAGGGCCGTAGAGCTCGTCCGCAAACTGCGGCTGGATGAATTGCTTGCCCGTGCCGCCGGTGCCGTGAAGCACCATCACCGCATTGTCGATCCGCCCGTCCGGCCCGCGATGCGGCGTGCCGAGCGTCGTGTAATGCATCCGCAGGTCCATCGTCTCGCCGGTCTTGAAGCGGAAGCCGGGGAGGGTGATGTCGCCCTCCTTGATCAGCCACGTCGTTGCGGCAGGGGCGGGGCGCGCCGGCGTGGCGACTGGCTGGGTTGTCTGGGCAAAGGCAGGGAAGGCTGCGGCGAAAGCGAGCAGGGAAAGAGAGCGCATCGCAGGACCGTAACGAACTTCTCCGGCATATTGAAGAAGATGTCGTCGGGTGCGAACCATAATCGAATCGTCGTAGATTAGCAGCGGACGACGTGCTCTTAAGCGTAGCAAACAGGAGGGATATAGCGATGGTTGCTACGGCTTTGATAGCATGCTCGCAGGGGCGAGCCGCGTTGCGCGGGTCGATTTGACGACCTTGCGTTCGGATATGAAGCGCGTCGGCGTCGTCATGCTCTTGGCTGCCTCGCTTGGTACCTCCGCCTTCGGGCAAATGCCCAGCGCCCCGCTCGGGCCTTATGCGGCCCGCTGCACCGCGGGCGATTCACCATCGATCCTCGTCACGGTCGTCGGGCTGAAGAGCCGGACCGGCACTATACGCGTGCGCACCTTCGGCGGCGCGACGTCAACATGGTTCGAAAAGACCAAGTGGATCACGCGCGTCGAGGTGCCGACACCCGCGAGCGGCCCGATTCGCGTCTGTTTGCCGGTTGCCGCGCCCGGCACTTATGCGATCGACATGCGGCACGACATGAACGGCAATAGCGAGACCGACCGATCCGACGGCGGCGGCGCATCGGGCGATCCGAAGGTGACGCTGCTCGATTTCGTCTTTGGGCGAAAGCCTCCCCCGCACGTCACCGCCGTGACGGTAGGCCGCGGCGTCACCGAGATCACCGTCACCGCAATGTATCTCCGTGGCGGCGCGCTTCGCCCGCTCGCCGCGTCCGCGCGCTGATCAGGTGGGCGCGAGCGCGCCTTGCAGCGCCGCGATCCGCGCCACCTGTGCTGCAGCCGCCACGCGCACGCGCTCGATCGCCGCGTCGAGCGCCGGATAGTCCGGCGTCAGCGCCGTCGCACGCTCCGCCGCGACCTCCTCCAAATCCGTGACGAGCTCCTGCGTCGACGAACGCAACGTATCCAGCTCCGCCAGCGCGACTTGCGCATCGAGCCACGCCTCGCTGCCCGCCGGTGATCGCCCCGCGGCAGTAACCTGTCGCGCCGCGCGCGCCGCGGCGGCATCGAACGCTGCCGCCCGTTCCGACAGCATCCGCTCCGCCGTCGCGATCCGCGCATCGAGCGCCGGGTCGGCGACTACCGCTGCGGGCGGTGGCGCCGCCGGTTCGTCAAAGGTCCGCGTCTCCGCCGTACGCGGCAGCAGCGAGGGATAAGCCTCGCGCCCAGCGCACGCTGTGAGCGACAGGACGGCGATCGAAAGGGCGGGCAGCGAGCGCAACAACATGCCCGCAGGCTTAGGGAGCGAAAAAGTCACGCGCAACGCTCTTGCGCAATCCGAAAGCCCCTTCTATTGGCCCCTCTCCCAAGCGCCCGTAGCTCAGCTGGATAGAGCATCAGACTACGAATCTGAGGGTCGGACGTTCGAATCGTTCCGGGCGCACCATTCTTTTTCTGCGGTTCCGAGCATCGATCAGGTGCTTCGAAGCCGCGTGGCAATCGTAGCAATCGCTTCGCCGCCGCGATCTCTCCTGACGAACAAATACCTTGAAGACGGATAAATGCGCGTCGCGGCGGGTTCAGGTCGCATCGCCGCGCGATGTGGATCGGATCGGGCGCGCGACCAGAGCGAGCGCCGCCGCGTCGCGCTGCTTCCCGTCACGTGAGTCCCCATGCATATTCTCGTTTCCGAAAGCGAACCGCCGGCCGCGCGGCGCAAGCGACGCGACAGCGTCGGGCGCAGCTCCGGCGAGACCTTCATCAAGCGCCTCGCGCAGCTCGTGCCCGGTGCCACCTGTGATCGCGTGACGCCAGCGGACGAGGGCAGCGCCGTCCCCGATGCCGCTAAGATCGCCGGCTATGACGCCGTGTTCCTGTCCGGCTCGCCGCTGCATCTGTACGAGGATTCACCCGCCGTCCGCCGCGAGGTGGCGCTCATGCGAGCGGTTTTTCAGTCCGGAACGCCGTCGTTCGGATCATGCGCGGGGCTGCAGGTCGCGGTGGTTGCGGCCGGCGGCACGGTTCGGGCGATGGGGCCGCGGCGGGAGGCGGGGTTCGCGCGTCGCATCGTGCGCGCGGCGGCGGGGGAGAATCATCCGCTGCTGGACGGCCGCCCACCGTCGTTCGACGCGCCAGCGGTCCATACCGACGAGGTGGATCGGCTGCCGGCCGGCGGCACGCTGCTGGCGTCGAACGCGGTGACGCGCGTCCAGGCGGCGGAAATCCGGCATGACAACGGGGTATTTTGGGGTGTCCAATACCATCCGGAGATCTCGCTGCGCGAAGTCGCAGCGGCGCTTCGGCGACAATCGGAGGATCTGGTCGAACACGGCCTCGCCCGCGACGAGGCGGATATCGACGATCATTCCGCGACGATCGACGCGCTCCATGCCGATCCCGCCCGCCAACATCTCGCCTGGCGCCTTGGTCTCGACGCGCAGGTGACTGACGAGGCGAAGCGGATGATCGAATTGCGCAACTTCATCGATCATTTGGTGCTGCCCACACGCTCTGCCCGCGGCCGGACCCGAGGCTGAACGCCCGCCCGCGCGTTTGAAGGCCAAGACAGACTCTCCAAAAAGGATGATCCGATGGCGATCCGCGCCGTACTTTTCGACATCGACGGCACGCTCGTCGACAGCAACGACCTGCACGTCATCGCCTGGCAGGAGGCGTTCGCCTCGATCGGCGAGCGTTTCGAGCGAAGCGTCATTCATGACCAGATCGGCAAGGGCACCGACATGCTGGTCCCCACGCTGCTGCCGGATGCCGATCAGGCCACGCAAGACGCGCTCGGCGAGGCGCACGGCTCAAACTTCAAGGAACGCTTCCTCGCGCAAGTGAAGCCATTTCCCGGCGCGCACGATCTGCTCGCCCGCGTCCATGCCGACGGCAAGAAGGTCGTGCTCGCGTCGTCCGCATCGGCCGAGGAACTGGAGCACTATACCGGATTGCTCGATGCCCGCGATCTCGTGGACGCCACGACCAGCGCTGACGATGTCGAGAATACCAAGCCGGCGCCGGACATCTTCGCGACCGCGCTGAAGAAGATCGCGCCACTCACCGCGGAGGAAGTGATCGTCGTCGGCGATACGCCATATGACGTAGAGGCGGCGGGGAAGTGCGGGATCGCGACGATCGCGCTGCGCTCGGGCGGCTTCCCCGATTCCGCGCTCCGCGAGGCGGGTGCAGTGGCGCTGTACGACGACGTCGCCGCCTTGCTGCGCGATTATCAGGACTCTCCGCTCGCCGAATGATCGCACGGCCCGGATGAAAAAGCGGAACCGCTCGGTTCAGGGAAGGTATTAACCTTTCACAACTTTTCTCGCGGAGCCGTGATGTTGCACTACCCAAGTTCGCTGCGCGTGCCACCCGGCCAATGATCGATCCGGCGCTCGCCCAGCAGATCGTCGAAAGCTCGACCGATTTCGCGATCATCACGTTCGATCGCGAGGGTCTGATCACCAGCTGGAATCCTGGCGCGGAGGCGCTGCTCGGTTGGTCGCCGGGTGCGGCGATCGGGCAGCATGCGCGGATCTTCTTCACGCCGGAAGATCAGGCGGCAGGCTCGCCCGAGGACGAAATGCGGCGCGCGGCGGAAGACGGGCGCGCGATCGACGAGCGGTTTCACCAGAAGGCGGACGGAAGTCGCTTCTGGGGCTCGGGGCTGGTGATGCCGCTGAAAGGCGCGACGGGCTTCCTCAAGATCGTCCGCGACCGGACGAAGGAGCGCGAAGCGGAGCGCCGTATTGTGACGCTCACGGATGCGCTGCCCGGGTTCGTCTTCGAGGCCGATCCCGACGGCCACTATGTTCAGACCAACGCGCGCTTCAGGGAATATACCGGTCGCGGGGATGCCGAACTGCTCGGCGATCGCTGGCTGGAAGCGGTCCATTCCGATCATCGCGAGCGGGTTCGTACCGCCTGGGAGGCGGCGATCGACAGCGGCGAGCCGTTCGACGAGACCTTCCTCGTCGAACGCAGCGATGGCGAATATCGCTACTTCGCCTGCCGCGGCATCCCCGAGCGCGACGAACATGGCCTTGTGATGCGCTGGATCGGCACCTGCGTCGATGTCGAGAACGAGTCGAAAGCCAAGGCCATGCTCGAAGGCGTCAATCTGTCGCTCGAACATGCCGTCACCGATCGCAGCGCTGCGCTGGAGCAATCGCAACGCACGCTCTCAGCCGCGATCGCCGAGCGCGAGCGTATCGAAGACGCACTTCGCCAAAGCCAGAAGATGGAGGCGATCGGGCAGCTCACGGGCGGCGTCGCACATGATTTCAACAATCTGCTCACGGTCATCATCGGTGGCGCCGACATGCTCAAGCGCCCCGGCCTCAGCGACGAGAAGCGTCAGCGTTACATCGCGTCGATCAGCGAGACTGCCGACCGTGCGGCAAAGCTGACGAACCAGTTGCTTGCCTTTGCACGGCGCCAGCCGCTGCATGCTGAAAGTTTCGACATCGTCGAACGCTTGCGGCGCAGTGAGGATGTGCTGCGCACCGTGTCGGGCGCTCGCGTCACGCTAACGTTCGACATTCGCTGCGAACCTTGCATCGTCCACGCTGATCCCAGCCAGTTCGATACCGCGATCGTGAACATGGCCATCAACGCGCGCGACGCGATGGACGGCGTAGGGCGGTTGGCGATCAGGATCGATGAATGCGATCAAATCCCCCCCACGCGCGGCCATGCAGCAGTCGATGGCCGCTTCATTCTGGTTGCGGTGAGCGATACCGGCAGCGGGATCTGCGAGGCTGACCTGCCGCGGATCTTCGAGCCGTTTTTCACGACGAAGGATGTCGGCAAAGGCACCGGCCTTGGCCTCAGCCAGGTGTTCGGTTTCGCCAAGCAATCGGGCGGCGACATCGCGATCGACAGCGAGGCGGGAGCGGGCGCGACCTTCACGCTTTACCTGCCGTGTGCCGACGATCCGGCAAGTCGCACCGTTGGCGATGCCCAGTCAGCGCCGGCGCAAGCGTCGGGATCGGGCGCCGGCTGCGTCCTGCTGGTCGAGGATAATCAGCTGGTCGGCGAATTTGCCGCGCAGCTGATCGGCGAGCTTGGCTACACCAATCAGTGGGTGCCGAGCGCGCAGGAAGCGCTTGCAGTGATCGCGGCGCAGCCCGATCGGTTCGACGTGGTATTCACCGACGTCGTGATGCCCGGCATCTCGGGAATCGAACTCGCCGAGACTCTCCGCGTGCGGCATCCCGACCTGCCCGTTGTCCTGACGAGTGGTTACAGCCACGTGCTCGCGCTCGAAGGCACGCACGGGTTCGAGCTGTTGCAGAAGCCATATACCGCTGACGGACTCGCTCGTGTCCTGCGCGCGGCAACGCGTCCATGATCCGTCGCATCTAACATTTGTTAAGGAAAAGACGCGGCAGCGTTGTTGCTGGCTTTCCGAAGATTCTGCATGAGCCGTTCCGGAGACGGAATTTATCATGCTGAACATGGAAGACCTCTACCGGCTGTTGCGGACCGGTCATGTTCAGGCGCAGGGCATCGTCGATACCGTTTCCGATCCGCTGCTGGTGCTCGACTCGAGCCTCTGCGTGCAAAGCGCCAGCCGCTCGTTCTTCGAGACATTCCACGTCGATCGCTACGAAACGATCGGCAAGCCGCTGTACGAGCTTGGTGACGGGCAGTGGGATATCCCCACCCTGCGCAGCTTGCTGACGGAGGTAATTCCCCGCGCCACCGCGATCCTGGATTATCAGGTCGAGCACGATTTTCCGCACCTCGGCCGTCGCACGATGCTGCTGACCGCGCGCACACTGCACCATCCGGACATCAGCAGCCATACCATGCTGTTGTCGATCGTCGACGTGACCGAGCGGAAACGGAAGGACACCGCGCGCGATCTGCTGTTCGGCGAACTGCGGCATCGCATGAAGAATCTGCTTGGCCTCGCGCAATCAATGGCGCGCCAGATGCCTGCCGAGGGCTGCACCGCCGCGCAATATCGCGACGACTTCCTCGGGCGTTTCAGCGCTTTGATGGATGCCGAAGACGTCGCTTTTTCCGAACATGATCAGGGCGATTTGACCGATCTGCTCGAACGCGTCTTCGCCCCATACCTGGCCGATTCTGCGGCTGCGTTGATCACTCCGAGTGAGGCGGTGGACCTCAGCCCGCGCATGCTCACGTCGCTCGGACTCGCTTTCCACGAACTCGCGACGAACGCTGCGAAATACGGAGCTTTGTCGGTACCCGGCGGCAAGGTTCGCGTCGGCTGGACGGTCGAGAAGGGATCCAACGCGCTTCGCATCACTTGGAGCGAAAGCAATGGCCCGCCAGTAACGCCGCCGACGACGACTGGCTACGGCACGCAACTGATTGAATCGACGATCACTTACAGCCTGTTCGGTACGATCAAAACCGACTATGCGAAAAGCGGCGTGCAGGTGGATATCGTCATTCCATTGGACGAAGGGTCACCAAAGCGCTGAATGATGGCCGTAATGAGCGGCGTCGGCGCAATCCTGGTCTTGCCGCAGCATCGATTTGCGACACGCCAGATGCAGGAGGCTCGATGACCGATCAACGAGAGCTGCTTAGTCGTCAGCACGCCCTTGCCGACTTCGGCGAATTCGTTCTCGATAGCGATGATCTGCAGGCCGTGCTGACGGAAGCATGCCGGATCGTCGCCGGGGCGCTGCAGACGGATTACGCAAAGATCCTCGAGATCGAGGACGGCGAGGGTAGCGTCCTTGTACGGGCAGGCGTCGGCTGGCATCCTGGCATCGTCGGGCATCAGCGCATCCCGCTGGGGGTCCGATCGTCGGAGGCATTCGCGATCGAGCAGTGCGAGCCGGTCGTGACGCAGGATCTCGCGACCGAAGAGCGGTTCGACTTCCCGTCGTTCATGACCGATCATGGCGTGGTCGCGCTCGTCAACGTCCCGATCCTGTTGCCCGGCCGCAAGGCGTTCGGGCTGCTACAAGTCGATTCACGCGTCCCGCGCGCGTTCGAAGAGGACGACATCCAGTTCCTGCGCACTTATGCGATGGTGCTTGGTCCCGTCATCGATCGCCTCAACAAGCTGCGCGATCTCGCCCGCACAACTGAACGGTTTCGCCTGATCGTCGAGCATGCGCAGGATTATGCGATCGTCCTCACCGATGCCGAAGATCGCATCGTCGATTGGCTGCCCGGCGCGGAAGCAGTCTTCGGCTGGAGCAAGGAGGAAGTGCTCGGCCAGTCCGCCGCGATCATGTTCACAGCCGAGGATCGCGCCGCCGGCCTGCCGGAGCGCGAAATCGCGACCGCGCGGCGCGAGGGGAAGGTCGCCGACGTGCGTTGGCATGTCCGTAAAGACGGCAGCCGCGTGTTCATCGAAGGCCAGGCCACCGCAATGCGCCATCCCGATGGCAGCTTCGCCGGCTTCATGAAGATCGGCCAAGACGTGACACGCCGAGTTCATGGCGACGAGGCGCTCCGAAACAGCGAGACCCGCCTGCGCCTCGCCGTCGAAACAGCGCAACTCGGCACGTGGGACTGGGACATGGCAACGGACACAATCGAATGGTCCGACGTGCATTACACGCTGTCCGGCTATGATGTTGGCGAGGTTGTGCCAAGCTACGCCGCCTGGTCCTCGCGCCTTCACCCTGATGATCGGGCGGCAACCGAGCACGCACTTGCGCAGGCGCGGGATCGTCGCGAGGTCTTCGTCGCCGAGTTCCGCAACCGCCATCCCGACGGCACGATCCTGTGGTGTTCGGCGCGCGGCCAGTTCTTCTACGACGAGGATGGCCGCCCGATCCGCATGATCGGCGCAATGCGTGACGTGACCGAGCGGCGCGAGTGGGAAGAGCGCCAGCAAGTCCTGATCCACGAGCTGCAGCACCGCACCCGCAACCTGATGGGCGTCGTGCGCTCGACCGCCAGCCGGACGATGGCGGCCAGCGCCGATCTGGCGGAGTTCGAGGCGCGCTTCGTCCACCGGATCGATGCGCTCGCGCGCGTGCAGGGGCTGCTGTCGCGGCTCGGCTCGAACGATCGCATCGCGTTCGACAAGTTGCTCACCTCGGAGCTGTCGGCCGTCTTCGGGGAAGCCGAGCGGGTCACGTTCGAGGGGCCGCCGGGGATCCGCCTGCGCTCTTCGGTCGTGCAGATGCTCGCCATGGCGCTTCACGAGCTCGCCACCAATGCGGTGAAATATGGCGCGCTGAGAGATCCGCAGGGATCGCTGCACGTCACCTGGCAGCTCGAGCCGGATGGGCCGGGCAACATGCCATGGCTGCACGTCGACTGGCGCGAGCGCGGCGTGTCGATCGCCGATCCCAATGGCGCGCCGCGTGGCACCGGGCAGGGGCGCGAACTGATCGAGCGCGCCCTTCCGTATCAATTAGGTGCCAAGACCCGCTTCAGGCTCGAACCCGACGGCCTCCACTGCACCATGTCGATCCCCGTATCAGCGAGCATTGCCGTGGAAGAAGACGATCTGCCCGATCCCCGATCCGGGCTGTAGCGCCAGTCGTTTTTCGAGCCGCTTTAACGAGCGTTAGAGCGCTGGCTTTTGCGCGCCGACATGATCCCACAATGCCAACTCCTGCACAGAACATCGCATCTCCTCCGGCGAGCGGCGGAAACCACCCCAATGCGTGACGAGTCGATGGATGGCTGCCGCGTGCTCGTCGCCGAGGACGAGTATATGCTGGCGAGCGATCTCGCCGACGCGCTCGAACAGGCCGGCGCGCACGTGATCGGGCCCGCGCCGACCGTCGAGGACGCGCTGTCGCTGCTCGAGGACAAGCCGATCGATTTCGCGGTGCTCGACGTGAACCTCAGCGGCGATCTGGTCTATCCGCTTGCCGATGCGCTGGTCGGCCGCGGTATCTCCTTCATGTTTGCCACCGGCTATGACGCCAACGCGATCCCGTCGCGTTATGATGGCGTGCCGCGGCTCGAAAAGCCGGTCGATCCCGCGGTCGTGGTGCGTGCGGCGGCACGGTCGGTGCGCGGCGCTGTGACACTCGCGCAACCCTGATTGTCCCTGATTGACGCGAAATGCCGTTGAGGGCAGCGCAACGTCGGCAATGGTGCTAGAGGCGCACTCCGGCGGTTCTTCCGATCGCTGTCACTTCAACGGATTGCACATGGCTGGTTACAAGATTCCTGATTTCAACGAGCGCGCCGGAGCCGCGCGCGCGGCCAAGCAGGCTGCGCTCGAAAAGCTGCGCGACAAGCCCGAGCCCGATGCCGCCGCGCTGGCGGAGCGGCAGGCCGTGCGCGCCGCGCGTGATGCCGCCGCCGCCGAGCGCCGCGCCGCACGGCTTGCCGCCGAGGAAGAAGCCAAGACAGCCAAGCGCGCCGAGAAGGAGCGGCTCGAGCAGGAGCGGCTCGAGCAGGAGGAGCGCGACGCGCCGGCCGAGCCAGCGACGCCGAAGACCGCCGAGGAAATGAAGGCCGCTCGCGACGCGCGCTATGCCGCGCGCAAGGCGCGCAAGAAGTGATTCCTCGCTCGTGATTCGGCGCCCATGATCCCACGCGAAGTCATCGGCGTGGCCGAGGTGCCGGGCGGTCCGCCGCTCCGCCTCGTGCGTCACGGCGGTGACTTCATCATCATGCTCGATCGCAACGAACTGATGAGCAGCCGGATGAGCGGCTCAGAGGTGGCGCTCGGCACGATGACGCTGCAGCGGCTCGCGGCGCCTTCGCCGCGACTGCTGGTCGGCGGCTATGGCATGGGCTTCACGTTGCGGGCGGTATTGGCGAAAGTCGATGCCGATGCGCGGGTGACGGTCGCCGAACTCGTCCCCGGGGTCGTCGATTGGGCACGCGGCCCGATGCAGGCGATCGCCGACGGCTGCCTCGACGATCCACGCGTCGAGCTGCGCATCGAGGATGTCGGCGCGGTAATTGCGGCGGGGCAGGGCGCGTACGATGCGATCCTGCTCGACGTCGACAACGGCCCCGATGGCCTCACCCGCACCGGCAATGACGCGCTTTACAACCAGCGCGGCCTCGACCGTGCCCGTGCCGCGCTACGCCCGGGCGGCATTCTCGCAATATGGTCGGCCGGCGCGGATGCCGCCTTCACGCGCCGGCTGAAGCTCGCGGGCTTCGCGGTCGACGAGGTGAAGGTGCGCGCGCGCGAGAACGGCAAGGGGCCAACCCACACGATCTGGTTCGCGCGGGTCTGATTCCACCCCCGGTCATCCCGGAATTGATCCGGGATCCCGCTCCTTTGCCCCACCGCCAGAAGAAGCGGGACCCCGGATCAAGTCCGGGGCGACGGAGGCAAGTTAATCAATCCGGCTTCTTCGCCACCGCAACCAGCGCCGGGCGCAGCAACCGGTCACGGATCATCCAGCCCGATTGCATCTCCTGCACGATCGTCCCTGGCTCCTCGTCCGACGCCGTTTCAAGCATCGCCTGGTGCCGGTTCGGATCGAGCGGCTGGCCCAGCGCGTCGATCTTAGTCAGGCCGTTGCGCTCGAACACCTTGGTCAGCTCACGGCCGGTCGCCTCGAGTCCAGTCACCAGGCCTTTGAACTTGTCGTCACCGCGCAGCTCGGGGGAGATCGTCGACAGCGCGCGTTCGAGATTGTCGTTCACGCTCAGCACGTCGCGCGCGAAATTGGTGGCGGCATAAGCGCGCGCGTCGCTCGCATCCTTCTCGGCACGGCGACGCACGTTCTGGATCTCTGCCTGGGCGTACAACGTCTGCTGCTTCGCCTCGGCGAGCTGGTTCTCCAGCTCGGCGATGCGGTCATGCTCGGCGACTTCAGGGGCATCCGCTGCGGTCTCTTGGCGCAGGTCATCAGCCGGGCTGTTGGTCTCGGTCTCGCTCATCATATCCCTGTCTAAGTCGTTGTCTGTTGCTGGCAGCTCAACCCATCAGCCGGGCGAGCGTTGCGGCAGTGAAATCCACCATGGGCACGACGCGCGCGTAGTTCAACCGAGTCGGCCCGATCACGCCCACCACACCGACCACCCTTCCGTCGCTGCCGTGGAACGGCTTGGCGATCACCGACGATCCCGACAGCGCGAACAGCTTGTTCTCCGCGCCGATGAAGATCCGTGTCGCATCGCCCGCCCGCGCCGAATCGAGCAGCGCGGCGATCTCCTGCTTCCCGTCGAGATCGTCGAGCAAGTCACGCACGCGATCGAGATCGGCCGCCACTGCATCGTCGAGCAGCCGCCCCTGGCCACGCACGATCAGCACCGGCCGCCGCTCGCCATCCTCGCTCCAGATTGCCAGCCCGCGCTCCACGAGTGCCTGCGACGCAGCATCGAGCGCGGCGCGCCCCTGCGCCATCTCGCGATCGATCCGCGCGCGTGCGGCGGCCAGCGTCAGCCCGGAGAGCGTCGCCGACATGTAATTGCCCGCCTCGATCAGCGCAGACGCGCCGACACCCGGCGGCAGATCGACGACGCGATTCTCCACCCCGCCGTCTTCGCTCACCAGCACCGCGAGCGCTTGCGCGTGCGACAGCGGCACGAATCCGATCGAACGCAGCACCTGCTCGCGCTTGGGCACCATCACCAGCCCGGCGCACGCCGACAGCCCAGACAGCGCTGCGGTCGTCGCCGCCAGCGCTTCCTCGACCGGCCCGCCGCGCCCGGCGCGCGACTCGATCGTCGCGCGCTCCTCCGCCGACGGTTCGAGCGCGTGCATCATCCCGTCGACGAACAACCGGAGCCCCAAGTCGGTCGGCATCCGCCCCGCCGACGTATGCGGCGCGGCGAGCAGGCCGGCGTCCTCCAATTGCGCCAGCACGCTGCGGATCGACGCCGGGGACAGGTTCAGCCCCGCCAGCGCCAGCGTCTTCGATCCCACCGGTTGGCCGTTTTCGAGATAGCCATCGACGACGCGGCGGAAGATCTCGCGGGCGCGGTCGGAAAGCTCGGCGATCGGTGGGGATGCGTTCACCCGCCAAATCTAGGGCGCGCGCACTGGCGCGGCAATCGCCGAGCGGCTAACCGCGCCAGCAAATCAGGAGAATATGAAAATGCGTCCCAGCGGCCGTGCGCCAGATCAGATGCGCGTCATCAGCATCGAGCCGAATTTCACCCGCCACGCCGAAGGTTCGGTGCTGATCGGATTCGGCGATACGCGCGTGCTAGTCACCGCCAGCATCGAGGAGCGCGTGCCGCCGTTCCTGCGCGGCAAGGGGCAGGGCTGGGTAACCGCCGAATACGGCATGCTCCCGCGCGCGACGCACACCCGCGGCAATCGTGAAGCGGCCAAGGGCAAGCAGTCGGGCCGCACGCAGGAAATCCAGCGGCTGATCGGGCGCAGCTTGCGCGCCGTCACCGACATGGCGGCGCTTGGCGAACGCCAGATCGTGCTCGATTGTGATGTGATCCAGGCCGATGGCGGCACCCGCACCGCGTCGATCTCGGGCGCCTGGGTCGCGTTGCGGCTCGCGGTCAACGGCCTGCTTAAGGCCGGCAAGATCGAGACGGACCCGATCTCGCAGAAGGTCGCCGCGATCAGCTGCGGCATTTACCAGGGCCAGCCAGTGCTCGACCTCGACTATGTCGAGGATTCGAACGCTGACGCCGACGGCAATTTCGTGCTGCTTGAAAACGGCAACATCGCCGAGGCGCAGGCCACTGCCGAAAACGCGACCTATGACGAGGAAGCGCTGCTCCGCCTCCTCCGCCTCGCGCGGATCGGCTGCGCTGACATTTTCGCGGCGCAGGCGAGGGCGGTCGGCCAGTGAGCGGCGAGGGCGATCAACCCCAGGCGATCCGCAAGCTCGCGCCCGGAAAGCTGGTGATTGCCAGCCACAATCCGGGCAAGGTACGCGAGATCACGGCGTTGCTCGAAGGCCACGGCCTCGATGTCGTCTCGGCTGCCGAACTTGATCTGCCCGAGCCCGAGGAGACCGGCACCACCTTCGTCGCGAATGCCGAACTGAAGGCGCGCGCGGCGGCGGACCTGTCGGGGCTTCCCGCGCTCGCCGACGACAGCGGGTTGTGTGTCGAAGCGCTCGGCGGCGATCCGGGGATCTTCTCGGCGCGCTGGGCTGGGGAAAGCAAGGACTTCGGCGAAGCAATGCGCCGGATCGAAACCAAGCTCGCCGCGATTGAGGGCGCTTCGCGGACGGCGCATTTCGTCTGCGCGCTCGCACTTGCCTGGCCCGACGGCCATGTCGAATGGTTCGAAGGCCGCGTCGACGGCACGCTGGTCTCGCCACCGCGCGGCGACCGGGGCTTCGGCTATGATCCGATGTTCGTCCCCGACGGCCGCACCGAGACGTTCGGCGAAATGGACCAGGACGAAAAGCACACGATCAGCCACCGCGCGGACGCGTTCCGGCAGATGGTGGCGGCGGTGTTCTGACGGCCAAAGATGGCCGTCACCCCGGCCTCGAGCCGGGGTCCCGCTTCTTCTGCTCGTCCAGCGACGAGTTAGCGGGACCCCGGGGTCAAGCCCGGGGTGACGAAATTTGAGATGCTTGCTCGCTTTATTCGTACGTCCCTTACCCGCTCGCTCTCACCCGAACGTCAGCTCCACCATGATTTCCCCCGAGATCTCCTCCAGCGCGGCGATCACCGTGTCGCTCTCCATCTCGGCCGGCAGGCGCAACGTCGCCGTCGCGCGAAACATGCGCTGGCCGGACTCCGCGCCGCTATCCACCCGCGTGTGAAGATCGTCGATGTTCACCCCGAGGTCGGCCAGCACTGCGGTTACCTCACGCACGATCCCCGGCCGATCCTGGCCGACCAGGTCGAGCGCCAGCGTCGGCCCGGCGAACTCTTCCGGCCCGGTGGGCAGCACGCTCACCGTCAACCCCCGCATGTCGATCGCGCGCGCCGACGCCTGCAGATGCGGAACCGCATCCTCGGCCAGCTCGACCAGTACCGATCCGACATATTTCCCGCCCAGCGTCGCCAGGTGGCTCTCCAGCCAATTGCCGCCCGCCGCGAGCACCGCATCGGCCAGCGCCTGCGTCAGTCCCGGCCGGTCGCTGCCGGCGACGGTCAGGATCACCTGCGTCGTCATCTCTTCTCTCTCCCCCAACGCCAACTGGCCGATCCGATTCGTTGATCAGAACGCCCGCTCGCCTACCACGTTGCCGCTTGGGCTGTAGCGGCAGACGAGAAATCGTCGCGCGCGTTCGATGCGAATGCGCAGCCGACCCGCGTCGTCCGCCGCCAGACGATCTGCGTGTAGTGCGCCACATCCTGCCAGCGCCCTGTGCGGCTGAACATCGGCGTTGCGCCATTCACGAAATCGCGCTTCTCGGCGACCCAGTAACCGATCATCTCGTCATAGGCATAAGCGTTGCGCGTGCCGGTCCACAGGTTTTCGCCCTCGCGCGTCGGCCCGTGCGGCTGCGCAGCGTGTTCGAACCGCCCGGTGCGCGCCATTTCCCGCGCATAGCCAAGCGCCGTCGTGACGAGCGCCTCGTCCCACACCAGCGGCGGAAGGCCCACATCGGCGCGCGCGCGATCGTGCGCGGTCAGCATCGTCCGGCGCAACAGTGCCTCGCTGCGCCGCGCGGGCAGCTCGTTGACGCGCTGCTCCACCACACGGTCCGGCGGGCGTTCCGGCCCGCGCTCCACCCCCGGCGCGCAGCCGGCGAGAAGCAATGACAAGGCGATGAGGTGGCGTCGGGCGATCATCGCCGCCATATCGGCGCCGCCATGGCCTCCGACAATCCTCTCGCGCTCTACATCCACTGGCCGTTCTGCGTCTCGAAATGCCCCTATTGCGATTTCAACAGCCATGTCCGCGAGGCGGTCGATCAGCAGCGCTGGCGCGACGCGCTGCTCGCCGATCTCGCGCACGAGGCGGCGATGCTGCCCGGCCGCGAGCTCGGGTCGATCTTCTTCGGCGGCGGCACGCCCTCGCTGATGCCGCCTGCGACGGTCGCAGCGCTGATCGGCGCCGCGGCGCGGCACTGGCGCTTCGCCCGCGGGATCGAGATTACGCTGGAGGCGAACCCCTCGTCCGTCGAAGCGGCGCGCTTCGCTGATCTCGCCACCGCCGGGGTCAACCGCGTGTCGCTCGGGCTGCAGGCGCTCGACGATGTCGCGCTGCGCTTCCTCGACCGCGCGCATGACGTGAACGAAGGGCTCGCCGCTCTCGGCATCGCGCAATCCGTGTTCCCGCGCGTCAGCTTCGACCTGATCTATGCCCGCCCTAGCCAGACGCTCGCCGCCTGGGAGGCGGAGCTGACCCGCGCGCTGAGCTTCGGCACCGAACACCTCTCGCTCTACCAGCTGACGATCGAACCCGGCACGCGTTTCGCCACCGAGGCGGCAGCGGGCCGGCTCACCATCCCCGACGAGGATACCGCCGCCGACCTGTTCGAGAAGACGCGCGCGATGACCGCCGCGGCCGGCATCCCGGCCTATGAAATCAGCAACCATGCCCGCCCCGGCGCGGAGAGCCGCCACAACCTAGCATACTGGCGCTACCGCGATTACGCCGGGGTCGGCCCCGGCGCGCACGGGCGTCGGGGCGGGCTGGCGACGGTGCGGCGGCGCAAACCCGAGAACTGGCTCGCCGCGGTCGACCGTAACATGCACGGGATCGAGATCGAGGAGCCGCTCGCCCCCGGCACGCGATCGTCGGAGGCGCTGCTGATGGGGCTGCGACTGCGCGAAGGCGTCGATCTCGCCCGCGTCGCGCGGCTCGCGGGCGCCGAGATCGCCGACGTCGTCGACGAACGCGCGATCGCCCGGCTGCCCGATTTCATCCAGCGCGACGGCGATCGCCTGCGCGTTACCGACCGCGGGATGCTGCTGCTCGATGCCATCCTGCCGCAAGTGGTGAAGGACGTGGTGCCGGCATAAACTCTTCGTCACCCCGGACTTGATCCGGGGCCCCGCTCTCTAACCGGCAGAAGAAGCGGGGCCCGGGATCAAGTCCGGGGTGACGGATAATGGGCGTGACGCAAGCGAAGTCACAAACCCCACCACACCAGCACCATCAGCACCAGCGCCACCACCACGAACGCCAGATGCCCCCGCCCCGGATCACGCTCGGGTCGATCGACGAAGATCGCCGGCGCATCGGGATCGGGGATGCCGGGCGGCGGGCCGTCGAGCGGCGGTTCGCGTCTGTCGGTCATGCGATCAACTCCCCACCGTCGGCCAGCCACGCCGTCATGCGTGGTGCAGGCCGCGCTGGTCAACCGGTGACCGCGGTCGCCTCGCGCAGCCACTGGCTCACCGCCTGGATGCGCGGCGCGGTCTGGCCGTCGGCGTGCGTCACGAACCAGAAGGCGCGCGTCAGCACTAGATCGGGCAGCACCGACACGAGCGCCGCATCCTTCGCCGCGACGAAATCGGGCAAAATCCCAATGCCGGCGCCCGATCGTACCATCGCATGCTGCACGTTGATGCTGGTCGATCGCAGCCGCGCGACCAGCCCGTCGTGGACCTCCGACAGATAGTCGAGCTCGGGCGCATGAATATGTTCGGGCACGTATCCGATCAGCACATGCCGCTCGAGCGCCGCGCGATCGGCGGGCGTTCCATGCGCCGCCAGATGCGCCGGCGTTGCGTAAAGCCGCAGGCGATAGTCCGCGAGCCGTGTGGCGATCAGCTGCCGGTTGCGCGGCCGGGCGAGCATCACCGCGATATCCGCCTCGCGCTTCGACGGATCGAGGAAGCCCGACGCGGTGATCAGGTCGAGCCGAATACGCGGATGCGCCGCCTGAAACCGCGCGAGCCGCGGCGCGAGCACATGCGTCGCCAGCCCCTCCGCGACGCTCAGCCGCACATGCCCCGCCACCCCGCTGCCGCGCTCTCCTTCCGTTGCGGACAGGATCGACGCGTCGATCGTCTCGGCGTGCTGCAGCAATTGCTGCCCCGCTTCGCTCAACCGCCGTTCGCCACCGACCGTCTCGAACAGCGGCTGCCCGATGCTCGCCTCCAGCCGCTGGAGCCGACGCCCCACCGTCGTCGTATCGATCCCCAGCGCCCGCGCCGCCGCCGCGATCCGCCCGGCATGCGCGACGGCGAGGAAGATGCGCAAATCGTCCCAATTCTTCATGCGTTCACCACCTTGGTCGCTGTCCTAACCTCCGTTCGTGCTGAGGAGGTACTGAGCCGAAGGCGAAGTGCCGTCTCGAAGCAGATGGCGGGGCATGCCCTTCGAGACGGCATCTCGCTACGCTCGGCACCTCCTCAGGGAGAACGGAGGTGGCGGGGCAAGACGGGCCTGAAGCGAATGTCTTGCATTTTCGCACCCCCACCCTGCGAAATCAACCTCTTGTATGCAGAAACGCCCAGCGGCTACAAGGCGGCAACGATATTCCGGAGAGACCCATGCGCATCATCGATCACTATATCGCCGGAGCGTCCGGCGCAGCCGGCGGGCGCACCTCCGACGTATTCGATCCCAACACAGGCCAGGTGCAGGCAACGGTGAACCTCGGTACGCAGGCCGATCTCGACCGCGCCGTCGCCGCCGCGCAAGTCGCGCAGCCAGCCTGGGCCGCGACCAATCCGCAGCGCCGCGCGCGCGTGATGTTCGCGTTCAAGGCGCTGGTCGACGCGCATATCGACGAACTCGCACACATGCTGTCGTCCGAGCACGGCAAGGTGATCGCCGATTCGAAGGGTGACATCCAGCGCGGCCTCGAAGTGATCGAATTCTGCTGCGGCATCCCGCACGTGCTGAAGGGTGAATACACGCAAGGCGCCGGCCCCGGCATCGACGTCTATTCGATGCGCCAGCCGCTCGGCATCGGCGCGGGCATCACGCCGTTCAACTTCCCCGCGATGATCCCGCTGTGGATGAGCGGAGTCGCGATCGCCACCGGGAACGCCTTCATCCTGAAGCCATCGGAGCGCGATCCCAGCCTCCCGGTCCGCCTCGCCGAACTGTTCCGCGAGGCCGGGCTGCCGGAGGGCATCCTGCAGGTCGTCAATGGCGACAAGGAAATGGTCGACGCGATCCTCGATCACCCCGCGATCTCGGCCGTCAGCTTCGTCGGCTCCTCCGACATCGCGCATTATGTGTACCGCCGCGGCGTCGCAGCGGGGAAGCGCGTCCAGGCGATGGGCGGCGCGAAGAACCACGGCATCGTCATGCCCGACGCCGATCTCGACCAGGTCGTCGCCGATCTGTCGGGCGCCGCCTTCGGCTCTGCCGGCGAGCGCTGCATGGCGCTGCCCGTCGTCGTCCCTGTCGGCGAGAAGACCGCCATCGCGCTGCGCGAAAAGCTGCTTCCCGCCATCGCCGCGTTGCGCGTCGGCGTCTCGACCGACAATGATGCGCATTACGGCCCGGTGGTGAACGCCGCGCACCGCACCCGCATCGAGAACTGGATCCAGACAGGCGTCGACGAGGGTGCCGAGCTGGTCGTCGACGGTCGCGGCTTCCAGCTGCAAGGCCACGAGCAGGGCTTCTTTATCGGGCCGAGCCTGTTCGATCACGTCACGCCCGACATGAGCGCGTACAAGGAAGAGATCTTCGGCCCCGTCCTCCAGATCGTCCGCGCGAAGGACTTCGAGGAAGCGGTGCGCCTGCCGAGCGACCATCAATATGGCAACGGCGTCGCGATCTTCACCCGCAACGGCCACGCTGCGCGCGAGTTCGCCGCGCGCGTCAACGTCGGCATGGTTGGCATCAACGTGCCGATCCCGGTGCCGGTGGCGTACCACACCTTCGGCGGCTGGAAGCGCTCGGCGTTCGGCGACACCAACCAGCACGGCATGGAAGGCGTGAAATTCTGGACGAAGGTGAAGACGATCACGCAGCGCTGGCCCGATGGCGGCACCGGCGACGCCGCCAATGCGTTCGTCATCCCGACGATGGGGTGAACGGCATGATTAGGACGATTGTGACAGGGCTGGGGGTGTTGCTGCTCGCTGGCTGCGAAGTGCCGATGCCCGAGCAGGCGAACGATACGCCGATGACCGAAGGTGGCTTCAACATGGTCCACGCGGCCGATGCCAGCGTGCCGACGGTGGAGCCAAGCGCCGACACGGCCGGTCGATTGCCGGCGGCGTTCCTGGGCCGCTGGGGCCTGGTGCCGGCCGATTGCACCTCCACGCGCGGCGACAACAAGGGGCTGATGACGGTCGAGGCCGATCGCCTCAGCTTCTACGAATCGCGCGCGACGATCGCGAAGCTCGCAATCATCTCCCCCACCGAGCTACGCGCCACGCTCGCCTTCACCGGCGAAGGGCAGGAATGGACGCAGGATACGCCGCTTATGCTCGAGCATGAAGGCAATGTCCTGACGCGCTTCGCCGACGGACAGACCTTGCGCTACACCCGCTGCGGCGTTTGAGAGACCCAATGGAAAATCAGTTCGACCTCACCGATGACCAGCGCGAGATCCAGGAGCTGGCGCGCCGCTTCACCGCGGACCGGATCACGCCGCATGCCGCCGAGTGGGACGAGAAGCACATCTTCCCGCGGGACACGATCAAGGCCGCGGCGGAGCTGGGTTTCGCCGCGATCTACGTGAGCGAGGAGAGCGGCGGGATTGCGCTGGGCCGGCTCGAAGCCGCGCTGATCATGGAAGCTATGGCCTATGGATGCCCCGCGACCAGCGCGTTCATCTCGATCCACAATATGGCGGCGTGGATGATCGACCGCTTCGGTTCAGACGACGTGAAGGCGCGCTATCTGCCCGATCTCGTCACGATGGAGCGGATCGCGAGCTATTGCCTCACCGAACCCGGCTCGGGCTCGGACGCCGCCGCGCTCAAGACCAGCGCACGGCTCGACGGCGATCATTACATCGTCAACGGCTCGAAGCAGTTCATCTCGGGCGCGGGCGAGAACGAAGTCTATGTCACGATGGTTCGCACCGGTGCGGACGGGCCGAAGGGCATCTCATGCCTGGTCATTGACAAGGACATGCCCGGCGTGTCGTTCGGCGCGAACGAGCGCAAGCTCGGCTGGCACGCGCAGCCCACACGGCAGGTTCTGTTCGACAATGTGAAGGTGCCCGTCGCCAACCGCGTCGGCGCGGAAGGCGAGGGGTTCCGCATCGCGATGATGGGGCTCGACGGCGGCCGGCTCAACATCGGCGCCTGCTCGCTGGGCGGCGCGCAACGCTGCCTCGACGAGGCGATCGCCTACACCAAGGATCGCCAGCAGTTCGGCAAGCCGATCGCGGACTTCCAGAACACCCAGTTCATGCTCGCCGACATGGATACCGAGCTGCAAGCCGCGCGCTATTTGCTGTACGTTGCCGCCGCAAAGGTCAGCGCGAACGCGCCCGACAAGACGCGCTTCGCCGCCATGGCAAAGCGGCTCGCGACCGACACCGGATCGGGCGTGGTCGATCGCGCGCTGCAGTTGCACGGCGGCTACGGTTATCTGATGGATTACCCGATCGAACGCTTCTGGCGTGACTTGCGCGTCCATTCGATCCTTGAAGGGACGAACCAGGTGATGCGGATGATCGTCGGGCGCGAGCTGACGCGACAGTAAATTTATAGATCCTCCCCGGAACGGGGAGGGGGACCATGCGAAGCATGGTGGAGGGGGGCCGCCACAGACGGTCAGGTGGGGGCAAGCCCCCTCCACCACCGGCTTCGCCGGCGGTCCCCCTCCCCGTGCCGGGGAGGATCGATGACGCAAGACCTGATCGTTACCACCGAAGGCGCCGCCGGCCGCATCCGGCTCAACCGTCCCAAGGCGATTCACGCGCTCAACACCGCGATGTGCGACGGCGTGCTCGAAGCGCTCGAAGCCTGGCGCACCGACGATGACGTCCGCGCAGTGATCATCGACCATGCCGAGGGGCGTGGCTTCTGCGCCGGCGGCGACATCCGCATGCTGGCCGAAAGCGGTGCCAAGGATGGCGTCGAGGCACGCCAGTTCTTCCACACCGAATATCGCATGAACCACCGGCTGTTCACGTACGCCAAGCCGGTGATCGCGTTCATGGACGGCATCACGATGGGCGGCGGCGTCGGCATCTCGCAGCCGTGTGACTATACGATCGCCACCGAGAATACGAAGCTCGCCATGCCCGAAACCGGCATCGGCCTGTTCCCCGATGTCGGCGGCGGCTGGTATCTGTCGCGGCTGCCGGGGCGGATCGGCCAGTACCTCGCGCTCACCGGCCACCGGCTAGACGGCGCAGAATGCTATGCGCTCGGCCTCGCGACGCACTTCATCCCCGCCGCGAAGCTAGAGACGGTGAAGGCGCATATCGCCGAGGATCCCGCGCTGCTCGACGCGATCCTGCTCGACGCCTCGGCCGATCCCGGCAAGGCCAAGCTGCTCGACCGCCGCGCGGAGATCGATCGCCTGTTCGCCTCCGATGCGCTCGAAGAGGTGTTCGCCGCGCTCGAAGCCGATGACAGCGATTTCGCGCGCGAGACGTTCGCCACGCTCAAGACGAAGTCGCCACAGACGATGAAGGTCAGCCTCAAGCTGCTGCTCGACGGCGCGACCATGCCGACTTTCGAGGACGAGATGCGCCAGGAATATGCCGTCGGCGCGAAGGTGGTGCAGCGCCACGATTTCCTTGAAGGCGTCCGCGCGGTGATCGTCGACAAGGACAATGCCCCGCAGTGGGCCCCGGCGACGCCCGAAGGCGTGAGCGACCACGTCATCGACCAGATCTTCGCGCCGCTGCCCGATACCGAGGCGTGGACGCCCGAGTAACACTCGTCATCCCAGCGAAAGCTGGGATCTCGTGCCACATGGGTCGCATTCGCGGCCAGCGATCCCAGCTTTCGCTGGGATGACGGAGGGACCAATGACCACCTACGCCAACATCCTCGTCGAACAGCGTGAAGCCGTCACGCTCGTCACGCTCAACCGCCCGCAATCGCTCAACGCGCTCAACACCGACGTGCTCGCCGATCTCGCCGCCGCGTTCGGCGCCTATGACAAGGACGAAAGCCAGCGCTGCCTCGTCCTCACCGGCGCCGGCGAAAAGGCGTTCGCGGCGGGCGCCGACATCAAGCAGATGGCCGATCTGCCCGCCGCCGACTTTTTCCTGCAGGATTTCTTCGCCGGCTGGCAGACCGGCGTCGTCGCAACGCGCAAGCCGTGGATCGCCGCAGTCAACGGCTTCGCGCTGGGCGGAGGCTGCGAACTCGCGATGATGGCCGACTTCATCTATGCCGCCGATACGGCGAAGTTCGGCCAGCCCGAGATCAAGCTCGGCGTCGCGCCCGGCATGGGCGGCTCGCAGCGCATGACGCGGGCGATCGGCAAGGCCAAGGCAATGGAAATGTGCCTCACCGGCCGCATGATGGACGCCGCCGAGGCCGAACGCAGCGGGCTCGTCGCCAAGGTCGTCCCCGCCGCCAGCTTGATCGAGGAAACGCTCAAGACCGCCGCGCTCATCGCATCGATGCCGCCGATGGCCGCGATGGTGAACAAGGAAATGGTCAACACCGCGTTCGAAACGAACCTAGCCCAAGGCATCCTTACCGAGCGCCGCTTGTTCCAGATCCTCACCGCGACGCAGGACAAGGCGGAAGGTATGGCCGCGTTCATCGAAAAGCGCGCGGGAGTGTGGACGGGGCGGTAACGTCACAAGGCTCAAGCCCCTCCCCTTCAGGGGAGGGGTCGGGGTGGGGGCTCTCCACAAGCGCCCGGCCTGCGGATGTAGGTCTCGGTGAGACGGGCAGCCCCCACCCCAACCCCTCCCCTGAAGGGGAGGGGAGTTTCTAGGAGAATCAGAATGGCACGCGTCGCATTCATCGGTCTGGGCAACATGGGCGGCGGCATGGCTGCCAACCTCGCGAAGGCGGGGCATGACGTGCGTGCGTTCGATCTCAGCCCCGAGGCGCTCGATCGCGCCAAGGCTGCCGGCTGCCTCCCCGTCGCCAGCGCCGCCGAGGCGGTCGATGGCGCCGAGGCGATCATCACCATGCTCCCCGCCGGCAAGCACGTCGCGCAGGTCTATGCCGAGGCGGTGTTCGGCAACGCGCCACCCGCGGCGATCCTGATCGATTGCTCGACCATCGACGTCACCACCGCGCGCCAAGTCGCGACCGACGCACAGGCGAAGGGGCTGGAGGCAGTCGACGCGCCCGTGTCGGGCGGTATCGCCGCGGCGAATGCCGGCACGCTCACCTTCATGGTCGGCGGCTCGCAATCGGCGTTCGAGCTGGCGCAGCCGTTCCTCGAAGCGATGGGCAAGGCGGTGATCCACGCCGGCGCGAGCGGCGCGGGGCAAGCGGTGAAGATGTGCAACAACCTGATCCTCGGCGCGACGATGATCGCGACGTGCGAAGGCTTCGCGCTCGCCGAGAAGCTCGGGCTCGACGCACAGACCTTCTACGACATCGCCAGCAAGGCGACCGCGCAGAGCTGGTCGATGACGAGCTACTGCCCGGTTCCCGGCGTCGGCCCGGAAAGCCCGGCCGATCGCGATTACCAAGGCGGCTTTGCGGCGGCGCTGATGCTCAAGGATCTGCGGCTCGCGATGGATGCGGCGGAACAGGCCGGCGCGACCGTGCCGATGGGCACCCGCTCGCGTGACCTGTACGAGGCGTTCGCCGACGCCGGCCACGGCAACCTCGATTTCTCCGCGATCATCAAGACGTTCCAGAGCGCTTCAGTTCAGGGCACGTCATGAGCGTTGCGTTCCGCCGCGAGAGCGACGAGGAGCATAAGGAACCGCGCTTCGAACTGCCGCTCCCCACGGGGCCGAACCTCGTCACCGCGCGCGGCGAAGCGTTGATCGACGAACGCATCGCGGCGCTCGACGCCGAGCAGCCCGGCGACGACGAACTGCGCAAGGCGGAGATCGCGCGCGAGCTCCGCTATTGGAAGACGCGCCGCGCAACCACCGTCCTCGCACCGCTGCCGCCGCCGGACGAAGTCGCCTTCGGCAGCCGCGTCCGCTTCCGCCTCAACGGCAAGGAACAGGAAATCACGCTGGTCGGCGACGACGAGGCCGATCCCGCCGCCGGCCTGATCGCCTTCTCCGCCCCGCTGGCGCGCGCGATGATGGGCGCAGGCGAGGGCGAGCTGGTCGCGTTCAACGGCCGCGAGGATGCGATCGAGGTGCTGGCGCTGCTCACCTGATCACGGGGAGCATCCGGCACCAACGCCCCACTCCCGCGTTGCTGTCGTTCGAACCACAGGGAGTAACGACATGAGTATCTTCGGCGCGATCAAGAAGGCGATCTTCGGCGACCGCGGCCCATTGGGCGGCCAGTTCTCCGGCAAGCCCGCTCCCGCACCCCAGGCGGCGCCAGCGCCAAGCGCTCCCAAGCCGACCCCGGCACCGACGGCAGCACCCGCAGCTCCCAAGCCGGCGCCTGCACCAGCGGCCGCCGCCGCCCCGGTCGATGTCGAAAAGGTACTTACCGACATCGACGCCAAGAACGGCAGCCAGGCTCTCAACTGGCGCACCTCGATCGTCGACCTGATGAAGCTGCTCGGCATCGATTCCAGCCTCGCCAACCGCAAGGAACTCGCCACAGAACTCGGTTACACCGGCGCGAAGGACGGCTCGGCCGAAATGAACATCTGGCTCCACAAGGCCGTGATGCGCGAGCTGGAGAAAAACGGCGGCGTCGTCCCCGCTGGCCTGAAGGACTGATCCGGAGCGCCGCGAGCGCCCACCTCCGTTCGTCCCGAGCATCGTCGAGGGACATCCCGCGAGGTGCCTCGACTGCGCTCTGCACGAACGGAGCGAAGTACACGCGCAGACTGCTTGCCGCCCCCTCCCGTTGCGCTAGACGAACAGCAACAAGGGAGGGGGCGCAATGACGACGACCGCGGCAATCGACGAGCAGGTTGAACCGGCACCGGATGACATCCGGCTGGTCATCTCGGCCTCCGCGCTCGGTACCGTGTTCGAATGGTATGATTTCTTCATTTACGGCACGCTCGCCGCATCGGGCATCATCGGCCGCACCTTCTTCCCCGCGGGGAACGAGACGGTGCAGACCTTGCTCGCCTGGGCGGGCTTCGCGGTCGGCTTCGGGTTTCGCCCGCTCGGCGCCGTGGTGTTCGGCTATCTAGGCGACCGGCTGGGCCGCAAATACACCTTCCTCGTCACGATCGCGCTGATGGGCGTCGCCACCGCCGCCGTCGGGCTGGTCCCGTCCTATGAGGCGATCGGCATGGCGGCGCCGATCATCATCATCTTGCTGCGCATCGCGCAAGGGCTCGCGCTCGGCGGTGAATATGGCGGCGCGGCGGTCTATGTCGCGGAGCATTCGCCACCCGGAAGGAGTGGCTTCTATACCAGCTTCATCCAGGCCGGCGTGGCGGGCGGCTTCATCCTCAGCCTTGCCGTGGTGCTCGCGTTCAAGGCGCTGATCCCGGCCGACGCCTGGGGCGAGTGGGGCTGGCGGCTGCCGTTCCTGTTCTCGGTCGTGCTGCTCGCGATCTCGCTGTGGATGCGCGTGAAGCTTTCCGAAAGCCCGGTGTTCAAGAAGATGCGCGCCGCCGGCGAGATCGAGGCGAACCCAGTGCGCGCGGCCTTCACCTATCCCGGCAATCTCAAGCGCATGTTCGTCGCGATGATCGGCATCGCCGCGGGGCTGACGGTGATCTGGTACACGTCGATGTTCAGCGTGCTCTCGTTCCTGCAGACGACGATGCGCGTCGATGAAACGACGGCGCAATTGCTGTCCGCCGCCGGCGCGCTGATGGGCCTGTTCTGGTTCGTCTATTTCGGCCGCTTGTCCGATCGCATCGGGCGCAAGAAGCCGATCGTGATCGGCTATGTCGCGACGCTGATCCTGCTATTCCCGATCTTCTGGCTGATCGCCGCCGCCGCCAACCCCGGTCTCGCGCGCGCCGGCGAGACATCGCCGGTCGTCGTCTCCGGCCCCGACTGCGCCTACAGCCCGTTTTCGGCCAAGCAGGAGACCGAATGCGGTAGCCTGCTCGATGCCCTCTCGAAGAAGGGCGTGCCCTACACCACCGCCGTAGCGCCGCAGACCGGCATCACGATCGGCGCCCGTCCGCTAGCCGATCGCTCGCCGCAAGCGATCGACGCTGCGCTCACCGCCGCCGGCTACGATCTCACGAAGGTCGTGCCCACCGCGAGCAACATCGCGCTGATCCTGCTCGCGATCCTCGGCATCACCGGCCTCTCGGGAATCACCTACGGCCCCGTCGCCGCGGCGCTTGCGGAAATGTTCCCACCCGCAATCCGTTACTCGTCACTGTCGATCCCCTACCATCTCGGCACCGGCTATTTCGGCGGGTTCCTGCCCTTCATCAGCCAGTATATCGTCGCCAAGACGGGCGATCCGTTCGCCGGCCTCTGGTATACTTGGGGGATAACGCTGCTGGCGTTGATCGTCTGCCTGATCTGGCTGCGCGACGATGCGCAGGGACGCGCCACAGTGGCGTGATCGCGCGCACGCCGCTAGGCCCGCGCCGATGACCGCACCCGCCCGCCTGCGCCTCGACGGCGCCGCCCTCGTTGAAAACTGGCGCGCATTGGCGCGGATGAGCGGCACCGCGGCGTGCGGCGCGGCAGTAAAGGCCGACGGCTACGGGCTCGGCGCGCGCGAGGTGGTCCAGCGGCTGGCCGCAGCGGGATGCCGCAACTTCTTCGTCGCCACCTGGGCCGAAGCCGCGTCACTCGCCGATCTCGGCGTGCCGCTCGCCGTCCTGCACGGCGTCCGCGCCGCCGATCTGCCGCTCACCGGCCACCACGCCCGCCCGGTGCTCAACTCGACCGCGCAGGTCCAGCGCTGGCGCGAAGCCGGGCAGGGCGCCTGCGACGTGATGGTCGACACCGGCATGAACCGCCTCGGCATCTCGCTCGAGGATGTCGCCGCCGGCCTGCTCGATGGCCTGACGATCGACACGTTGATGAGCCACCTCGCCTGTGCCGACGAAGACGCCGCGATGAACGCCGGCCAGCGTGCCGCTCTACAGTCGCTCGCCGGCCGCACGAGCGCCCGTCGCCTCAGCCTCGCCAACTCCGCCGGCATCGCGCTCGGCCCGGACTATTCCTTCGACCTGACTCGCCCCGGCCTCGCGCTCTACGGCGGGGTCCCGAGGGCCAAACTCGCCGCGATGATCCGCCCGGTCGTGACGATCGAAGCCGAGGTGCTGCAACGCCGCCACGTCCCCGCCGGCGCCCGCGTCGGCTACAACGCCACCTGGATCGCGACGCGCGACAGTCAGGTCGCGGTCGTCAACCTCGGCTACGCCGACGGCTACCGCCGCGCCTTCTCCGACCGCGGCACCGCCTTCGCGGGTGATCGAGCACTGCCGGTAATCGGCCGCGTCTCGATGGACCTGACCGCGATCGACATTACCGGCGTCGAGGTAGGCGAGGGCGACTGGCTCGCGTTCGACCCGGATCTCGCCCGCGCCTCCGCCGCGTCAGGCGTCTCGCAATACGAACTCCTCACCGGCCTTGGCCACCGCTTCGACCAGGTCTGGATGTAACTACCACACTCGTCATCCCGGCCTTGAGCCGGGATCCCGCTTCTTCTCCCTCGCAGCCAAGGCAGCGTGACCCCGGATCAAGTCCGGGGTGACGGGGATGGGCACGCTCCCCAACCAATCCCGCAACGGCTCCCACAATTGCGCCCGCGCGCGGCTGCCCACCACCATCCCGACATGCCCCGCGCCCAGATCGCACCGCTCAGGCAGCCCGATCGCAGTCGCGGCCGGCACAATCCGATCGCTCAGCGAGACGAACTCGATCGCCGGGCAGGGCAGCGCCAGCGGATCGACGACCGCCCCCGCCACCCGCCACGCGCCGCGCCCCGGCGCATCGTCCGCCAGCATCTGCTCGAACAACTCCGCGCCCGCCGCATAGGTCAGCGGCGCGCCGGCATTCGCCCAATCCTCCATCGCCACGAACATCCCGGTCTCGGGCTCCGGCATCGCCGCAAACGCCTCGTACTTGGCGATGGTGCGGGCGGGATCGAGCTTCCAGAACCCCGATTGCAGCACCTCCATCGGCACCAGCCCCAGCTGCGCGCAAGCGGGCTTAGCCGCCCCCCACAGCGCCGCCATGTCCTTGCGCCCCGCCGCGCCATAACCGTCGAACCGCCACGGCGAAGCGATCGTCGCCACCCCAGCAAGCAGCCCGCTCGCCGCCGCCGCGACGCTCATCGTCCCGCCGAGACAATAGCCGACCACGATCGGCGGCGTCTCGAACCGCCGCAGCAACGGCAGCAGCAAGCGCTCGACATGCCCCGCAACGTCGAGGCCGTGATCCGCCGGCCTAGGTTCCCCCCAATCGAGCAGCCACGCGTGAAAGCCCTGCTCGGCGATCCACCGGACGAGCGATCGCCCTTCCATCAGGTCGAGGATGAAGGGCGGGTTGATCAGCGACGGCACGAACAACACTGGCCGCCCCGTGCCGCCGTAATCACGCAACCGTGCTCGACCCTGCCGCCGCCGCGCCGGCGCCATCCGCCGCAACCGTCGTGGCGCCTCCTGATACCGCGTCAGTCCAGCCAGCGCCGCCGCCTGTCGATCATCATTTGCTGCGGTTTCGCTGCGCAGCAAATCGAGGAACAGGGGCAGCGGCCGGGGTCCGTGTTGCGGTGCCGCATAAGATGCTGTAGCGCCTTGAACCATATTGGGTGGGGCCTTGCGATGAAGAAACAGCACGACGTGAACGGCGTGGTCGTCATCAAGAAATACGCCAATCGTCGGCTCTACAACACCGAAAGCTCATCCTACATCACGCTCGAGCATTTGGCCGCGATGACGCGCGACGGGCGCGAGTTCAAGGTCGTCGACGCCAAGTCCGACGACGATATCACGCATAGCGTGCTCACCCAGATCATCATGGAAGAGGAAGGCCGCGGCAACACGCCGATGCTGCCGGTGAACTTCCTGCGTCAGCTCATTGCGATGTACGGCGATTCGATGCAGGCAATGGTGCCCGGCTATCTCGAAGCCTCGATGGAAAGCTTCCGCCGCAACCAGGCGCAATTCAAGTCTGCGGTCGAAGGCGCCTTCGCCGGCTCGCCCTTCGCCGAAATGGCCAAGCGCAACATGGCGATGTTCGAAGTCGCCACCAGCGCCTTCAAGCCCAAGCCTGCGGCAACCACCGGCACCGTTCCGGCCGTCCACCACGGTAGCAAGGATGACGAGATCGCCGCGCTGAAGGCCGAACTCGCGAACCTGCAGGACAAGGTGAACAAGTTGGCGCAGTAATGCGTCAGTCATTCACCGCTCTGTCACTCCGGCCTTGAGCCGGGGTCCCGCTTCTTCATCGGGCGGTCAGGTCACCGTCACCCCGGATCAAGTCCGGGGCAACGGCGCAATCCTCACTTCGGCTTGACGAACTTCAGCGTAAACCGATCGCTCTCGCCGATTGCCGCATACTTTGCCTTGTCGACATCCTTCAGCCGATAGTTCGGCGGCAGCGTCCATACGCCCTCGGGGTGATCGTGCGTGTCCTTCGGGTTCGCATTGACGCGGCTCTCGCCTGCCAGCTTGAAGCCCGCCGCCTGCGCCAGCCGCACCACGGTCGAGCGCTTGATATAGCCGCTCTTCTTCTCCAGCGCGGTGTCCATCGTCTCGGGCAGGCGGTGATCGACCACGCCCAGCGTGCCGCCCGGCTTCAGCGCCGCGAAGAATGCAGCGAACGTGCGGCCAGCGACTTGCTGGTCCTCGCCCATCAGCAGATTGTGGACGTTGCGGAACGTCAGCACGACATCCGCGCTGCCCGCCGGAAGCGTGCTGACGCCGGTCGCCGGATCGATTGTCGCCACCGTCGCCGGGCCGAACCATGCTTCCTTCGTCGTCAGCATCTTCTGCACGCCCTCGGCATTCCGGGTCGGCACGAACGCGACATAGCGGCCCTTGCCCTTCACCATCGGCGCGAGGATCTCGGTATACCAGCCGCCGCCGGGGATGAACTCGACGACCGTGTCGGTCGGCTTCACGCCGAAGAAGGCGAGCGTTTCGGCCGGGTGGCGATAGCGGTCGCGCGCGCGGTTCGCCTCGCTGCGCTGCGTGTCGGCGATCGCTGCCTTCACCGCGGTAGTGGGCGCTGTTGCGGTCTGCGCGACGAGCGCGGAGGCACTGGCGAGCAGAACGGTCGCAATGGCGATGGTGCGCATGTATCTCTCTCCCGAAGGTTGTGCGCGAGGTGTGGAGGCAAGCCGATGGTAACGCAAGCGGGCGCGCGGTGACGCCGCCGATCTTTCGGCCGGCCGGCGCCGGTGCGCTGCTGGCGGACTTCGGCGGCGCGATCGACGAGGCGGTGTTCGCTCGCGTCGTCGCGCTCGATCGTGCGCTGGCGCACGCCGCGCCGCCTGGCCTGATCGAAACGGTGCCCGCCTATACCAGCCTGCTGCTTGTCTTCGATCCCCTCGCCACCGATCACGCCGCGATCGAGGCGCTCGCCGCGCCGCATGCCGCAGCGCCCGCCGCTGACTTCGCCAATGTCGCGACGCACGAGGTGCCGGTCTGCTACGACTGCGCAGACGCGCCCGATCTCGCCGCAGTCGCCGAACGGCTCGCGATGCCGCCGGAAGCGGTGATCGCCGCGCATCTCGCGGGCGACTATCGCGTGTTCATGTACGGCTTCGCGCCCGGCTACGCCTACCTCGGCGGCGTGCCCGAGGCGCTCCACCTGCCACGCAAGCCCGCCGCCGTACGCGGCCATCCCCTCGGCAGCGTGATGATCGCCGGCCCGCAATGCCTGATCACGACGCTGCCGATGCCGACCGGCTGGTGGGTGATCGGCCGCACGCCCCTGCGCGTGCTCGACGCCGCCGCCGAGAAGCCGTTCCGCTTCGAGCCGGGCGACCGCGTCCGCTTCACCCGCATCGCTGCGGCATGACCAATGCGCGCGTCCGCATCGTCGCGGCGGGTCCGCTCACCAGCGTGCAGGATCGCGGCCGCGCCGGCTGGCGCCGCTTCGGCGCTCCCCCATCAGGCCCGATCGACCGCCGCGCCTTCGCAGCCGCGCTGGCCGCGCTAGGTCTGGCGGCCGACGCAGCAGCGATCGAGTTATCACTCGGCGGCCTCACGATCATCGCCGAGGACACGCCCGTCGCCATCGCGCTCGCCGGCGCCGCGACCGCCAGGATCGACGGCATCGCGATCGGCGGCTGGTGCGTGACGACGCTGATGCCCGGTTCGCAATGCCGCATCGAGCCGACCAGCGCCAACTGGGGCTATTGCGCACTGGCGGGCACGATCGAGGCGCCCGCCTGGCTCGACAGCCGCTCGACCCACCTGATCGCCGGCCTAGGCGGCGGCCGGCTGGCGGCCGGCGACACACTGACGATCGCCACCGCGCGCGACGACCTCGCCGCCACCGCCATCCCCCCGCCCGAGCGCGATCCAATCACCGAAGCGCGCATCATCCTCGGCCCGCAACACCGCTTCTTCGATACCGACGTGCTGGCCCGGCTCACCGACCAGCCCTTCACCACCAGCGCCCGCTTCGACCGCATGGGGCTCGTCCTCGACGGCCCCCCGCTACCCCCCAACCGCATCGACATGCCAAGCGAACCCGCCATCCGCGGTGCGCTGCAAGTGGACGGCGACGGCCGCATCAGCCTCCTCACCGCCGATCACCAGACCACCGGCGGCTACCCCCGCATCGCCGTCGTGGTGGAACCCGACATCGACCGGGTGGCGCAACTGTCGCCTGGCTCGCCGCTGCGGTTCGTGGCGATCGATGCGTCAAAAGCCATCGCCCTGACGCGCGCGGCGGCGGCGCACGACGCCGCTTGGCTCACCCGCATCGCAGACGCCCGCCGCCCGCGCCCATCGTTGCTGACCGTCAACCTTATCGGCGGGGTGGTGGATGCGCTGGGCGATCCTGGCACGCCCTCATAATCATGGATGCTCGATCATGACGCGCCTCGGCTACACGCCTTACGAACCCCAGCTCGTGCCGGTCGAATGGGCAGAGAATATCTGGACGGTCGAAGGGCCTGAAGTCGCGTATCGGTTGGCCGGCATGGCCATTCCTTGCCCAACCCGGATGACCGTCGCGAAGCTCGCCGATGGCGGGCTGTGGCTACATTCGCCAGTGGCCTACACGGCGGCGCTCGATCAAGCATTGGCAAAGCTCGGACGCGTTTCGGCTTTGATCGCGCCGAACAGCTATCACTATCTGAACGTCAAACCCTGGGCGGAAGCGCACCGCGAATCAGCCGTCTTCGCCTCGCCTGATGTCGTGCAGAAGATCGATCTCGCGAGGTGCATCGCACTTGTAACCGACACGTCACCGAAACGGGCGACCGAGATCGAACAGGTCTCGATTGATCTGGGCAGTTTCAAAGAGACGGTCTTCTTCCATCGAGCATCGCGCACGCTCATCGTAACCGACCTGATGCAGACCTTCGAAGAGTCACGCATCCGGAGCCTTCCGATCAAACTGCTGCTGAAAGCCGGCGGCGCAACCGGTCCGAACGCCCGCCCATCGATCGAGATCAGGCTCGCCGCCCGCAGCCATCGCGAAGCGTTGCGCGCGGGTGTGGAACGGATGATCGAATGGAACCCAGAACGGATTATCCTGTCGCACGGTCGGTGCGTTCAGACCAACGCGGTCGCGGAGATAGAACGGGCGTTCCGCTGGGTCGCGTGAACGAACGACTGCTTTTCTGGGGCGGCGTTAGCGGTTGAGGTCAATACTCGGTGGTTGGCGGACCGTCTGCTTTCGGAGCAATGGCGTAATTAGCGGGCCTCGATACGTTCGACGCGAGCATAGAAGTCGAAAGATACCTTGCGCGCCATGCAGGTGAGCGCGCGTTGTCCCGCACGGCTATTTGCGATCAGCATCTCGTTGCTGTGGTCGTAGTTCAAGCCGCGCCATCGAAAGCGCCGCTGTCCGCAATTCAACGCTGCTTTGGTCAAAGCTCGAACGGGATCGACTTCTGCCGGTAGGCCCTTCTGATTAACCCCGCGCCACGTTCCCCTAAAAATTCGCCCGGCATACGGATCTTGTTCACGTGGGTTCGGAACACCGGGCAGACTTATCACCAGCCACGAATTGCCTCCTGTCTGCACCTCCGTGTGAGCGTGAATGGGCAGTAGATACAAAAAGCTTGCGAGGAAGATGAGGCGCGTCAAGACGCTATCATGCCGTCCTGATCGAACGTCTGCAATCAAGAAGCCAGAAGCTCTCTCCAACCGTCAGAAAGTGGGCGGGAGCCGCCCGGCCGCTTTTCCTCCCGAGAGCGGACGGTCCGGTTTCGGGAACGTGGCTAGATCGCCAGCGGTTTGAACGTCGCGAGTTGGTGGTTACCTGCCGTTCCACTTTACGGTTTCGGCACATAGCTGCCGCCCGTTTCGCAAGCTTTGTACAGCGAAAACCCCGACTCGAACTGTACGCCGTTTTCCGGTTTCGTCGTATTTAGGCTCACCGTAATCAAGAGTCTGAACGTCATACGAAGAAGCACCACGGACCTCGACGATCAGTTGATTGCCGCCCTCCCAATGTAGAAGCGGCTGATCCGACTTGGCAGCAGACACAATCGTACTGCCAGCCAGCGGTGACCCTGATAATTGGCGAATAAGCCGGACCCGTACATGATCGCTGTTGGACGCTGGTGCGCCCTTATACTCGGCCACCGCCACATAATCTCCATCGGGAGACTTCGCGCTACTTTTCTGTGTCCATTCAGAACGACCGCAACCGCTAATAGCAAGCGTCATTGCAACGAGAGCGGGAAGCGGTCGCATCATAAATGCCGTAGCGGAAGGGCGAGAGACCGCATACACACGCTAGAACGGTGAAAACAAAAGTCCGGAAGTGGGCGCTAGCAGCACGTCCCCCTACTGCCCGAACCCACCCTCGCCAGCCCGCGTAACCGCCTCGCGCGCCGCCGCCAGCAGTGCGCCGGCCTTCGCTTCGCACTCGCGCTGTTCGTAAACCGGGTCGCTGTCGGCTACGATCCCTGCGCCCGCCTGCACGTGGATCGTCCCGTCCTTCACCACCGCGGTGCGCAGCACGATGCACGAATCCATCGATCCGTCGGGCGAGAAATAGCCGACGCCACCGGCATAAGCCCCGCGCTTCTCGCCCTCCAGCTCCGCGATGATCTGGCACGCCCGCACCTTGGGCGCGCCGCTGACGGTGCCGGCCGGAAATCCCGCGAACAGCGCGTCGATCGCATCGTGCTTGTCATCCAGCCGCCCGGTCACGTTCGACACGATGTGCATCACATGGCTGTAGAATTCGACCATATAACTGTCGGTCACGTGCACCGATCCCGCCGCCGCCACCCGCCCGACATCGTTGCGCCCGAGATCGAGCAGCATCAGATGCTCGGCGCGCTCCTTCGGGTCGGCGAGCAGGCTCGCGCGGTTCGCCTCGTCCTCGCTTGCGGTCTTGCCGCGCGGCCGGGTGCCCGCGATCGGCCTAATCGTCACCTCGCCATCGCGAACGCGCACGAGGATCTCGGGGCTCGATCCGGTCAGCGAGAACCCCGGCAGATCGAGGTGATAGAGGAACGGTGACGGATTGATCCGCCGCAGCGCGCGATACAGTTCGAACGGCGGCAGCGCGAACGGCGCGGTGAAGCGCTGCGCCAGCACCACCTGGAACACGTCGCCCGCGACGATATAGTCCTTCGCCGCCAGCACCATCTCGGCATAGCGCCCCGCCGGCAGCGTCGGCGTCAGCGCGATCTCGACCGGCTCGGCGCGCACCCGCGGCGGCAGCGTCGCAAGCGCGAGCCGCGCCTCTACCGCATCCAGCCGCTCCTCCGCCGCCTCGACGATCGCCGCCGGATCGCGCGTCGCATCCGGCCACACCGGCGCCACGAGGAACAGCGCGTCCGCGAGCCGGTCGAACACCAGCACCACCGTCGGCCGCACGAACATCATGTCGGGCAGCCCGAGCGCATCCACCTCGCGTACCGGCAGCGTCTCGACCAGCCCGATCGTCTCGTAGCCGAAATAGCCGACGAGGCAGGCGAGCGCGCGCGGCAGTTCGGGCGGCACGTCCATCCGGCACGATGCGACCAGCTCGCGCAAAGCATCGAGCGTCGGGGCAGGGCAGGGCGCGAACGCGTCGCGATCGGTCAGCCACGTCCGGTTGATCGCCGCCGCATTCCCCTCGGCACGGAACACCAGATCCGGCGCCAGCCCGATCAGGCTGTGCCGCCCGCGCACCGCGCCGCCCTCGACCGATTCGAGTAGGAAATCGCCGCGCCCCGGCTCGATCAGCTTCAGCGCCGCGGCGACCGGCGTCTCGGTATCGGCAATCCGCCGCCGCCAGACGAGCGCCGGCGCGCGAGCCGCGAGCGCATCCAGAGGCTTACGGATTGGAGCCACCCGTCAGGCTGGCCTTCACCTTGGCAATCGCATCGGCATTGCGCGTCACCTTCAGCTGCGCCTTCACCGCCTCGGTGAATTGCTGCGCATATTCCGCGCCGACCACCTGGCCGAGATCCCGCCGCGTCGCGGTGATCACCGGCGGCGCCTTGGCCGCATCGCCCGCCGCGATCTGATCCAGCTTGATCACCATCCAGCCCTGGCCGCCCGGCGCTTCGAGCATCTTGGCCGTGCCGCCCTTCATGCTGAACAGCAGCGCCAGCGCCGCATTCGGCCCGCGCGGATCGGCTTTAATCTGTGATCGCGCCGCAACGATCCGCTCGACCTTGCCGCCCGTGACACCCGAGCCGGCGAGCGCCTGCGCCACCGGCGTGCCCTTGTTGATCGCCGCCAGCACCTTGGTCGCCGCGACCCGCGCCGCGCGCCGGGCACGATCGGCGATCACGTCGGCGGTCACTTGCGCGCGCACTGCCGCCAGCGGCCGCGGCGCTGCACGCACGATCCGGTCGAGCGCCACCAGCGCGAAGCTGCCGTCCGCCGCGGTCTGCACCACTTGCGGATCGTCGCCTTCCTCGGCCTGGAACGCGGCCTGGACCAGCGGCGCCAGCTCCGGCGCCGGCCGGTACGCCGGGTTCTCCGGATCGGCCCCTTGGGTAGTCAGCGCCGGCGTCGTCGCCGCGGTCAGCTTCTGGTCGGCCACCAGCTCGGCGAAATTGCTGTTGTCACCGATCCCGCCTTCCAGCGCGTCGCGGATCGCGTTCAGCGCCTCCGCCGTCCGCGTCTTGGTCAGCTCCTCCACCAGCGTGCCGCGTGCCTCGGCGAGCGTCTGGCCCGGCACCTGCGCGACCGCATCCACCTTGCCGACGATGAACCCGATCGGCCCACGCACCGGCCCGACGACGCCATTCGCGCCCGCCGCAAACACCGCATCGGCCACCGCCTGCGACGTCGCGCTCGCCAGCGCCGCCTTATCCTGCCCTGCGAGCGTGCGCGCCTCAAGCCCCGCAGCGCGCGCCGCGTCCGCCACCGACGTCCCGCCACGCACCTTACCGGCCAGCGCGTTCGCCGCATTCTGGTCGAGCACCGTCACCAGCGACACCGATCGCGTCTCGCGCGCCGCCCAGCGCGCCTTGTCGCCGTTATAAGCCTTGGCGATGTCCGCCTCACCCGGCGTCGCGCGTGCCTTGACGCTCTCGGGCGTCACCAGCGCATAGCGCACCACCCGCCGCTCGGGCACCGAATAGCGCGCGATGTTGCGGCCGTACCAGGTTTGCAGCTCGGCATCGGTCGGTGCCGGCCCTGCCGGCACGCCGGCGGTCGGGATCATCGCCGCTTGCCCCGCGCGCCGCTCCAGCAGCAGCGAGGCATAGGGCAGCGCCAGCGTCTCGGGCACTTGGCTCGCGCCGACTTGCGGCCGCACGAGGAACTGCACCATCGTCTCGCGCGCGATATCGCCCTGCACCTGCGCGTCGGTCAGCTTGTTGCGCGCCAGCACCTGTTCGTAGATCGCCTGGTCGAAATTGCCGGTCGGCCCCTTCAGCGCGGGAATGTTGCGCAGCTCGCTGCCCACCAACGCGCGGCTCACCACCATGCCCTGCTGCTCGCCATAGGCCTCCAGCGCGAGCCCATTGAGCATCCGGTCGAGCACGCTTTCCACGCCGCCGGCGGCGACGAACTGCGCCATGTCGACGTTGGGATTGCGCTGCTGCGCGCCCTGCAGCTCGCTCTGTACGCGCTCGGTCAGCTCGCGCTCGGTCACCTTGGCACCGCCGACGCTCGCCACCGAGGTGCCGGTGAGCCCGCTCGTCTGTAGCCCGGTCACGTCGCCCAGCGCGAACGCCAGCGCGATGATGCCGAGCACCAGCCCGGAGATGATGACGCCGAGGCGCGAATTGATGATCCGACGGAAGAAACCGAGCATGAAGCGCCAATCTGTTGAACGGCGCTCGCTTTAGAAGGGCGCCTTCGTTACCGCAACGGCCGCGGAAGCTAAGGAGAGCGGGTACATGCGGCGCAAGTTCGTGGCGGGCAACTGGAAGATGAACGGCAGCCTCGCGGCACTTGCCGAACTCGAAGCGATCGCCGCCGCGATCGATCCGCGCGTCGATGTCGCCGTGGCCGTTCCCGCGACGCTGATCCACGCCGCGAACGCGCGCGCGGGCTTCCCGATCGGCGCGCAGGACGTCCACGCCGCCGATAGCGGCGCGCACACCGGCTGCCTCTCCGCGCCGATGATCGCGGAAGCCGGCGCCGCCTTCGCGATCGTCGGCCATTCGGAACGCCGCCAGGGCCAGCACGAAACCGATGCGGACGTGAAGGCCAAGGCCGAAGCGCTCCACCGCCACCGCCTCGATGCGATCCTGTGCGTCGGCGAAACGCTCGACCAGCGCGAGGCTGGCCAGGCCGAAGCCGTCGTTACCGCGCAAGTCCTCGCCTCGCTCCCCGAAGGCGCCGCCGGCGACTGGCTTGCGATCGCCTACGAGCCGATCTGGGCGATCGGCACCGGCAAGGTCGCCACCGTCGCCGACGTCGAGACAATGCACGCCGCGATTTGCAGCGCGCTCGTCGAAGCGCTGGGCCAGGAAGCCGCCGACGCGATCCGCCTGTTGTACGGCGGGTCGGTCACCGCCGAGAACGCCGCCGGCCTCCTCCACGCCGCCGAAGTCGACGGCGCGCTGGTCGGCGGCGCCAGCCTTACCGCGGCGAAGTTTGTGCCGATCATAAAGGCAGCGGCAGGATAGCAAAACCCCCTCTCCCCTTGTGGGAGAGGGAACGGGCCCGCTCGCGTCAGCGAGTGGGAAGGGTGAGGGTAGAGCATAGCCACGCCCTCGACTCAGCCTAACGCAACCGCCAAACCTCTCCCAAACCCAGCCCACCCGAGGCCAGGATCAGGAGAGCCCCATGCCCCAACCGTTGCCGCCACTACGCCGCATCGTCACCGCGATCGACGAATCCGGCCAATCCTACATCGCCGAATCCGGCCCAAGCCTAGCAACGCTGGAACTCCCCGGCAGCCCCTATCGCAACGCCAACCTCTGGCGCACGCAGGCCGCCCCCAGTCCGATCGAAGCCCCCGACACGATCACGCAGCACAAGGGCGTCCTCCCGCCCACATCAGGCACCGTCCTGCGCGCAATCGACTTCCCCCCGATGGCCGCCTCCCGCGAGGAACAGGCCGCGCTCACCGCCAAGGTCTTTGCCGAGCTATATCCCGACGCCGACCACCACGCCGATTCCACCCGCAGCGCCAGCATGCACACCACCGACACGATCGATTACGCGATCGTCCTCGCCGGCGAGATCTGGGCCATCATGGATCGCGACGAGATGCTGATGAAGGCCGGCGACATCCTGATCCAGCGCGGCACTGCCCACGGCTGGGAAAACCGCTCGACCGAGATGGCGCGGGTGGCGTTCGTGCTGATCGATGCCACGCGGGGTGGGGGGGTGATGCCTGATCGCACCACGGCCTGTATCGAAGGCTAGCCCAGGCTAGATTGCTTGCCTTGACGAAAACACCACCAAGGTAAGTATCGCGCCGGGGCCGGCTCAGTTGCAGCAAGCGTCAGTCCAACTCGCGCTCCAGCGCGCTTACTGCCCGGCTGAGAGACTCGTTCCGCGCACAACCCGTGCCGCACTTCTCCTGCTGGCTGCGCAGCTTGCCCAGGATGTCGCGTGCCGCGTCTTCGTTGCCGAGGCTGAGTTCCGCCGCTGCCAACCCAGTAAGCGCGCTGGGATCACGGTATCGTGTGATCTTCGCGGCCCTCAGGAACCGCCACCGTGCAGCATCCGCATCACCCAGCTTCAATGACGTGATGCCTTTCAGCAGGTTGGTCTCTGCTGTGGTCTGCCGCACATAGAAGTGGTCGAGCACCCGGTCCGCCTCGGCGTATCGGCCCTCAAGGATTAACTTGCGCGCCGCCTCTACCGGAAAATAGCGCTTGGTGCTGCCGGGAAAATAGGGTGTCGGCTGAAGCGCGCTGTTGGCCGGAACGCCGAGTGCGCTGGCGGGAGCACCGGGCGAGCCATAGCCCGGCCCGATCGAGACCTGCGCCACGGCAGGTGCGGCAGCGATCACTGCAAGTGGAAACAGCCAAGCCAACCGCATGACATTCTCCTATCCGTGCATCGCCGCCGATGTGCCGACGAGTCAGCTAGAGGATGCATGAAACTGGCGATTGTTCCAATCTTTCAGCCTCGAACTCACAGCCGAAGTAACGCGCCCTTACCCGAACCGCGCCTTCAACACCCCCCACGCCGCGCGCAGCCCAAGCGCCTCGCCGCCCTTCGGCCGCCCCGGCTTCGCCGCCGGCCGCCACGCGAACGTATCGACATGCGCCCACGCCACCCCTCTCGGCACGAACCGCCGCAGGAACAGCCCCGCCGTCACCGCGCCGGCAAACCCGCCATCGGGCGCATTCACCAGATCCGCGATGTCGGACTTCAGCATCTCGTCATACCCGTCCCACAGCGGCAACTGCCACAACGGATCGTGCGCCGCCGTCCCCGCCGCGAGCAACTCCGCTGCCAGCGCCGCGTCATCCGAGAACAGCGCCGGCAAGTCCGGCCCCAGCGCCACGCGCGCCGCGCCGGTCAGCGTCGCAAAATCGAGCATCAGCGTCGGCGACCCTTCCGCCGCCTTCGTCAGCGCATCGCCCAGGATCAGCCGACCCTCGGCATCGGTATTGGTATTCTCCACGGTCAAACCGAGCCGCGTCTTGAGCACGTCGCCCGGCCGGAACGCATTGCCCGCGATCACATTCTCCACCGCCGGCACCAGCAGGTGCAGCCGCACCTTCAGCTTCGCCGCCATCACCAGCCCGGCAAGCGCGATGGTATGCGCCGCGCCGCCCATGTCCTTCTTCATCGCGCGCATGCCCGCCGACGGCTTGATGTCGAGCCCGCCCGAATCGAAGCACACCCCCTTGCCGACCAGCGCTACCCGCGGATGCGTGGGATCGCCCCATTCGAGCTCGATCAGCCGCGGCGCGCGATCCTTGCTCGCCGCCTGGCCCACGGTGTGAATCATCGGATACCCGGCGGCGAGCGCATCGCCGCGCGTCACCTCGACGGTGGCGCCATGCTTCCTCGCCAGCGCCTCGACAATCGCCTCCAGCTCCGCCGGCCCCAGATCCGACGCCCCGGTATCGACCAGGTCGCGCACCTGCGCAGTCGCCTCCGCCAGCCGCACGATCTCCTCGATCCGCGCCGGCTCCCCCGTCAGCAGCACGCGCGCACCAACCGGCTCGGTCTTGCGATATCGCGTGAAGCGATGCTGCGCGAGGCACCAGCCGAGCATCGCCGCCCCCGGCTCGCCCTCCGCTAGCCGATACGTCCCCTCCGGCAAGCCATCGCCGAGCGACGCGATCCGCCACGGCGAGGTCACGTCCTCGTTGCACACCAGCAGCATCGCCCAATCGTCCGCCGCATCCCCCGGCAGGATCGCGCGATTGCCGGGCTTGCCGACCACCTTGTTCGCCGCCACCGCCGCGCGCGTCCGCGCCGGTTGCCGCGCGAGCCAGTCGGCATATTGGTCGGGGTGAACAACATGAATGGCGCGCGCGGTCTGGCCGCGATCGGCGGCGAGGAAGCTGGTAAAATCCGTCATCGCTACTTTCTTCTCCCCTCCCGCTTGCGGGAGGGGTCGGGGGAGGGGCTGTCACGAAACTGTCGCCATCGGACATGCCCTCCCCCAACCCCTCCCGCAAGCGGGAGGGGAGTTATGGGGCGTTCCCTTACCCACGGCTGCATCCTACATCGCACGCATGATCACTCATTCGACTCGCATGCTCATCCTCGGCTCCGGCCCCGCCGGGCTGTCAGCGGCCATTTACGGTGCGCGCGCCGGCATGAATCCGATCCTCGTCCAGGGCATCCAGCCCGGCGGTCAGCTGATGACCACCACCGATGTCGAGAACTACCCCGGTTTCGCGGACGTCATCCAGGGCCCCTGGCTGATGGAGCAGATGCAGAAGCAGGCCGAGCATGTCGGCACGAAGCTGATGTGGGACACGGTCGTCGAGGTCGATCTCACCCGCCGCCCGTTCCGCCTCACCGGCGACAGCGGCGACGTGTACGAAGGCGACGTGCTGGTGATCGCCACCGGCGCGCAGGCCAAGTGGCTCGGCCTTGCCAGCGAAGAGGCGATGAAGGGCAAGGGCGTCAGCGCCTGCGCCACCTGCGACGGCTTCTTCTACCGCGGCAAGAAGGTCGCGGTGATCGGCGGCGGCAATACCGCGGTCGAGGAAGCGCTGTACCTCACCAACCATAGCGACGACGTGACGCTGATCCACCGCCGCAGCACGCTGCGCGCCGAGCGGATCCTGCAGGAACGCCTGTTCGCGCACCCGAACGTGACGGTGCTGTGGAACAAGGAAGTCCGCGAGTTCGTCGACGGCGGCGGGACGAAGGGCCTAGTCGCCCTCGACCTGCTCGATAGCGAGACGGGCGAACACAGCCGGCTCGATGTCGACGGCGGCTTCGTCGCGATCGGCCACCATCCCGCGACCGAGCTGTTCCGCGGCCACCTCGAACTGGACGAGGATCATTACATCAAGGTCGAAACCGGCTCGACGCGCACCAGCATCCCCGGCGTGTTCGCGTGCGGCGACGTGATGGACAAGGTGTACCGCCAGGCCGTCACCGCCGCCGGCACCGGCTGCATGGCCGCGCTCGATGCGGAACGCTTCCTCGCCGAAGCCGAGTTTGAGGCGATGGCCGAAGCGGCGGAATAAGCCTTCCCCGTCACCCCGGGCTTGACCCGGGGTCCCGCTTCTTCTTCTCTAAGCGACAGAAGAAAAAGCGGGATGCCGGCTCAAGGCCGGCATGACGGAAGTAGGGGGTACGCTTGAAGTTAAAGATCGCACTGGCGCTCGGCGCCACACTCATCGCCGCGCCACTCACGGCGCAGGACAAGCCCGACACCAAGTCCGAGGCAAAGGCCGAAGCCTCCGCGATCCCGCCCCCCACCGTCTCGATCACCCGCCACTCCGGCACCTTCGGCGGCACCCGCATCAATTACCGCGCCATCGCCGGCGATACGTACCTGAAGGACAAGGACGGCAAGCCGCTCGCGTCGATCACGTCGTACAGCTACATCAAGGAAGGCCCGGTCGATCCCAAGCGCCCGGTAAGCTTCATCTGGAACGGTGGCCCCGGCTCGGGCTCGCTCTGGCTCCACATGGGCGCCTTCGGCCCGCGCCGCGTCGTGATCCCGTCGGATGCCAAGGACGACGGCGCGCCACCCTATCCTATCGTCGAAAACGCCGATTCGCTGCTCGACGTCACTGACATCGTCTTCATCGATCCGGTCGGAACCGGTTTCAGCCGCGCACTCGGCAAGACCGATCCGAAGGATTATTGGGGCGTCACCAAGGACGCCAAGTCGATGGCGGAGTTCATCCGGCTATGGCTCAACGAGCACGGCCGCTGGAACGCGCCCAAGTTCATCGGCGGCGAAAGCTACGGCACCACGCGTTCGGCCGCGGTGATCAACCAGCTCGAAGGCGCCGGCTTCACCGATGTGTCGATCAACGGGATCATCCTGATCTCGTCGATCCTCGATTTCAGCGCCGCGGCGGATGTGCCGGGCAACGAACTCGGCTACGTCACCAACCTGCCGTCGATGGCCGCGACCGCGTGGTTCCACGACAAGGTCGCGAACAAGCCTGCGACCGTCGAGGAATTCGTCGCCGAGTCCAAGGCATTCGCCATCGGCCCCTATGCCTCCGCCCTCCTCAAGGGCAACGCGCTCACCGCGCCCGAACGCCAGGCGATCCTGCCCCAGCTCGCGCGCTACACCGGCGTGTCCGAGGCGTATCTCGCCCGCGCCGACCTGCGCCTCTCGCCCGGCCGCTTCTACAAGGAGCTGCTGCGCGATCGCGGCCAGACGATCGGCCGGCTCGACACGCGCTATCTCGGCAAGGACTATGACGACGCCGGCGAGGAGCCCGACAACGATCCCAGCTTCTACGCGATCGACGGCGCCTACACCGCGGCGATGAACCAGCATTCGCGCGAATTCCTGAACTACTCGCCCGACCTGACCTATTCGTCGATCGGCGGCGTGCGAGATTGGGATTGGCAGATCGGCGGCGGCCCGCGCGGCGGATCAGGCTATCTCAACGTCGCGCCGTACATCGGCAAGGCGCTGCGCGAGAACAGCGGCCTGCGCGTGTTCGTGGGCCAGGGCTATTACGACTTTGCGACGCCCTTCTTCGGTGCCGAATATTCGCTCAACCGCACCGGCATCCCCAACGACGGCCGCATCAGCTGGCATTGGTATCACGCCGGCCACATGATGTACGTCCGCGACGAGGATCTGCGGAAGCTTTCGAGCGACATCCGCGCCTTCATCCGCGCGCGTTGATCACGGATCGGATCGCCGCCTCCAGCGCCGCCGCATCGCCGGCCCGCGCGAAGCTGTGCGATCCGGTATCGATGGAAACGGTGCGCTGCTTGAGCCCGTGGCGATTGGCTGCATCGGCGTAAGCAATCGCGGTCGCATCGCCAGCAGCGAGCACCACCGTCGCCGCATCGCCCCAAGCAGCAATCGCATCGAGCGTCCGGCTCGCAAGATCGTCACGGCGGGGCGGTGAAGCGATACTGCGCACCCCGCGCACCAGCTTCGTCACCGAAAAGCCCCCACGGATCACCTGCCACCACGCCGCGGGATCGCGCAGCCGCGCCGCATAATGTGCCTTGATCGCCGCCGGCGGTGGAAGATCATCGACCTTTGCTACCACCCACGGATTCGCCAGAACAACCGCGTCACACCCCGCCTCACGCCCCCACCAGGCGAGCGTCGTCGCCGCATCGCAATTCCCGAACCCCACGATCCGTTCGACCGACGGTGCAGCGGCACGGAAAGCAGCCGCCGCCGCAATCAGATCCTCGTGCGAGCCCGCGAACCCAGCGTTATCGCCGCCCGAATCCCCAACACCGCGGCGGTCATACCGAAACACCGCCACCCCGCTCGCCGCCAGCCGCCCCGCGAGCAGCGCCATCCCTCGATGCGCCCCAACGCGGACTTCGTTGCCTCCGGTGACGATCAGCAAGCCAGTAGCGCCGCCCGCATCGTCCAGCGTCCCGACCAGCGTCTCGCCCGCGCAGTCGAACATAAGGATCCGACGCTCGGTCATACCCCTAGCGTAATGCCGGCCCCGTGCCGGCATCCACCCATCCACGAGCCCCACCTGCGTAGAATGCGCGGCCACGTGGATGCCGGGACGAGCCCGGCATGACGGCCGTGAGCTGAACGCATCAGGAGTTTACCCAGTCGAAGACATCGTCGGCGATCACCGCCTGCAAGCTCGCATCGATGCCCGGCTCCACTGTCCGCCACAACGCCGCCCCCGGCACCTTCCGGTCCGCCGCCTTCGGATCACTCTCCAACCGCACCACGCGCAACGGCCCGGCCGTAGCGACCTCCGCCACCGCCATCCCCTCGATCATCCCCGCCGAAAGCACATTCCCGGCGAAATCCTCGCCCCCCGCCACCCGCCGCACCCGCTCAAGCTCCCGCACCAGCCCAGCCCCAGACTGCGGCGCCAGATACCACCGGCTCGCCACCACCGCCTCGCCATCCACCAAAGCGCCTCCGCGCCAGGCGACCACATGCACCGCCCCGCCGACCGCGCTGCAAGCCGCAGCAAAGGCGGCACGCCAAATCGCCAAAGTCGCATCGGAAGTCGCCCAAAGGCTCTCGCCCGTCCCCGGCAGGTCAGGCAACACACCCGCAATCCCCCGCGCCGCCAGCCGTCGCAGCACGTCCACCATCGCCGCGCGCGTCCTGTTGCCCTCCTCGAACAGCGGCAGCGCGGCGACGACCACAGGCGCGCCGTCCTCAGGCCCGAAGCGCAGCATCGCCTCGCGCCCACCAGCCCAATCATAGTACGCGATCCGCGGGCCGGGCTCACCGGCCATCAGCGTCAGGCCAGCGCCTTGTCGGCCGCGAACCGCGTCAGCGCGCCGAACGTCTCGAGCATTTCGCCGTCGACCTCGTCATCGTCGATCACGATCCCCAGCCGATCCTCGATCTCGGTGAGCACGCCGGCAACGGCCATCGAATCCAGCTCGGGCAGCGCGCCGAACAGCGGCGTCGTCTCGTCGAACGCGGCGACGCGCGCATCGGAAAGTCCCAGAACATCGCGGAGCACCGCGCGGACCGTCGTGTCGACCTGTGCCTTTGCTACCGAAATCACCCAAGTCCCCGAATTGTTGCAGCGCCGTTAAGCCGGGGGGATGAATTCCGCAACGCCCCGGCGCTATGGGGGCGTGATGGTGCCGCTCGATCCTGTCCCGAAACCGATCGATCACGTGCTGGCCGGCGCGCCCGATGCGCCGGCGCTCGTCGATCGCGCCGGCACGCTGAGCGTCGCGCAAGCCGAGGAGCGCGCCGCCCAGCTCGCCGGCTGGCTCGCCGCGCAGCGCTTCGCCCCCGGCGACCGCGTCGCAACGTGGCTGCCCAAGACCCGCGAGGCATGCCTGATGCCGCTCGCCGCGCCGCGCGCCGGGCTGGTCCATGTGCCGATCAACCCCCTGCTCAAACGCCCGCAGGTCGCGCACATCCTCGCCGACAGCGGTGCCCGACTGCTGCTGACGCAACCTGCGCGCGCAGCCATGCTCGAACCCGGCGACTCGTCAGGCGTTGCGGTCCACACGCAGGCAGGGCAGGGCGATCCCCTCCCGCGCTCCACCGCCGATCCGCAAGCGCTTGCGGCGATCCTCTACACCTCGGGCTCGACCGGCCGGCCCAAGGGCGTGATGTTGAGCCACGCGAACCTGTGGCTCGGCGCCAACAGCGTCGCACATTATCTCGGCCTTGTTCCGGAAGACGTCGTGCTCGGCGTCCTTCCGCTCAGCTTCGACTATGGCCAGAACCAGCTCTTCTCGACCTGGGCGGCAGGCGCGACGGTCGCGCCGCTCGACTATCTCACCGCGCGTGACGTGGTGAAGGCGGTCGACCGCGTCGGCGCGACGACGCTCGCTGGCGTGCCGCCGCTGTGGCTGCAATTGCTCGACGCCGACTGGCCCGCCGACACCGCGGCGAAGCTGCGCCGCCTGACCAATTCGGGCGGCGCGCTGACGGTGCGGATGGTGCGCAGCCTTCGCGAACGCTTCCCCGCGGCCGATCTCTACCCGATGTACGGTCTCACCGAAGCCTTCCGCTCGACCTATCTGCCGCCCGCGCTGGTCGATGCGCATCCCGATTCGATGGGCCGCGCGATCCCGCACGCCGAGGTCATGGTCGTCCGCCCCGACGGCACCAGCGCCGCGCCGGGCGAGCCGGGCGAACTCGTCCACGCCGGCCCGCTCGTCGCGCACGGCTATTGGAACGATCCCGAGCGCACCGCCGCCCGCTTCCGCCAGGCGCCCGGCTTCTCGCAGGCCGGCGGCACCGCGGTCTGGTCCGGCGACACGGTGGTAGCGGACGCCACAGGCCTGCTTCGCTTCGTTGGCCGTGACGACGAGATGATCAAGTCCGCCGGCAACCGCATCAGCCCGGCGGAAGTCGAGGAAGCGGTGATGGCAGGCGGCGAAGCGGCCGAAGCCGTCGCGATCGGCATCCCGGACGCGCGCCTCGGCCAGGCGATCGTCGTCGTCGCGCGCGGCGATGCGTCGGACGAGGCTGCGTTGCGCGAACGACTCAAGCGCGAACTGCCCAACTTCATGCAGCCGGCGCGCTTCGAGTGGCGAAGCGAACTGCCGCGCAACGCCAACGGCAAGCTGGATCGCGCCGCGATCCGCGACGCCGTACGATTGGGGGAGGGCGCACCATGAGCAAACCATTTGGCCCGCTGCCGCCCGAATTCGCGGATCAGACCGGCGCGCTCACGATCGCCGGCCGCCCCGCCGCCGACTGGACCGCCGATCACGGATCCCCGCTGTTCGTCTACGATCCCACAATCGTCGCCACCCGCGTCGCAGGCTTCCGCGCCGCTTTCCCGAGCATCGACCTCCATTACGCGATCAAGGCCAACCCCTGGCCGCCGTTCCTCGCCGCCGTTGCCCCGCTGGTCGATGGCCTCGACGTCGCCTCCGCCGGCGAACTCGCCACCGCACTCACCGTGAAGCCGGCAAAGGCAATCAGCTTCGCCGGCCCCGGCAAGCGCGACGCCGAACTCGAAGCCGCGATCACCGCCGGTTCCACGCTCAACGTCGAGTCCGCCGGCGAAGCCCGCCGCGCGCTCGCCATCGGCGAACGCATCGGCGTCACCCCGCGGCTCGCGGTGCGGGTCAATCCCGACATGGAACTCAAGGGCTCGGGCATGAAGATGGGCGGCCGCCCGTCGCCGTTCGGGATCGATGCCGAGCATGCCGCCGCGGTGGTGCGCGAGATCGTCGCGGCGGGCGCCGACTGGCGCGGCTTCCACATTTTCGCCGGCAGCCAGGCGCTCGACACGCAGGCGATCATCGACACCCAGGCCGCAACGCTCGCGCTTGCCGCCCGCCTTGCCGAGGAAGCCGGCGCCCAGCCACTGCTCGTCAACCTCGGCGGCGGCTTCGGCATCCCCTATTTTCCCGGCGACACCCCCGTCGACATCGCCCGCATCGGCGACGCGCTCGCACAAGCGCTCGCCGGCCGCCCCGATATCCTCGCCAACAGCCGCTTCGCGATCGAACTCGGCCGCTGGCTCGTCGGAGAATGCGGCGTGTATCTCGCGCGCATCGTCGATCGAAAGGAAAGTCGCGGCGAGACCTTCCTGGTCGTCGACGGCGGCCTCCACCACCAACTCGCCGCCAGCGGCAATTTCGGCACCGTCGTGCGCCGCAACTATCCCGTCGCGATCGCGCACTGCATGAACGCCGAGCCCGAAGAGACCGTCTCGATCGTCGGTTGCCTGTGCACCCCGCTCGATCGCCTCGCCGATCGCGTCGCGCTGCCGCGTGCCGAAGTCGGCGATATCGTCGCGATCTTCCTCGCCGGCGCCTATGGTCTTACCGCCAGCCCGGCCGGCTTCCTCGGCCACCCGGCGCCCTCGGAAGTCCTTGGGCGAGCTTCCTAAACGCTATCTTCACCTCTTCCTTTCATAGCCGTTGGTGAGCGCAACCGGCCGTGGAGCAGTTTTCCACGTCCGGCTGATGAGCGCCGACGGAGGTTTTGCGATGCGTTTCTCGCGTGGTTCCAAGGTGTTGCTGGCAGCATCGCTGGCATCGACCGCACTTTCCGGCTGCATGAGCGCGGGGCCGGCCGGCGAGCTGCCGCCCGCTGCCTTCGTGGCGAGCAAGGAACAGCCCGGTGAGGAATATGTCATAGGCCCATTGGATTCGCTGCAGATCTTCGTCTGGCGTAATCCCGAACTGTCGTCGAAGGTGCAGGTCCGCCCCGACGGCCGCATCACGACGCCACTCGTCAACGACATGCCCGCCGTCGGCAAGACGCCCGCGATGCTCGCCGACGACATGAAGCTGGCGCTGCGCGAATATATCAAGGATCCGATCGTCAGCGTCATGGTCGACAGCTTCTCTGGCACGTACAGCCAGCAGGTGCGGATCGTCGGCGCGACCGAGAAGCCCGCCTCGCTGCCGTATCGCGCCAATATGACGCTGCTCGACGCGATGATCGCGGTCGGCGGCCTCAACGAATATGCCGCGGGCAACCGCGCGCGCCTCGTCCGCTACGATCGCGCGACGGGCAAGCAGAAGGAATACAATCTTCGCCTGGGCCGCTTGCTCAAGAACGGCGATTCGAGCGCGAACGTGCGGCTGGAGCCGGGCGACGTGATCATCATCCCCGAGAGCATGTTCTGAGGCCGCTGGCGTGAACGGCATCTTCGAAGAATTCAGGATCGCGACCCATGCGATCTGGACTCGGCGCTGGCTGGCGCTGGGCGTCGCTTGGGGCATTTGCGTGCTCGGCTGGCTGGTCGTCAGCCAGGTGCCGAGCCGCTATGAAAGCCGTGCGCGCGTCTTCGTCCAGATGCGCTCGATCCTCCCGCCCGGCACCGATGGCGCCGCGATGGGGCAGGATCAGCGCGACGTCGATACCGTGCGCCAGACGCTCACCTCGGCGGTGAACCTCGAAAAGGTCGTCCGCGGCACCGATCTCGCCAAGACGGTCTCCACCGATCGCGACATTGCCGATCGCGCCGCCGGCTTGCAGCAGTCGATCAAGATCACCGCGCAGCAGGACAATCTCTTCGAGATCGTCACCACCGCCGCGACGCCCAAGCTCGCCACCAGCATCACGCAGAAGCTGATCGACATCTTCGTCGAGACGAACCTGTCCGGCGATCGCATGCAGAACAGCCAGTCGCTGCAATTCCTCGACGGGCAATTGCAGTCGCTCGGTGCGAAGCTGCAGGATGCCGAGGCGAAGCGCGCCGATTTCCAGAACCGCTATCTTGGCTCGTTGCCTGGCACGGGATCGGTCAGCGATCGGATGGGCGCGGCGCGCGCTCAGATGAGCCAGGTCGACAACGATCTGGGGGCGGCCAGTTCCAGCCTTGCGGCATTGCAGGGCCAGCTCGCCGGCACGCCGCAGAGCATCGCCGGCGCGGGGATCGCGCCCGGCGTCGGCCCGGCGCGCGCACGCGTCGCTGCGATCCAGGGCCAGCTCGCCGATGCGCGCGGCCGCGGCTATACCGAGAATCACCCAGACGTCGTCGCGCTGAAGGCGCAGCTGTCGCAGGCGCAGGGCGCCGCGCGTGGCGAGCCGATGACAGGTGGTGCTGGTGGCGGCATGCCTAATCCGGCGTATCTCTCGCTGCAGTCGATGCTCGCCGATCGTCAGGCGAGCGTCGCCGCGCTGCGCATGCGCAAGGCGCAGCTGCAGGGCGATCTCGACACGCTCAACGCAAAGCTCGCCGGCGATCCCGAAGTCGCCGCGCAGCAAGGCGAGATCGAGCGCAACTATACCGTGCTGAAGGACCAGTATGATCGCCTGCTGGCGCAGCGCGAACAGGTGAACCTGCGCAGCCAGGCGCAGACGCAGACCGACGCGGTGAAGTTCAGCGTGATCGATCCACCGACGCAACCACGCACGCCGACCGCGCCCAATCGCCCGCTGCTGCTCACCGGCGTGCTCATCGCGGGCCTGTTCGGCGGGATCGCCGCGGCCTTCGCGATGGCCAAGCTCCAGGCGACCTTCGCAACGGCGCAGCGGCTCGAGAAGGCGTCGGGCATGCCAGTGATCGGCTCGGTCGGCGAGATGCTGACGCGCTTCCAGGCCGAACAGCGCAAGAAGCAGCTCAAGCTCTTCGCCGGCGGGCTCGGCGCGCTTGGCGTCGGCTATGTGGCGCTGCTCGGCGTCGAAATGCTCCAGCGGGGTCTAGCGGCATGACGAACGCCACCAAGCGCCACGAGGATTCGCTCATCGAGCGGGCCGCCAAGGTCTATGATTTCGGCGCACACCTGCGGCGGCGTGATCCCGCACCGCAGTCCGATGCTGATACTTCTCACCGTCACCCCGGCCTTGAGCCGGGGTCCCGCTCGCCTTTGGACGCGGGAAACAGCGGGACCCCGGGTCAAGCCCGGGGTGACGAGGATACGGGTTCGCTCGATCTAACCCTAGACCTCATCCACGCCGCGCCACCCCCGCCGCTCGGCGCCGAGAAGCTGTCGCCCGAAGCCGCCGCCACGCTCGCCGCGATCCCGCCCGAGTTGCGCGCCGGCGCCGAGCCGACAACCGAGGGCGAGTTGCTGCCCCCCGGCATCGCGCACATCGATCGCACGATGTTGGCCGAAAAGGGCATGCTCGTTCCCGGCGCACCGATCGGCGCGCTGGCCGAGGAATTCCGCCTCGTGAAGCGCCAGCTGCTGCTCAATGCCCGCGCGATCGTGCAGGGGCCGCTCGGCCAGCGCGCGCGCACCATCCTCGTCGGATCGGGCAAGCCGGGCGACGGCAAGACCTTCTGCGCGATCAACCTAGCGATCAGCCTCGCCGCCGAGCGCGATGTCGAAGTGGTGCTGGTCGACGGCGATTTCGCGAAGCCCGACGTCATGGCCTCGCTTGGCCTCGACGATTCGACCGGCTTCCTCGACATGCTCGGCGATCCGACGGTCGATCCCGAAAGCTGCATCGTGCGCACTGATGTGCCGCAGCTGTCGCTGTTGCCCGCCGGCAAGCGGACGCACGCCGATACCGAGCTGCTCGCCAGCGCGCGTACCGGCGAGATCATCGATCAGCTGCTCGCCGCCAATCCGCAGCGGATCATCGTGTTCGATACGCCGCCCGCGCTCGCGGCGTCGCCCGCTTCGGTGCTGGCGCTGCTCGTCGGCCAGGTGATGCTGGTGGTCCGCGCCGATCGTACGACGGAGGCCGACGTGCGCGAGGCGGTGAACCTGCTCGACGGCTGCGAACGCATCAGCCTCGTCCTCAATTCAGTATCTTACGAGCCCGGCCGCGGCCGGTTCGGCAGCTATTACGGCCAGGAGAAGTGACGTGTTGAGGCCTCGGAACCAGACGCTGGGCTACGGCATCGCGCTGGCGATGATCCTAGTCGCCAGCGGCGCGCAGGCGCAGGCGCAGGCGCGCAATCGTTATGTGCAGCCGTATATCGAGCTCGCGCAGATCATCGACGCCGATCTCACCAACGACGATGTCGTCACCTATTCGCAGATCGCGGTCGGGATCGACGCCGGCGTCACTGGCCGTCGCGCCGAGGCGCAGGTCAGCTATCGCTACGAACGCCGCATCCAGTGGGATGATCGCCTCGCCGACGACGATGTCCACACCGGCCTCGCGCGTGCGTCGGTCACCGTCGCGCCGGGCTTCTCGCTTGAGGGCGGCGCGGTCGCGACGCGCTCGCGCGTCGACATCCGCGGCGCTGCGCCCGGCAATCTGACGGGCAACGTCGACAATATCACGCAGGTCTATTCGGTCTACGCCGGCCCCAGCGTGTCGACCGCCGTCGGCCCGGTGCAGATCGCCGGCTCGGTGTTCGGCGGCTACACCAAGGTCGAAGTCCCCAACGCGACCGGGGTCGCGGCGGGTGGCGAGCGGCTCGACTATTTCGACGATTCCAAGAACGTCGTCGCGCAGGCCTCTGTCGGCGTCGCGGCGGGCACCGTCCTGCCGGTCGGCGTCACCGTCAGCGGCGCCTATGAGCGCGAAGAGGCGGGCCAGCTCGATCAGCGCTACGAAGGCTGGTTCGGCCGCGGCGACGTGACGCTGCCGGTCAGCCGCACTGTCGCGATCCGCGGCGGCGTCGGCTATGAGAAGATCGAGACGAGCCAGCGGGACGCGCTGGTCGATGCGAATGGCGATGCGGTGGTCGACGGCAATGGCCGCTTCGTCACCGATCCCAACTCGCCGCAACGCATCGCCTACAACACCGATGGCCTGATCTACGACGCTGGCGTCATCTGGCGCCCGAGCCCGCGGCTCGAGCTGACCGCAAATGCCGGCTGGCGTTATGGCGGCGAGACCTACACCGGCACGCTCAGCTGGGCGATGGCGCGTGACACGGGCCTGCAGGTGTCGGTGTACGACGGCATCGAGACGTTCGGCCGCCAGCTCCGCGATGGCCTGCGCGACACGCCAACCGCGTTCCAGGGCAACGCCAGCCCGTTCGGCCAGCAATTCAACGGCTGCGTCTTCGGCAGCCAGCCCGGCGAAGGCGGGCAGGGCGCGGGCGGCTGCCTCAACGACGTGTTCCAGTCGATCTCCACCGCCAGCTATCGCGCGCGCGGGATCGACGGCGTGGTCTCCACCACGCGCGGCCGCACGAGCTACGGCGTCGGCGCTGGCTATGCCAACCGCAAGCTTTACGCGCCACGCGTCGCGCCGGGGACGACCGTGTTCGGCGTCACCGACGAAAGCTATTACGCGCAGCTGTTCTGGTCGCGCGCGCTCAGCCGCGTGTCGCAACTCGACGCTAACCTGTTCGCCAATTATTATGAGAGCGGCCTGCCCGGGTCGGATGGCGTGGTCGGCGTGAACGCCACCGGCACCTACAGCCACCAGTTCGGCCGGCTCGGCACGATCGCGTCGCTGGGTGTCTACACCTTCGATCAGGAAGGCATCGATAGCCAATGGTCGGCGCAAGCGTTGCTCGGCGCTCGGTACACGTTCTAAGGAAGCGAACGGCATGTACGAAGAACATTTCGGCCTAACCGACAAGCCGTTCCAGCTGACGCCGGACGCGCGTTTCTGGTTCGATTCGGCAACGCACCGCAAGGCGATGGCGTATCTCGGCTATGGCCTCGCGCAGGGCGAGGGCTTCATCGTCATCACCGGCGATATCGGCGCCGGCAAGACGACGCTCGTCGCGCATGTCACCGAGCAGATCGATCCCGCGAACCTCAACGTCATCAAGATCGTCTCGACCGCGATCGAGGCGGAGGATCTGCTGCGCATCGTCGCGACCGGGCTCGATATCGACGCGCCGGGCAAGTCCAAGGCCGAGCTGCTGACGATGATCGAGTGCGGGCTCCACGCCATCGCACGCACCGGTCGCCGCACATTGCTGATCGTCGACGAGGCGCAGGCGCTCCCCGTGTCGGCGCTCGAAGAGCTGCGCATGCTCTCGAACTTCCAGGCCGGCGGCCGCGCGATGCTGCAGATCTTCCTGCTCGGCCAGCCCGAATTCCGCGAGCGCCTCAACGGCTCTGACCGGCTCGAGCAATTGCGCCAGCGTGTGATCGCGATCCATCACCTAGATCCGATGGATCCCGACGAAATCGCCGATTACATCGGGCATCGCCTCCGCATCGCTGGCTGGCAGGGTTCGCCCGATTTCGCCGAGAACGCCTTCCCAGTGCTGCATCGCGCCACTGGCGGCGTGCCGCGGCGGCTGAACCAGCTTATGGGCCGCGTCATGCTGCATGCTGCGATCACCGATGCGAAGCTGATCGATGCGTCACTCGTCAACGCGGTGCGCGCCGATGCCGCGCGCGATCTACCCAGCGCCGCGCGCACCGCCCCGATCATGCGCGCCGTTCCCTCCGATCCACCCCCGGCCGCCACCCCCGCAGCCCCCGAGATCGCCGCGGCAGATCCGCAGCTCGTCGCGCGGATCGCAGCACTGGAAGCGCGCGTCGAGGAACAGGATGCCGCGCTGCGCCGCGTCCTGACGCTACTAGTCGACTGGGTCGAAAGCGATGCGCCGGCACCGCGCGGCGGCTTGGAGGCGGTGCGCGGCGCCGCGGCGTGACGTGAACGCGCCGTTCAAGCTCCCCGAGGCCCGGACGGCGATCGTCAACGGCATGTCGGTCGATGTTGAGGAATATTTCCAGGTCGGCGCGTTCGAGCGCACGATCCCCAAAAGCACGTGGGATCAATTCGATAGCCGCGTCGCGACCAACACCGGCATGGTCCTCGACCTGTTCGCCGAAAGCGGCGTGCGCGCGACCTTCTTCACGCTCGGCTGGGTCGCGCACCGCCACCCCGCGCTGATTCGCCGCATCGTCGCCGAAGGCCACGAGATCGCCAGCCACGGCTGGGATCACCAACGTGTCTTCACGATGAATCACAATCACTTCCGCGCCGATCTTGCGAAGGCGCGCGAGGCGCTGGAAAATGCCGCCGGCGTCGCCGTGACCGGGTACCGGGCGCCCAGCTTCTCGATCGATGCCCGCACCCCCTGGGCGCACCAGGTGCTCGCCGAGGAAGGCTATGCCTATTCCTCCAGCGTCGCGCCGATCGCGCACGATCACTACGGCTGGCGTGATAGCCCGCGCTTCCCGTGGCGCCCGCTCGCCGACAGCGACCTCATCGAACTCCCTGTATCCGTTGCCGAACTGGCCGGACGGCGCATGGCGGTCGGCGGTGGCTTCTTCCGACTGCTCCCCGCGGCGTTGACCGACGTCGCCGTCCGCCAGTCCAATAGCGCCGGTCACGGCGGCATGTTCTATTTCCACCCTTGGGAAGTCGACCCCGGCCAGCCCCGCGTCGCCGGCGCGCCGCTGCGCTCCAAAGTCAGGCATTACAGCCGCTTGAGCGCGATGGCTGGCAAGCTGCGCAAGCTGATCGCCCGCCACCATTGGGGCCGCGTCGACGCCGTCGCCGCGATGGAGCGCCGCTGGTGAACGCCCACACCGCGATCCTCGGCGAGCTGACCGTCCGCGAAGCGGCTGGCGACGACGCCCGCATCGCCGCGTTCGTCCGCGCGCACCCCGACGCGACGCCATTCCACCTCCCCGCCTGGAGCCGCGCGGTCGAGCGCGGCTGCGGCCAGCGCGCGCGCTTCCTGATCGCCGAACGCGAGGGGCGCATCGTCGGCCTGCTGCCACTCACCGAGATGCGCTCGCCTCTGTTCGGCAAGGCACTGGTATCAGCCGGCTTCGCGGTCGACGGCGGCATCCTGGGTGACGGCATCGAGCCACTCGCCGCCGCCGCGCGCGCCTTCACCTATCCCTCGATCGAACTGCGCGGCGGCCCCGCGCCGAGCGGCTGGGCGACCGACACTACCACCTATCTCGGCTTCACCCGCCCACTCGCCGCCGACGACGAGGCCGAACTCCTCACCATCCCGCGCAAGCAGCGTGCCGAGGTGCGCAAGGCGCTCGCGAACGATCTCGAAATCGTCATCGGCGGGCCGGACCTCGCCGACGAACATTACCGGATCTACGCCGAGTCCGTCCGCAACCTCGGCACGCCGGTCTTCCCGCGCCGGCTGTTCCGCGAAGTCCTTGCCACGATGGACGCCGACATCCTCACCGTCCGCCACCAGGGCGTCGCGGTCGCCAGCGTCCTCAGCCTGTACTTTAATGGCACCGTCTATCCCTATTGGGGCGGCGGCACCGAGGCGGCACGCGGGCTTCGCGCCAACGACCGGATGTATTTCGCGTTGATGGCGCATGCCCGCGCGCGTGGCTGCACGCGCTTCGATTTCGGCCGCTCGAAGGCCGGCACCGGCCCGGCCGCGTTCAAGAAGAACTGGGGCTTCGAAGGCGTCCCGCTCGCCTATGCCAAATGGTCGTCCGGCCCCGCGCGTGAGGTCAATCCGCTGAACCCCAAATATGCGCTAATGGTGCGCACGTGGAAAAAGCTGCCGCTGCCGGTCGCGATGCTGATCGGACCGTGGATCAGCCGCGGGCTTGGCTAGGTGGAAGTCCTTTTCTTGGCGCACCGCGCGCCGTTCCCGCCCGACCGCGGAGACCGGATCCGCAGCTACAACATCTTGAAATACCTCGCCGCACGTGCCCGCGTGCATCTCGTCGCATTTACCGACGATGGCACCGAAATCGCCCCCCAGCACCGCGCAATGGTCGACGAATGCGTGCTCGTCCGGCGCACCAAATCCCAGTCACGCGCCGCGATCGAAGCCCTCGCGACCGGCAAACCAGTATCGCTAATCGCCTTTGCAGACCCGCGGCTCGCTTCAGCGGTCGCCGACATCCTCGCCCGCCGCCCGATCGACGCGATCTACGCCTTCTCCGGCCAAATGGCGCAATACCTGCCAGCCACCGGCCCCCGAGCCGTGATGGATTTCGTCGATCTCGATTCCGCCAAGTTCGCCGCCTACGCGAACGACGCGCACGGCCTGATGCGCTGGATGATGCAGCGCGAGGCGCGCCTGCTCGGCGCCTACGAGCGCACGGTGGCCGCTAAGGTCCACGCCAGCCTGTTCGTCAGCGCCCCCGAAGCCGCGCTGCTTCCTGGCAGCCGCACGCTCGAAAACGGCATCGACACATTGTTCTACGACCCCGCGACACTCCCGGTCGCCGCGCCACAGCCGCTGTTGGTCTTCACCGGCCAGATGGATTACCGCCCGAATGTCGATGCGGTGATCTCGTTCGCGCGTGAGGTGCTACCGCAGCTGCCGACCGCGCATTTCGCGATCGTCGGCCGCGCGCCGACCCCCGCCGTTCGCGCGCTCGCGAGCGAGAACGTCACCGTCACCGGCGAAGTCGCAGACGTTCGCGGCTGGCTCGCCGCGGCAGACGTGGTGGTTGCGCCGCTGAAACTCGCCCGCGGCATCCAGAACAAGGTGCTCGAAGCGATGGCGATGGCGCGCCCGATCGTCGCCAGCCCCGCCGCCGCCGAGGGGATCGACCATGCCGGCACGATCCGCGTCGCCGACGACGCCACCGCCTTCGCCGCAACGATCGCCGCCCTGATCGCCGATCACCCCGCCGCGCAAGCGCTTGGGCACGCCGCCCGACGGCAAGCCATCGCCCGCTACGGCTGGGACGCGCGCCTCGCCCCGCTCGACGCCTTGCTCGCGCTATCGCACACCAAACGCGCTGCGGCATGACGGTCGCGCTCCCCCGCTCGACCTTCGCGATGCCCGCGATCTGGCGCCGTCACCTGATCGCGCTCGCGCTGGTTGCAGTGGTGATCCTGCTGCTCTTCCGCCGCGATCTCGACGATCTGCTGACGATCTGGTGGACCAGCACCACCTACAGCCACTGCCTCTTCATCGCCCCCGTCGTCGCCTGGCTCGTCTGGGCGCGCCGCGCCGAGCTCGCGCAGCTTCAGCCGCAATCCTGGTGGCCCGGTCTCGCGCTCGTCGGCGCGGGCGGCTTCGGCTGGCTGCTCGGCGAAGCGGCCGGCGTCGCCTTCGCGCGCCAGTTCGGGCTGGTGATGATGCTCCAGGGCGCGGTCATCACGATCCTCGGCCCGCACGTCGCCCGCGGCCTCGCCTTCCCGCTCGCCTACGCCTTCTTCATGGTCCCGTTCGGCGAATCGCTCGAACCGCCGCTCCAGGCGGTGACGGTGGCGATGGTGATGCCGCTGCTCCACCTCGTCGGCGTGCCCGCCGAGGTCGATGGCGTCCTGATCCACGCCGGCCGCTATTATTTTGAAGTGGCCGAGGCCTGCTCGGGCTCGAAGTTCGTGCTCTCGATGCTTGCATACGGCGTGCTCGTCGCCAACGTCTGCTTCCGCTCGTGGACACGCCGCGCGCTGTTCATGGTCGTGGCGCTCGTCGTGCCGATCCTCGCCAATGGTGTCCGCGCGTTCGGCACGATCTACGCCGCCGACCTGACCAGCCTCGAGGCCGCGACCGGCTTCGATCACATCGTTTACGGCTGGGTCTTCTTCGGCCTGGTAATGCTGGCGGTGATGGCCGCCGGCTGGCGCTGGTTCGATCGCGCGCCTGACGATCCCGCGTTCGACCCAAGCACGCTCACCCCGCCGCGCCGTCACCGCCTCGCGCTCGCCCCCGCCGCATTGCTGGTGCTCGCAACCGCCGCGATTGCCCCAAGCTGGTCCGGCGCGATCGCCGGCCGCGCCCAGCCGCTCCCGCCCCGCCTGTCACTCCCACAAGTCCCCGGCTGGACCCGCGCGCCGGTCAGCACGCGAGCCCCGTGGGAACCGCACTATCCCACCGCCGACCACCGCCTATTCGGCCGCTACGTCGACCGCCAAGGCAATGCCGTCGATCTAGCCGTCGCCGTGTTCGCCGAGCAGCACGAGGGCAAGGAGATCGTCTCCTACGGCACCGGCGTGCTGCGCGAAGGTGATCGCTGGATCCGCGTCGCCGATCTCGCGCCGATCGACGGCGGTTCGGCAATGCGCATGACCGCGCCCGGACCAGTAGAGCGCGTGGTTGCGACGTGGTACCGCGTCGGCGGAATCGTGACCAACCAGCCCATCACCGTCAAACTCGCCACGCTGAAGGCGCGCCTCATCGGCGGCGAACCCGCCGCTGTCGCGCTACATCTGTCGGCGGAGACGCGACCCGGCCGCGACCCCGCCGTGGCGGTCGCCAGCTTCCGCGCCGCGCTCGGCCCGATCGATCAGGCGACCGCGCGGATCCTGCGCTGATGTGCGGGCTCGCCGGCCTCTATTATCCCGAGACTCCCAAACCGGTCGATCCCGCGCGCATCCGCGCGATGACCGACGCGATGGCCGTCCGCGGCCCGGACGGGGACGGGGTGTGGACCGCGCCCGGCGTCGGCCTCGGCCATCGCCGCCTCTCGATCATCGACGTCGCCGGCTCGCCGCAGCCGATGCACGATGCGTCGGGCGCGCTGTCGATCCTCTTCAACGGCTGCATCTACAACTATCAGGAATTGCGCGTCGAACTCGCCGCCAAGGGCTGGGCATTCCAGACCGCGGGTGACACCGAAGTCCTGCTCGCTGGCTGGGCGATCTGGGGCGTGCGCATGCTCGATCGCCTCAACGGCATGTTCGCCTTCGTCATCCACGATGCGCGCACGCAGCGCCTGTTCATGGCGCGCGATCGGCTCGGGGTGAAGCCGCTCCACTATGCCCGGCTCGCCGATGGCGCGCTCGCCTTCGCCTCCGAGCTGAAGGGCCTGATCGCGCACCCGCTGCTCCGCCGCGTGCCCGATATCCGCGCGGTCGAGGATTTCCTCGCCTTCAACTACGTCCCCGACGATGCCTGCATCGTCGCCGGCGTCCACAAGCTCCCCGCCGGCCATTACCTGCTGATCGAGCGCGGCAAGCCAGTGCCCGCGCCGGTGCAATGGTGGGACGTTTCCTTCGCCGACCGCGCGAAGGGTTCCGCGAAAGCGCTCGAGGAAGAACTCGTCGAACACATGCGTACCGCCGTCCGCTCGCGATTGGTGTCGGACGTGCCGCTCGGCGCCTTCCTCTCGGGCGGCGTCGACAGCAGCGCGGTCGTCGCACTGATGGCCGAAGAAACGCCGCACGCCGTGCGCACCTGCACGATCGGGTTCGACGAGGCCGGGCATGACGAACGCGCCTACGCCGCCGCCGTCGCCGAGCGCTTCCACACCGACCACCGCTCGCGCGTCGTCCGCTCGGACGATTTCGCGTTGCTCGATCGGCTGGTTGCCGCCTTCGACGAACCCTTCGCCGACGCCTCCGCGCTCGCCACGTACCAGGTCTGTGCGCTCGCCCGCGAAAAGGTCACCGTCGCGCTATCGGGTGACGGCGCCGACGAGATCTTCGCCGGCTACCGCCGCTATCGCTTCCAGGCCGCCGAAGAGCGCGTCCGCAGCCTCGTTCCCGAAGGCTTCCGCGCCCGCGTCTTCGGCGGATTGGGCGCGGCCTATCCCAAGGCCGATTGGGCACCACGCGCCTTGCGCGCCAAGACGACGCTCCTCGCGCTCGCCGAGGATGGCGCCGAAGCCTATGCCCGCTCGGTCGGCGTCACCACGCCCGCCACCCGCGCGCTCCTCTTCAGCGACGCCGGCAAGCGCGCACTAGGCGGTCACCGCGCCGAAGATCGCTACCTCGCTGCGATGCGCAACGCCCCAGCGCGCGACGCGATCGACCGCGCGCAATATGCCGACATCAAGATCTGGCTCCCCGGCGACATCCTGACCAAGACCGACCGCACCAGCATGGCCGTCAGCCTCGAAGCACGCGAGCCGCTGCTCGACCACCGTCTCGTCGAGTTCGCCGGCACGCTGCCCGCCAATCTCCGCTTGCGCCGCGGCGAGGGCAAATGGCTGATGAAGAAGGCGATGGAGCGCTATTTGCCCAAGCAAGTGCTTTACCGCCCCAAGATGGGCTTCGTCACCCCCGTCAGCGCCTGGTTCCGCAGCGCGCTCGCGACCGAAGCCGCCGGCCTCGCCCGCTCGCGCACGCTGGCCGACACTGGCTGGTTCGATCTCGAAGCGCTCGGCCGCCTCGCCGAAGCCCACCGCTACGGCCGCGCCGACCACGGCCGGACGCTGTGGCAATTCGTGATGCTCGAACGCAGCCTCAAGCGGGTATTCGGCTGAGGCGTTGAATCTAGCCACCCCCGTCATGCCGGCCTTGTGCCGGCATCCACGTTTCCGCAGACCCCGCGGGCGTAGGAAGCGCGGGACGGTGGATGCCGGCACAAGGCCGGCATGACGAAAGCAACGGGCGTCGCTACTTCCGCGCCTTCGCCTGCCACGCCTGAAACTGCTCCACCGCCACCGACCGCCGCAACACCCGCGCCAGCGGATCGACCACGACATGGGTGCCCGCCGGCACCATCACCTCACCGCGCCCGCCATCCATCGCCACCCGCTCAATCCGCTCGCCCACGCGCACCTCCACCGGCATCGGAAACGCACCGCCCGCCCGCCACTCCAGCCTAAGCCGATCCCCCACCCGCGTGTCGATCAGCTCCGGCAACGCCGCACGCCGCAGATACGCGTCGAAGAACCACCCCAGATCGCGCCCCGTCTCCTCCGCCACGATCGCCTGAAACTCCCGCGTCGAGCCGAACCGCGGCGCAAAATTCCCCGGCTTCGGTTCCACCCGCCCATAAACCAGCCGCCGCGTCGCGCGGAAGAACGCCGCATCCCCGATCAGCCAGCGCAACGTGTGCAGCGTCCACGCGCCCTTGAAATAGATGTCGCCGCCCGCACCCCCCTGCGCCGGCTCGTATACCTCCTCCTCGGTCAGCAGCTTGTCGCGCACCACTGGCGCGCCGTTCGTGATCCGGTTGCGCTGCGCCTCCAGCATCACCGCATAGCGCGCGTCGCCCTCGCGCCACTGGCCGAACAGCGGCTGCATGTAGTTCGCGAAGCCCTCGTGCAGCCAGTAATCGTCCCAGTTCGCCGCGGTCATCTGGTTGGCGAACCATTCGTGGCTGAACTCGTGCTGGAACAGCCAGTCGAACCCCTCGGGCGCCTTGGCATAGCCGTTGCCGTAGGCGTTGATGGTCTGGTGCTCCATGCCCATGTGCGGCGTCTCGACTACGCCCAGCTTCTCGTCGCCAAACGGGTAGGGGCCGATGACTTCCTCGAAGAAGTCGAGCGTCGGTGCGAACTCGTCGAACAGCGCTTTCGCCTGCGCCGCCTTGCCCGGCAAATGCCAGTAATGCAGCGCGATCTCATTGCCGAAGCGGCTGCGATAGGTGCCCCGGATCTCCTCATACGGCCCCACCGCGAGCGCGATCGCATAGGTGTTCGGCTGCCGCGCGCGCCAGTTCCAGCGCGTGCGCCCGTCGGGCAGCGCATCCACGCCAAGCAGCCGCCCGTTCGCCGGCGCCTTCAGCCCCGCCGGCACGACGATGTGCAGGTCGACCGACTTCGGCTCCCCGGCGGGAAAATCGAGGCACGGCCACAGCAAGTCACAGCCATAGCCCTCGGTCGTCGTCGCGACCCACGGCTGGCCGTCCGGCGTCGCCGACCAGACCACGCCATCGTCCCACGGCGCATTGCGCGCGACATGCGGCGTGCCGCCATACGTGATCCGCACGCTCACTTTGTCCCCGGCGGCGAGCGGGCCGGGGAGGGCGATCGTCAGCTGCCCCTCGGGATTGCTCCACGCCGCCTTCGCCAGTTCGCGCCCGTCGATCGCGATCGCTGATACCGGCAGGTTGCGATCGAGGTCGATCACCAGCCGCGTCAGCGGCGCGCGCGCGGTGAAGTCGAGCGTCGCCACGCCATTGATTCGCTGCCGCTTGGGCAACACTTCGAACGCGAGATCGGCGTGCTCGAACGTCACCGCGGTCTGCTCCGCCGGCCGCGCCCCACCCGACCGCTGCGTCTGCGCGGTCAGCGGCGGCTCGCCCTTGGCAGGCAGCGCGGCGGCGGCCACGGCGAGCAGGAAAGTGACTGTCATCATGCCTTACAAACGCAGCGATTGATGGATGCGTCTTTCGCCCCATATAAGCCGTAGCTGCCGCGTGTTCGAAGCGGCGTCGGAGTTTTCATGACCCAGACATTCCCCGTATTGCCGCTGCGCGATATCGTTGTTTTTCCACACATGATCGTGCCGCTGTTCGTTGGCCGCGACAAGTCCGTCGCGGCGCTCGAAGCAGCCATGGCCGCGGACAAGGAAATTTTCCTCGTCGCGCAGCTCGATCCGGCCGAGGATGATCCCAAGGCCGACGATCTTTATGACATCGGCGTCACCGCGACGGTGCTGCAGCTGCTGAAGCTGCCCGACGGCACCGTGCGGGTGCTCGTCGAGGGCAAGCAGCGCGGCCGGCTCGGCGGGCTGATCGAGACCGAGACGTACGTCACCACCGAAGTCACGCCGATCGAGGAAATCGAGGCCGAGGGCACCGAAGTCGCCGCGCTGATGCGTTCGGTCGTCGATCAGTTCGAGAATTACGCCAAGCTCAACCGCAAGCTGCCGGCCGAAACCGCGGTCCAGTTGAGCGAGATCGAAGACGCCTCGCGCCTCGCCGATGCGGTCGCCGGCAACATCTCCATCAAGGTCGCCGACAAGCAGTCGCTGCTGATCGAGGGTGATCCCTCGCGCCGGCTCGAGATGGTCTTCGCCTTCATGGAAGGCGAGCTCGGCGTCCTGCAGGTCGAGAAGAAGATCAAGAGCCGCGTCAAGCGCCAGATGGAGAAGACGCAGCGCGAATATTACCTCAACGAACAGTTGAAGGCGATCCAGCGCGAACTCGGCAACGAGGGCGAGGACGGCGATCAGGACGAGGTCGCCGAGCTGACGCAGAAGATCGCGACGCTGAAGCTCTCGAAGGAAGCGCGCAGCAAGGCGACCGCGGAACTCAAGAAGCTTAAGACGATGGCGCCGATGAGCGCCGAGGCGACCGTCGTGCGCAACTATCTCGACGTGCTGCTCGGGCTCCCGTGGGGCAAGAAGACCAAGCTCAAGCGCGATCTGGTCGCGGCGCAGGCCGTGCTCGACGACGATCATTATGCGCTCGAAAAGGTGAAGGACCGGATCGTCGAATATCTCGCGGTCCAGGCGCGTACCAACAAGCTGAAGGGGCCGATCCTGTGCCTCGTCGGCCCGCCCGGCGTCGGCAAGACCTCGCTTGGCAAGTCGATCGCCAAGGCGACCGGGCGCGAGTTCATCCGCCAGTCCTTGGGCGGCGTGCGCGACGAAGCCGAGATCCGCGGCCATCGTCGTACCTATATCGGCTCGCTCCCGGGCAAGATCGTGACGAACCTGCGCAAGGCGGGCGCGGCCAACCCGCTGTTCCTGCTCGACGAGATCGACAAGCTCGGCCAGGATTTCCGCGGCGATCCGGCGTCGGCGCTGCTTGAGGTGCTGGATCCCGAACAGAACGGCAAGTTCAGCGATCATTACCTCGAGATCGACATCGATCTGTCCGACGTGATGTTCGTTTGCACCGCGAACACGCTCAACCTGCCGCAGCCGCTGCTCGACCGGATGGAGATCATTCGTCTGGAGGGCTACACCGAGGATGAAAAGGTCGAGATCGCCGAGCGGCATCTGATCGCCAAGCAGATCGAAGCGCACGGCCTCAAGGAAGGCGAGTTCACGCTGACCCACGAGGGCCTGCGCGCACTCATCCAGCGCTACACGCGCGAGGCCGGCGTGCGCACGCTGGAGCGCGAGATCGCCCGGCTGGCGCGCAAGGCGCTGCGCCAGATCCTCGAAGGCAAGCTGACCAGCGTCACGATCACGCCCGACAACCTCCACGAATATGCCGGCGTGCTGAAGTTCCGTCACGGCCTGTCCGAGGAGGAGAACCAGATCGGTGCCGTCACTGGCCTCGCCTGGACCGAAGTTGGCGGTGAGCTGCTGACGATTGAAAGCGTCACCGTCCCCGGTAAGGGCGCGATCAAGCTCACCGGCAAGCTGGGTGACGTGATGAAGGAATCGGCGGAAACGGCGATGAGCTTCATCAAGGCGCGCGCCCCGTCATACGGGATCAAGCCGAGCCTGTTCCACCGCAAGGACGTCCACGTCCATCTCCCTGAGGGCGCGGTGCCCAAGGATGGCCCGTCCGCCGGCATCGGTCTCGTCACCGCCATCGTCTCGACGCTCACCGGCGTGCCGGTCCGCCGCGAGATCGCGATGACGGGCGAAGTGACGCTGCGCGGCCGCGTACTGCCGATCGGCGGGCTCAAGGAAAAGCTGCTCGCCGCGATGCGCGGCGGCATCACGACGGTGCTGATCCCGCAGGAGAACGAGAAGGATCTGGCGGAAATCCCGCAGAACATCCTCGATGGCCTGAAGATCATCCCCGTCCTGCATGTCGATGAAGTGCTGCGGCTCGCGCTCACCGAGCCGCTCGAGGCGATCGACTGGACCGACGCGGACGAGCTGGCGGCGCTGCCGCCCGCACCGATCGCCCCGGTCGGGGGCGAACGTCACCACTGATCTGCGTTAAGTCGGTCGCAAACCACGGCAGTTCGTCGCAACTGCCGTGGTTTCGTTTGACACCGCCGGGGGCAAAAGCCTTACTGGTCGGATCGGCTTTCGCGTGCCGAATCCATATTTTCCAAGAACACGCACAGTCAGACGGGGGTCGGTGCATGAACAAGCAGGAGTTGATTGCGGCGGTCGCGAACGTGTCCGGGCTCGCCAAGGGCGATGCCGGCCGGGCAGTGGAGGCAGTGTTCGATACGATCGGTGCACAGTTGAAGAAGGGGGACGAGGTTCGGTTGGTTGGCTTCGGCACGTTCGCCGTGTCGAAGCGCAAGGCATCCACCGGGCGCAATCCGCGCACTGGCGAACCCATGACGATCAAGGCGTCGAGCCAGCCCAAGTTCAAGGCGGGCAAGGTGCTCAAGGACTCGCTCAACTAAGCAGGTTTGACAGCGGGTTTCTGGCGGGCTGGACAGGTCGGCACGTGCCGCCTAAAGGCCCGCTTCCGGTTTTCACCGACAGGTGTTCCGGGCGCGTAGCTCAGCGGTAGAGCACACCCTTCACACGGGTGGGGTCACAGGTTCAATCCCTGTCGCGCCCACCATATTCAGCCCCGTCGGCCCTGCGGCCGGCGGGGTTTTTCTTTTCTTACCCGTTCTTAACCTATCACCGAGGGAAAAGCGGCTGTTGTCACGCAACCGCAACAGTTCCGTCACGCTTGCGTCTCGAAACGTGCACGCAGCTGTCACGCGCCACGCTTAGCGCCCGTTTCGGAGGGGGAACGGGCAGACGGCTCGACTCGCACCTGGTCCGGGGGACGGACCAAAGTTCAACGGGAGTGACACATGCTGAGCATCAGCCGCCGCAATCAGTTTCTTGCGGGTACCGCCTGCCTTCTGCTCGCCGCATGCGGTGGCGCTGACGGCGTCGCCTCACCGGGCGCAGGCAACATCGACGTGATCGTCACGCCTGCCCCAACGCCGTCGCCAACGCCGACCGGCACGCCGACGCCGACCGCGCTGACTGCGGCACAGTTCGCGCTCGCGACCACGCAGAGCGGCGTCACGGTAACCGCGGAAGAGCAGCTCGCGCTCGTCACCGGCGGCACCAACAACAACGTCAACGGCTTCGGCGGCCTCAACGGTGTGTACCCGGTCAGCGCCACGTCGCTTACGCCGGCGAGCAACCCGGCCTCGCAGGGCAGCTTCTTCACCGCGACCAACTATGTCGGCGCGACCAACGGCCCGACGGACAACGCCTTCCAGGGTTGGACCTGCAACTCGACCGCCGCCAACTTCGGCGGCACGACCGCGGCCTGCACGGCGGTGCCGAACGTCGGCACGCTCGCGGCCGGCACGGCGTGCCCGACCGGCACGATCGACGACAGCGTCACCGTCGGCGGCTTCAAGGCTTGCCGTCTCCCCGCCGTCATCACGACGAGCCTGACGCTGCCGAAGATCGCCGGCGTGTTCTATCGCTTCCGCGGCCAGACCGATGTCGGCGTCGACGTCGGCACCACCGCCGCTTACTCGGGCGTCACGCTGACGATCGCACCGGGCGTCGTCCTCGCCGCCGACGCGAGCGAATCGTCGAACGACTTCATCGTCGTCAACCGCGGCAGCCGCATCAACGCGGTCGGCACGCTCGAAGCACCGATCGTGTTCACGTCGCAGCAGAACCTCTCCGCCAACGGCGTCTCGGATGCGACGCAGGGCCAGTGGGGCGGCGTCGTCCTCCTCGGCCAGGCGCCGACCGCGGTCTGCGCTTCGGGCACCGGCCCGAACGATGCCGGCGGCACCAGCGCGACCTGCCAGGGCCCGATCGAAGGCATCCCGGGCCGCTTCTTCGGCGGGCCGGATCAGGCGAACAACTCGGGCACGATGCAGTTCGTGCAGATCCGCTTCACCGGCATCGCGATCAGCGAAGGCAACGAGCTTCAGGGCCTGACGCTCGGCGGCACCGGCACCGGCACGACGATCGATCACGTCCAGAGCCACAACTCGGCTGACGACGGCATCGAGATCTTCGGCGGCACCACGAACCTCAAGTATTTCGTGGTCACCGGCGCCGACGACGACGGCTTCGACGTCGACAACGGCTGGCGCGGGTTCATGCAGTTCATCATCGGTGCGCAGAAGGCATCGGGTGCGACCGCCGACTCGTTCGCAACCGAGATCGACTCGAACGGCGCCGAAGATCTGCTGCCGCGCACGTTCGGCCGCTACGCCAACTTCACCTTCATCCAGAGCGGTTCGTCGGCCCCGGCCGCCATCCGCCTGCGCGGTGGTGCGGACTTCTCGTTCACCAACGGCGTCGTGCGGACCGCATCGGGCCAGGCTTGCGTCAACATCGTCGCCGGCGCTGGCACGGGTGCCGATCGCACCACGATCCGCGCCGCGAACGCTGCGTTGCAGGATGTCGGCCCACCGACCTTCAACTCGGTCTACTTCCAGTGCCAGGGCCGCTGAGCCTCGGCCAGCATTCGTGATTAAGGCGGGCCCCGGCGTGCGTACCAACGCCGTCTGGGGCCCGTTCACTGCCAATCGACTGGAAGGCCCGATCATGCGCCAGCGCACCGCCTACGCATCACTACTACTTCTGACGACCTTCATGGTCGCCCCCGCAGCGCTGGCGCAGACGGCGCCATCCGGCGGCGCGCCGACGCCCGCCGCGCCACCGCAGGCCGGCCCCGCCACCACCGGTGCAGACGCATCGACGCCAGACGCGTCGTCGCCGGATGCGCAGGCTGATGCCGATCAGGCCGCCGAAGTCTCCGCCCCTGGCGTCGACACGTCGGCGGGCGAAGACATCATTGTCGTTGGTCGCAACATCCCGAACTCGGTGCGCTCGACCGCGCAGGTCATCAACGTCGTCTCCAGCGCCGATATCGCGCGGACCGGCGAAGGCGACATCGCCGGCGCGCTGAACCGCGTGACTGGCCTGTCGGTGGTTGGCAACGGCTACGTCTTCGTGCGCGGCCTGGGCGATCGCTACTCGTCGGCGCTGCTTAACGGTTCGCCGTTGCCAAGCCCCGAGCCGCTGCGCCGCACCGTGCCGCTCGACATCTTCCCGACGTCGATCGTCGGCTCGGCGCTCGTCCAGAAGACCTATTCGGTCAATTATCCCGGCGAATTCGGCGGCGGCGTCATCAACCTGACGACCAAGGCGATCCCGGACGAGAACTTCCTCACCATCGGTGCCTCGGGCGGCATCGATACGCAGACGACGGGCAAGTTCGGCTACACCTATTACGGGTCGAAGAGCGACTGGCTCGGCTATGACTCGGGTGAACGCGATGTGCCTGGGTTCATCAAGAACGCACCAAACGGTTCGGGCGTGATCCCGACCGCGCAGGTCGCGCAGCTTTCCAACGCGCGCACCACCTTGCTGCAGCAGAATTTCGACATTCCGGCCAATTGGTCGGGCACTGTCGACGTCGGCCTCGTCGGCGATCTCGGCGGCGGGCGCGTCGGCATGATCGCGACCGGCGGCGTGTCGAACACGTGGCGTACGCGTGCGACGACGCAGCAGGATACGGTCTCGGCCAACGGCGCGCTCCGCAACGACTTCAACACGCTGATCACCGACAATCGGGCGGTCGTGAATGGCCTGCTCGGCTTCGGCTACGAGTTTGACCGGAACCGCATCCGCTGGACGAATGTGTACATCCACGACACGCTCAAGCAGGCGCGTGGATCGGCAGCGACCGTGTACAACAACTCGGTCGGTGATCCGATCTTCTTCCAGAACACCAATTGGTTCGAACGCCAGCTGATCGAGACGCAGCTGGTCGGTGAGTTCAAGCCGATCGACGATCTGTCGGTCGACGTGCGCGGCGCTTATGCCAATTCACAGCGCAACTCGCCGTACGAGCGTCAGTTCATCTACAATTGCGCGACCAACCTCAACATCCGGGTCAACGAGCCGGTTGTCGGCAGCGGCGTGAATTGTCCCGGTGTGTGGCAGTCGTCCAACTCGTTCGGGCGGCCCGCGACGGTCGTGTTCAGCGAGCTGGACGAGGATCTCTACTCGGGACAGGCCGATCTGTCGTACAAGCTGCCGGGCGATCGCCCGTTCACGCTCTCGGCGGGTTACTATTATTCGCAGAACGAGCGTACCTCGATCCGTCTGCCGTTCACCTATCAGACAGGCACTGGCGGCGCGATCCCGTTCCCCTGCAACCTGTTCCGCCCCGATTTCCTGCTGTCGCCGGAAGTCCTCGCCGGCTGCCCGGTCGCGACCAGCGGCACGGCGGCGGACAATGCGGTTCAGCTTCGCCTCGACGCGGGTCTGAACGGCTCGTTCGCTTATGATGCCAGCCTGCTCATCCACGCCGGCTACGTCCAGGCCGAGGCCGAAGCGATCGACGGCGTCCGCGCGATCATTGGTGTTCGCTACGAAACCGCCAAGCAGGTCGTGACCCCGCTGGGCGCCGCCTCGACGCGGTTGAACAACGATTACTTCCTGCCGGCCGCGACCCTGACCTGGAACTTCGCGTCCGACATGCAGCTGCGCCTTGCCGCTGCCAAGACGATCGCACGCCCGCAGTTCCGCGAGCTCGCGCCGCAGGCGTTCCGCGACTTCGAGTCTGATCGCCTCTTCCTGGGTAACCAGCGGCTGCAAGATTCGGAATTGTACAATCTCGAAGCGCGCTATGAATGGTTCTTCGATCGCGATCAGCGTTTGACGGCGGCTGGTTTCTACAAGGAAATCAACCGTCCGATCGAGCAGGTCGGCTTCTATCCATCGACCGACGCGCGGCTGCAGACCGGCTTCACCTATCTCCCCAAGGCGACCTTGTGGGGCGGTGAATTCGAGGTGCAGAAGTTCGTGCCGCTCGACTTCATCTCCGACGGAATGGCCGGCAAGCGCGCGGTGTTCATCGCGAACTATACCTATACGCAGTCGAAGATCACCGCGAACAGTGAGTGCGTCCCGACCGTTCTCGGCGAAAGCGTATCGCTTGGCGGTTGCGCACCCGGCTTCGCGCCTGCCAATCTGCAGTTCCGCGATGGTGCGCCGCTCACCGGCCAGTCGGATCACCTCGTGAACCTTCAGATCGGGTATGAGGACAAGGAGAATGCCACGCAGGCGACGCTGCTGTTCAACTACGCCAGCGAGCGGGTGACGAACCGTGGCCCATCCAACCTGAGCGGCGTCGGCTTCCAGCCCGACATCGTCGAAAAGCCTGGCATCCGTCTCGACTTCGTCGCCCGTCAGACGGTGGACTTCATGGGCACCCGCGTCGAACTGAAGGGCGAAGCGCGCAACCTGACCGGCACCAGCTATCAGGAACGCCAGACGTTCGAGGACGGCCAAGAGGTGTTCATCAACCGCTTCCAGCAGGGCCGCACGTTCACGCTGGGCGCTGCCGTAACGTTCTGATCCCTTACCTCGTCACCCCGGCCCAGCGCCGGGGTGACGAGCGATACCGGCCGGCCGCAACCCCACGGACATCACCCCCACGGCCGTTCGCGAAACCACTTGGTGATCACGTATTTCACCCCCGCGCGCACCTTCATCCCATGATGAATCGTCGCTGGGTTGAGCGATCGATCCGGTCGCCGGTTGTTCCACGCGACCAGCTTCCCCGTCTCGGGCTGGATCGTCTTATCGACCGCCTTGAAGCGCGTCGCGCCGCCCGCCTCGGGCTCGTTGAGATACACCATCACCGTCCACGTCCGGTTGCCCGGCACGGCGCAATGCTCGTGGTAGTCGAGCCCGTTCGGCTCGAAATAGTCGGTGTGCGCCTTGAACTCCTGCCCCACGGCATACCGCTGCCCCTGCAGCGGCTCGCCGAACACGCCCTCAATCCCCGTCGCCTCTCGGATCGCTGCCTCCACCTGCAGCACCAGCGGGGCCGCGGGATCGAGGTCGCACGTCTCGCTGGTGCGGAACGCCGTATCGCCATTGCTGTCGGTAATCGTCGAGGGGCGGCGGCGCGCATCGATCATCGCGACCAGCCCGGCGCACGTGTCGGGATCGAGGAAGCCACGCTTCACGAACAGCGTCAGCTTGGGGCTGGGAACGCGCTGGATGCCCGGCTGCGCGTTGAGCCGCGCGACGACCGAGGCGGGGTCCAGCCCGGACGCGGCATCATCGAGAAGGGCTGGGGAAGCATTGGTCTGCATGGTGCCACACACTGCCACCGTGCAGCATGGCTTGCCAGTCCGGGAAATAGTACAGAGGCTTGCAATGCCGCTGTAACATTGCCGACATAGCGGCGGCTACGCGGGAACTGGCGAACACATGCGATTGAGTTTCGACGCCCGTGCGCGGGCGCTTCTGCGGCGGATCCCCGTCGTGAACGTCTATTCGCTTGCTGAGCTGCTGCTGCTCGGCGTGCTCGCGGTGCAATGCGCCCGGCTGGTGTGGACGGTGCTGACGCCCGTCTCGCCCCTCGGCGAGTGGCGCCCGGCCGGGGTCACGCTCCCCGCCGCGCCGGGCGAGGTCTTGCGCGGCTTCGATCCGTTCTACCGGATCAGCGGCGTCCAGACGGGGCCCGCCGTCGTAACGTCGTTGCAGCTCAAGCTGTTCGGCACGCGGATCGACGAGGCGATGGGGCGCGGCTCGGCGATCCTCGCCGGGCCCGATGGGGTGCAGAAGAGCATCGCGGTAGGAGAAGAGATCATTCCCGGTGTGGTGTTGAAGGAAGTCGCATTCGATCACGTGTCGATCGAGCGCGGCGGCGTGCGTGAGGATCTGTTCCTCGATCAATCCGGCGGCGCAGCGACGCCCACCACCCCCGGCGCGACCGGCGATGCGGTGGCCGTTCCGACCGGCGCCATGGCCGGGATCACCGCGGCACAGTTCCAAACCGAGATCGGCTTCGTCCCCCGCATCGAAGCCGGGCGCATCAGCGGCCTCGTCGTGCGCCCCGAAGGTTCGGGCACGGCGTTCCGCACCGCCGGCCTGCGCGAAGGCGATATCGTCACCGCGATCGGCGGCCGCCCGGTGCAGGGCCCCGCCGATATCGAGCGCCTCGCCACGCAATATGCCACCGGCGGCACGATCGCGCTGACGGTCGATCGCGGAGGCCAGTCGCTGCCACTCAGCGTGCAGGTCGCAGGCCAATGAGACGCTTGCTTCTCGCACCGGCGCTAGCGCTGGTCCTCGCCGCGCAGGCGCATGCGCAGACGACGCTCAACGTCCGCGATGCTGATATCCGCGCGTTCATCGCCGATGCCGCCAAGGTCACCGGGCGTACCTTCATCATCGACAGCCGCGTGCAGGGCAAGGTGACGGTCGTCACCGATCGCCCGCTCAGCCGCTCCGAATATTTCGAGGTGTTCCTCTCGACGCTGCGCGCCAACGGCCTCGTCACGATCCCCACCGCGAACGGCGCATTGCGCGTCCAGCCGATCGAGAATGCCGCCGCGCAGCCCGGCCGCGTCGGCACCGCCGGGGCCGCGCGCAACTCGTTCGTCACCGAAATCGTCCGCCTGCGCGCGATCGACGCGCAGTCCGCGGTCGATACCGTCCGGCCGCTCGTCTCGGCGCAAGGCTCGGTCAGCGCCAATCGCGCCGGCGGTTCGATCGTCATCGCCGATTTCGCCGATAACGTCCGCCGCGTGCGCGAAGTGCTGCGCCGGATCGATACCGACAACAATTCGACCCGCGTAGTCGCGCTAAAGAACGCCGGCGCGCGCGACATCGCCACCGCGCTCACCGGGCTGATCGGCACGCCGGGGCAGGGGCAGACCCAGTCGACCAGTGTCGTCGCGGTCGAAGCCGCCAATTCGATCGCGCTGCGCGGCGATCCCTCCACCGTCGCGCGACTGGCGCAAGTCGCGCTCGATCTCGATCAAAAGGCCAAGAGCGGCACCGAGATCCGCGTCGTCTTCCTCGATCACGCTGATGCCGCGCAATTGCTGCCGGTGCTCCAGCAGCTTGTCGGCCAGACCCCCGATTCGGTCCCGCAGAACACGCTCAGCGCGTCGAACTTCGGCGCCACCACGAACGGCGCGGGCGGCAGCGGCCAGCCGAGCGCCAGCAGCGGCGGCAACCAGACTCAGTCGCAAAGCGCCCCCGGCGGCGGTGCGAGCGGGCAGGCGCCAGTGACGGCGCAAGGGGGCAGGGCGCCCGCCGTCGTCACGCGCTTCGTCGGCGCGAACGCAATCGTCATCGCTGCGCCGGCCGATATCCAGCGCCAGCTCGCCGAAGTCGTCCGCCAGCTCGATACGCGCCGCGAACAGGTGCTCGTCGAAGCGATCGTCGCCGAAGTGTCGGACGTCACCGCCAGCCGCCTGGGCTTCCAGTTCCTCCTCGGCAGCCTCTCGGGCGGTGCGTTCGGCGCGACCAGCTTCTCGAACTCCGCGCCAAATCTGCTCACCATCGCCGGTGCGATCGGCGCGCGCTCGATCGGCGGCACCACCACCACCGTCGTCGGCGCAGACGGCACGCAGACGACCACCAACACCGGCAACACCGCCAGCGACACGCTCGCGCAACAGGCGATCAACTCGATCCTCGGCGCGAGCGGCGGCTTCGGCGGCTTCGGCGGCACCATTGGTGGCGACACGATCTTCGGCTCGATCATCAACGCGGTGAAGAGCGACACCACCTCGAACCTGCTTCAGGCGCCGAGCCTCATCACCCTGGACAATCAGCAGGCACGCATCCTCGTCGGGCAGGAGATCCCGATCACCACCGGCCAGGCGCTCAGCCAGAATTTCGACAACGCCTTCCGCACCGTCCAGCGCGAGAATGTCGGCATCCAACTCGAGGTCCGCCCGCAGGTCAATTCGTCGGGTTCTATCAAGCTCTTCCTCCACCAGCAGGTCAGCTCGATCGCCGGCCCGGTCAGCGACGACAATTCGGATCTGATCCTCAACAAGCGCGAGGTGGAAACCACGCTCACCGTCGACGATGGCCAGATCGCGATCATCGGCGGGCTGCTCAGCGACGATGAGCGCCGCACGCTCGAAAAGCTGCCGTTCCTCGGCGACATCCCTGTGCTCGGCAATCTCTTCCGCTCGAAGGCGAAGCAGCGCACCAAGACCAACCTCATGGTCTTCATCCGCCCGACGATCCTGCGCTCGCCCGCGGACAATCGCCGCGTCACCGAGCAGCGCTACGGCTACCTCCGCCTGCAACAGGGCCAGCATGATCCCGGCCGCGAACCCTCGATTGACGAACTGATTCGCGACTACATGGGCGCCGCTGCCCCGATCCCGTCGTCGCCGATCCCCGGCAACATCGAGGATCCGCGCGTCAACGTGCCGGTGCAGCGCAACTCCACCGTCAAGATCAAGCGGCGCGACCAGTGATCCGCACCGGGCGGGATCTGTCTGAGCTTCTCCCCTCCCCTTCAGGGGAGGGGCTGGGGGTGGGGCCGCTCAGTCTCACCGAGAGCGACGTGCTTGTTGACAGGCCCCACCCCAACCCCTCCCCTGAAGGGGAGGGGCTTGCCCTCGTCGCACTCCCCTACGCCTTCGCCCGCAAGTTCGGCGTAACCATCCACGGTGAGGCGGTCGCGCTGCGCGAAGGCGCCGACCCGCGCGCGCTGATCGAAGTCCGCCGCGTCCTCGGCCGCCCGTTCGACGTCACCATCCTCGAGCCCGCGGCGTTCGATCGCTTGCTCGGCGACAATTACGCGATGACCGGACAGGCCACCGCGCTCGCCGCGGTCGGCATGGGCGACGAGCTCGATCTGCTCGCCGACGGCATCCCCACCGCCGAGGATCTGCTCGACACCGCCGACGATGCCCCCGCGATCCGCCTGATCAACGGCGTCATCGCCGATGCCGCGCGCAATGGCGTGTCGGATATCCATATCGAGCCGTACGAAAGCGGCCTCGTCGTCCGCATGCGGATCGATGGCGTGCTGCGCGAGACGCTGCGGATGCCACCGCACGTCGCTCCGGTCGTCGTCAGCCGGATCAAGGTGATGGCGCGGCTCGACATCGCCGAGCGCCGCGTGCCGCAGGACGGCCGCATGGGCCTCACGCTCGGCGGCAAGCTCCTCGACGTGCGCGTCTCGACGCTCCCCAACCGCGCCGGCGAGCGCGTCGTGCTGCGTATCCTCGACAAGGACAATGCCGGGATCGACTTGAACGCGCTCGGCATGGAACGCCCGATGCACGCGATGCTCGATTCGGCGATCCACGAGCCCAACGGCATCGTCCTCGTCACGGGCCCCACCGGCAGCGGAAAAACGACCACGCTCTACGCCGCGCTGCGCATGCTCAACGATGGTAGCCGCAATATCCTGACGGTCGAGGATCCGGTTGAGTACGCCGTCGACGGCGTCGGCCAGATGCAGGTCAATTCCAAGGTCGGCCTCACCTTCGCCGCCGGCCTGCGCGCGATCCTGCGCCAAGATCCCGATGTCGTGATGGTCGGCGAAATCCGCGACCGCGAAACCGCCGACATCGCGGTGCAGGCGTCGCTGACGGGCCACCTCGTGCTCTCGACCGTCCACACCAACGACGCGATCGGCGCGATCACGCGCATGCGCGACATGAAGGTCGAATCCTTCCTGCTCGCCTCGACGCTCCGTGCGGTCATTGCGCAGCGCCTCGTCCGCCGCCTCTGCCCCACCTGCCGCCACGCCGTCCCCGCCGGCGAGACGGTCGCGCCACTGCTCGGCATCCCGCGCGACTCGATGGTGTACGAAGCCGCCGGCTGCCCCGATTGCAACCAGACCGGCTTCAAGGGCCGCATCGGCATTTTCGAAGCGATCCGCATCGACGAAACCGTCCGTCGCCTGATCAACGACGGCGCCGACGAAGGCGCGATCGCCGCCCACGCCTTCGCGAAGGGGGAAACCCTCGCCAGCGCCGCCCGCCGCATGGTCGAACAAGGCGGCACGACGGCGGAGGAAGCCGTCCGCGTCTCCCGCCGCGATTCGGAACCCGTCGATGCGTGAGGGTGTCCAAACCCTCCCCAAACTAATCCTCCCCAGAACGGGGAGGGGGACCAGCCGAAGGCTGGTGGAGGGGCTGGCGCGCGCTGCACCTGCACAGCACGCCAGCCCCTCCACCACCGGCTACGCCGGCGGTCCCCCTCCCCGTTCCGGGGAGGATTGCCAGCCCCTCCACCAGCTTCGCTGGTCCCCCTCCCCGAGCAAGCTCGGGGAGGATTGGCGGTCCCCCGGCTATGCCTGACTACGACTATCTCGCCATCGACACCCGCGGCCAGGAAGCCCGCGGCCACGTCGCCGCGCCCGATATCGATGCGGCGAAGGCAGCGCTCGACCGCCGCCGCCTCTACGTCGTTCGCATCGAGCCCGGCAGCGCCCCCGCGGCGCGCGGCCGCCCGCTGTTCGGCCTCAAGCTCGGCCAGCCCAAGATGTCGGGCAAGCAGCTCACGCTCTTCACCCGCCAGCTCGCCACGCTCTCGCTCGTCGCCCCGCTCGAGGAATCGCTTCGCACGATCACCCGCCAGACCGAGCAGGAAAAGGTCCGTGACGTCGTCCAGACGGTCCATTCCGGCGTCGTCGAAGGCCGCCGCCTCGCCGATGCGATGGCGCGCGAGCCCAAGAGCTTCCCGCCGCTTTACCGCGCGATGGTCGCCGCGGGCGAAAGCTCGGGCACGCTCCCCTCGATCCTCGAGCGCCTCTCGACGCTCCTCGAACGCCAGGCAGAAATCCGCGGCAAGCTGCTGACGGCGCTCGCATATCCCATCATTCTCGCGCTCGTCGCGATGGGTGTGGTAACGGCGCTGATGGTGTTCGTCGTGCCGCAGGTGGTCGAACAATTTGATACGATGGGGCAGGAGCTGCCGCTGCTCACCCGCGTCGTGATCGTCATTTCGGACATCCTCGTCGGCTATTGGTGGCTGATGCTGCTGGTGTTCGCCGCCGCGATCGGCGGCTTCATCATGGCGCTTCGCCAACCGCCGATCCGGCTTGCCTTCGATACGTGGCTGCTGCGAATCCCGCTGCTCGGCCGCCTGCTGCGCGATCTCCACGCCGCGCGCATGGCGCGCACGCTCGCGACGATGGTCGCAAGCCGCCTCCCGCTTCTCGAAGGCCTCGCGCTCACCGGCAGCACGATCAACAACCGTCGCTTGAAGCTCGCGTCGGACGAGATCACCGAATCGATCCGCGGCGGCGGCAGCCTTTCCGCCGCAATGCGCCGCGCGGGCGTCTTCCCGCCCTTGCTCACCTATCTCGCCGCCTCGGGCGAGGCCGCCGGTCGGCTCGACGAGATGCTCGAACGCGCTGCCGATTATCTCGAGCGCGAGTTCGATCGCTTCACCGCCACCGCCATGTCGCTGCTCGAACCTGCGATCATCGTCGTGATGGGCGGCGTCGTCGCGGCGATCGTGCTATCGATCCTGCTCCCGATCCTCCAGCTGAATACGCTGGCCGGCCAATGAGAGATGTCATGCGTACCGAATTGAAAAAGCGTCGTAAGAAGAACGGCTTCACGCTCGTCGAGCTGATGGTCGTGATCGTGATCATCGGGCTACTGGCCACGATCGTCGCGCTCAACGTCATCCCGTCGGGCGATACCGCACGGGTGCAGAAGGCGAAGGCCGATATCGCCACGATCGAACAGGCGCTCGAAATGTACCGCCTGCAGCAGAACAATTACCCGACGACCGCGCAGGGCCTCGCCGCGCTCACCACCGCGCCCGCCGGCCTCGCCAACCCCGCCGCCTACCAGCCCGGCGGCTACATCAAGCGCCTGCCCGAAGATCCGTGGGGCAACGCCTACCTTTACGCTTCGCCCGGCAAGCACGGCGCCGCCGATATTTGGACCAACGGCGCCGACGGCCAGGAAGGCGGCGAGGGGATCAATGCCGACCTTGGCTCCTGGCAGTAAAATGCCACGCCGTCATTCCCGCGCAGGCGGGAATCCATATGTCCGGCCGTCGCGACTCCAACGCGGCCGTCAGCGTATATGGATCCCCGCCTACGCGGGGATGACGGCGGGCGGGAACGAATGTCCTTCCAAAACCCCCAACCATAACGCCGCAAACGGCTTCACCCTCGTCGAACTGATGATCGTCATCACCGTCATCGGCCTCGCCTCCGCCGCCGCCGTCCTCGCGATGCCCGATCCGCGCGGCCGCCTTGTCGACGAAGGCGCGCGCTTCGCCGTCCGCGTCCGTGCCGCGCATGACGCCGCGGTCATCAACGGCCGCCCCGTCAGCGTCTGGGTCACCCCAGCCGGCTATGGCTTCGACGAGCGCCGCGCCGGCCAGTGGATCGCACTCGCCGAAAAGCCGCTGCGCGTGTCGCAATGGGGCGAGGGCACGCAGGCGATCATCGGCGAGCGCGCCCGCGTCACGTTCGATTCGACCGGCATGGCCGATCGCGTGCTCACCGTCCCGCTGCGCCGCGATCGCACCCGCATCACCGTCACGATCGGCGCCGATGGGAGCGCGCAGGTCGATGGCTAAAGCCAGCCAGCGCGGCTTCGTGCCCCAGTGTAGGCTTTCCGCCGAATACGGCTTCACGGCCCCGTCGATGCGTTCCGCCGAACACGGCTTCACTCTTGTAGAAATCATGGTCGCGCTCGCGGTGTTCAGCCTCGCCGCGCTCGCCCTGATCCGCCTCGAAGGCGCGACGATCCGTTCCACCGCGTTGCTCGGCGACACGATCATCGCGCAGATGGTCGCCCGCAACGTCGCGATCGAGGCGGTGACCGCGGCCCGCGCCCCCGCGCTGGGCCGCTCGGGCGGGGTGGAGCAAAACGGCGGCCGCGCCTGGCGCTGGACTCGCGACGTGCGCCCGACCGGCGACGCCCGCATCCTGCGCATCGACGTCGCGGTCGCCGATCCCGCCGGCCGCGCGCTCGGCCGCCTGACGATGATCCGCCCGCCGCAGCCCGAAGTGATCGTGTCGTGATCATTCCCCCGTTCGTCCCGAGCGAAGTCGAGCGACAGGCCACGAGCACCACGCCCGATAAAGTGTCTCGACGTCGCTCGACCCGAACGGCAGGGGACGCCGGCTTCACCCTCGTCGAGGTAATGGTCGCGCTGATGATCTTCGGCATGATCGCCTCGGCCGGCGTCGCCTTGCTCGCGTTTAGTGTCCGCGCGCAGGCCGCGACGACTGCGCGGCTCGACGATGTCGGCGCGCTTGCCCGCCAGTCATCGCTGCTCGCCGCCGATCTCGCGCAAGCCGTCAACCGCCCCGCGCGCGACGAGCGTGGCACGCTCCTCCCCGCCTTCGCCGGCGATGCCGCCAGCGTCACCTTCGTGCGCGCCGGCTGGAGCAACATCGATGGCCAGCCGCGCTCGACGCTCCAGAAGGTCAGCTACCGCCTCGCCGGCGACACGCTCGAACGAATCGCCTGGCCGATGGTCGACGGCGCCGCCCCGCTCCCCCCCGCCGCCGCCCTGTCCGGCATCCGCGCGGCAAAGCTGCGCTACCGCATCGTCGGCGCGTGGAGCGACACCTGGAGCGGCGCCGCAGACGCGCCGCTGCCGCAAGCGCTCGAGCTCGTTTTCGAACGAAAGGACGGACTTTCGTTTCGCCAGTTGTTCATTGTTGGAAGTGGCGCACGTCCGGTGCCGAAGGCCCCAGAAAATGCCACTTGAGCCCCGCCCGAAGCGGCGCACGAGAGTCGCTCCGGTAGAATACGCCCCGAAAAACCCCGGAACTAACCCGGCCGAGCGCGGCGCGGCGCTGCTCACCGTGCTCATCCTGGTCGCCGTCATCGCCGTCATGGCGGCGACTGCGCTCGAGCGATTGCGGCTATCGACTCGCCTCACCGCCAACGCCGTCGCGCTCGATCAAGCCCGCGGCCTTGCATACGCCGCCGAGGCGCTGGCGACCGGCCGCGTCACCGATCTGCTCCGTCAAAGCCCCAGCCGCGTGACGCTCGACGGCGGCTGGAGCAACCGGCCGTACACTATCCCGCTCCCCAACGGCATCGCCACCGCGCGCGTCAGCGACGGCGGAAATTGCTTCAATCTCAATAGCCTGGTAACCGATCTTGACGGGATGTATGTCGCCGATCCAACCACCGTCGTGCAATTTGCGCGGCTTGCCCGGCTGCTCAACGTTCCCGGCGGTGAAGCTATTGCGGCCGCCGCGGCGGACTGGATCGACAGCGACGATCAGGCGCTCGGCACCGGCGCGGAGGACAGTGCCTACACTGGTCTCGCCACGCCCTATCGCACCGCCGGCACCCTGATGGTCGATTCCAGCGAGTTACGTGCCGTCACCGGCGTCACCGCCGAGGCCTATCAGAAGCTTCGCCCCTGGCTCTGCACGCTGCCCCGTGCGGCCCGATCAAGCATCAATATCAATACCTTAACCCCCGAGCAGGCGCCGCTGGTGGCGATGCTGCTGCCCGATACGCTCGGCATCGGGCAGGCCGCAGCGGGGCTGTTGCGCCGGCCACCGGGCGGGTTCTCCGACACGCAGGATTTCTGGAAGATCTTCGCCGCATCCGGCGTCACCGCCGATCCCGCCGCCGAGCAACAGACTGGAATCACGACGAAATGGTTCGATCTACGGATCACCGTCAATGTTGCGGGCAGCGATGTCGAGGAACGTGCGCTGATTGACGCATCGACGCTTCCCGCGCAGCTCGTCTCGCGGCAATGGGGCGAGGCGACATGACCACATTGCTCTTCCTCCCCGCACACGCCGATGACGATTGGCGCTGGCTGCGCATCGTTGACGAGGCCGTGGTGGCGCGCGGCGAGGGCGTGCCCGATGCCGACGCCGGCGAGGTGATCGCCGTCGCCCCGGCCGACGCCGTGACGCTGCACTGGGCCACCTTGCCCGATCGTTCGCCGGCGCAAGCCACTGCAGCAGCACGCATTCTCGTCAGCGAGGCAAGCGCTGCCCCGGTCGATGGACTCCACGTCGCGGTTGGCGACGAAGCGCAGGACGAACGCCCGATCGGCGTCGTGGCAAGCGCACGGATGCGCGAATGGCTCGAGTCGCTCGCCCGCATCGGCATCGATCCGGCCGCCGTCCTGCCCGCCCCATTGCTGCTCCCGCGTCCCGAATCCGGCTATGTCCGGGCTGATTTCGGTGGTCAGTCGGTGGTGCGCGGCGCCACCAGCGGCTTCGCCGACGAGGCACGGCTAACCGAACTGGTCACGGGCGATACCGCTCCGGAGACGCTAGGGCGTGACGCGGTCGAGGCAGCGATCGCCGTCGCCGCAGCCCGCCCAGTGCTCAACCTGCGGCAGGGGGCATTCGCGAAGCGAAGGCGACGCGCAATCGATTGGGCGCTCCTCCGCCGCCTTGCGATGCTCGGCGCGCTGATCTTGCTGACGACGCTGACGATTGATCTGGTGCGGATCGCCAAATATTCCTTTGCCGCCGACGCAGCCGAGGCGCGAACCGAGGCGATTGCCCGCGAAGGATTGCCGCGCGGTGCCGCGCAGGGCGACCCCGACCGCCTGCTCACGGAGCGGCTGTCACGCCTGCGTGGCCCCGGTGCTGGCTTCAGCGCCACCACAGCGGCGCTTGCCGAGGCGGTGCGCGGCACCTCGGGCACGGAGGTCGTCAGCATCGCATTCGAACCCAATGGCGACCTGCGCGCCACGATCTCTGCCGAGGGTGAAGCGCAGGCAAATCAACTGGTTGCGCGATTGCGTGAAGACGGCTTCGCGGTAACAACCAGCACCTTCGAGGCGAACGGCCAGCGCTTGCGCGGCGATATCACGGTGACATTGCCATGACCCCCGTGATGATCTGGTATCAGGGACGGTCGCTGCGCGAGAAGCGCCTGCTCTTGATCATGGTGGCGCTGTTCGCGCTAACGTTGATCTGGGCCGCGGTCATCCGCCCGGTACGCGACGGGCTCGAATCTACCCGTGAGCGCCACGCCACGGCGGTGGTGCAACTCGGAGAAGTGCAGAGGCAAGTGGCCGCAGTGAAGGCGATCCAGCGCGGTCGACCGCGCGCGCCCGAAGGAGCGATCGCGGATTTGGTACGCGCACGCGCCGACGAAGCCGGGTTCGCACTCGCTAGCCTCGAACCCGACGGCGACCGCATCCGGATCACGATCGCCACGGCGAAGCCCGGCGCTTTGCTCGGCTGGATCGCCGGATTGGAAGCCGAAGGCCTGCTCGTCGATGCTTCGACGATCAACGGCAACGGCGATGGCACCGTCGCCGCCACGCTGACGCTAAAGGGACGAGAGGCATGAGGCGGATTCGACTTGCCACCGGGCCAGGCGCGCTCTTTCTCGCGTTCCTCGTCGGCGCACTAATCGTCTTCCTCCCGTTGCGGTTGGCGCTCGGCTGGTTCGGTCTTGCCGAACAGGGGATGACGGCGCGAGAGGTGACCGGCAGCATCTGGGCCGGCGGCCTGCGCGAGGCGCGCTTCGGGCAGATCGCGCTCGGCGATCTTTCCGCGGGGGTCTCGCCACTGCAATTGCTTGTTGGCCGCGCCCGTGTCGATCTCGATGGAACAGCGGCGGCGCCTGCTCCGCGGCTATCGGGCGCGATCGGGGTTTCGCGCTACAGCTTCGGGCTCGATGACGTTACCGCCTCGCTCCCGGTCGGCACGGCTTTCCGCCCTGTGCCGGTCACGATGCTCGATCTCGAGGACGTGAGCGTCCGCTTCCGCGGCGACGTGTGCGAGCAAGCCGAGGGTCGCGTGCGCGCCACCATGGCCGGAGAGATCGGTGGCCTGGCCGTTCCCGCCTCGCTCACCGGCAATGCGCGATGCGACGGTGGGGCACTGCTGCTGCCGCTGACGAGCGCCGCGGGGGGCGAGGGGAGCACGATCCGCCTATGGCCCGACGGCCGCTATCGCGCGGAACTCACGCTCCAACCGAGCGATCCTGCCGGCACCGCTCGGTTGCAAGCGGCTGGCTTCGTCGCAACGGGAGCCGGGATGCAACTAGCGATCGAGGGCCGGTTCTAACCCTACCCGAACGCGAATTATCGGCCCGCGACCTTGACGCCTTGGCACCCCCGCCGTAGGGGCGCGCTCTCTTGCGGCGATCGTAGTTCAATTGGTTAGAGCGTCGGCTTGTGATGCCGGATGTTGCGGGTTCAAGTCCCGTCGGTCGCCCCATCCTTTCCCCGGAACATGTTATGACCGCGTGGGGCTTTCCCGATTTTGACGACCATGAGGGCGTCCACCTCTTCACCGATCCGGTGTCGGGCCTGCGCGCCGTAATCGCGGTACACTCCACGAAGCTCGGCCCTGCCGCGGGCGGGGTACGCTTCTGGCATTACGCTGATCACACCAGCGCGATTACCGATGCGCTGCGCCTCTCGCGCGGCATGAGCTTCAAGAATGCGATGGCCGGGTTGGATCTGGGCGGCGGCAAGGGTGTCGTGCTTGCGGATGCGTCTGGCGCCACAATCAGCGAAGCGCAGCTCCGCGCTTTCGGTCGCGCTGTTGAATCGCTCGGTGGCCGCTACGTGACCGCCGAGGATGTCGGCATGTCCGAAGCGCGCATGAAGGTGATCGCGGAAGAGACTCGCTACGTATCCGGGCTCCCGGTCGCGAGCGGCGCGGCCGGTGGCGATCCCGGTCCATACACGGCGCTCGGCGTCTATCTCGGCGTAAAGGCGGCGGCGCAGCGCGGCCTTGGCGCAACCGACATGAAGGGCGTGCGCGTCGCGATCCAGGGCGTTGGCTCGGTCGGCGGCGGGCTTGCGAAGCTGCTTGCGGCGGACGGTGCCGTGCTGACTCTGGCCGACGTTGACCAGCCCCGTGCATCCGCGCTGGCTGCTGAGGTTGGCGCTACGACGGTGCCCACTGAGGCGATCCTCGCCGCTGATGTCGATTTGGTAAGCCCGAACGCGCTTGGTGCCGTGCTGACCGAAGCGTCGATCGCAGCGCTGAAGGCGAAAGTGGTCGCAGGTGGCGCGAACAACCAGCTCGCCACCCGGGACGATGGCCGGCGCGTCCACGACCGCGGTATTCTCTATGCGCCAGATTATGTCATCAACGCTGGCGGGATCATCAACGTTGGGCTCGAATATCTCGGTCACGGTGACGAGGCCGACGTAAAGGCGCGCATCGCGCGCATTCCAGAGCGACTGACGCAGGTTTGGGACGAAAGCGACGCCACCGGCGATCCGACGTCCGAAGTCGCGGACCGGATAGCACGACGGCTGATCGGGCGAGGCTGACCGCGCAAGGTGTGGGTAAGATGACGCTCTTGCTTGTGCCCATGAGGCGAGCGGGCGCGATGCCAAAGCCGGACGTCTCGAACTTGTGATCGGCTACATCGTCCTTGCAGCCATCGGGGCGTTGGCGTTCGGCGGCTTGGTATTGCTGCGTCTTCCGCGGTTGCTATGGACAACTGCCGGTGCCGCGCTTTTTCTCGGCGCCGCCGGCTATGCATGGCAGGGGCAGCCCGGGTTATCCGCAGCCCAGGCAACACCAATCCAAGTGGCTGTAGCAATCGATCCCGCAGCGATTGCGCTCCGCGAGCAGATGATCGGCCGCTTCAATGCAGATACCGCGTATCTCATTGCGTCAGATGCAATGTTGCGGTCAGGCAGTCCTCGCGCCGCTGCGAGGGTCGCGATCGGCGGAATTCGCGCGATACCGCAAAGCTTCATCCTGTGGTCGCAGCTTGGCACCAACCTCGCCCTGCTCGACAATGACGAGATGTCGACAGCCGCGAAGCTCGCCTTTCAGCGTGCTATGCAACTTGCACCGTTGCATCCCGCTCCGCCATATTATGCCGGGCTGGCCTTCGTGCGGGCCGGCGACTTGCCGACCGCACGAAGGCTGTGGAGCAGAGCGGTCGCGCTGTCGCCCGAGCGGGCCAGCTACAAGCGCAACATCGCCAAGCAACTACGCCGGCTCGACCAGTTCATCGCCATGGAGCGACGGACAGGCCAGTAAGTGCGGCTGAGATTGCCGCTACTTCCCTCGCCCTGTCTTCTCCTGCAGCGCATCGATCCGCTTCGACGCATCTGCCTTGTTTAGCGTCTCCTCGAACGGCTCGCCGGCTTCCTCACTCAGCGTCTTTAGGTAGCTCGCCTGTGCCCCGGTCATCGGCTCGTCACCGGTCGTCCAGTCATCGGTATCCTTCTCTGCGTTCGAAAAGGGCTCACTCTTTGGATTGGGTGTGGTGTCGTCAGACATTGTGAATTCCTTTCGTAGCAACCAACCCTTATGTTCGTGAAACGTTCCGTTTGCCGCACGTATGAGCGAGTGCTAGGCGCGCCGAGGCTTCGACAGGATAATGGTGGCTTTTTCTTCCCGTGACCCAGTGTCCAGCGACGAGCCGGTGAACATCCCCACCGCCGCAGGCGTGCCTCACGAGCACGGTCATCAGAACGATGGCCTAGGCAAGCTCGCACTCGGCGCCATCGGTGTCGTGTACGGCGATATCGGCACCAGCCCGCTCTATGCGATGAAAGAGGTCTTCGTCGGCCATCATCCGTTGGCGGTGGACCAGCTGCACATTTTCGGCGTGGTCAGCCTCGTATTCTGGTCGCTCGTTCTAATCGTGACGTTCAAATACGTCATGGTGATCCTGCGCGCCGACAATAATGGCGAGGGCGGCAGCCTCGCGCTGCTCGCGCTGATCCAGCGCCGGAGCGGAGCGGGCAAGCGATGGGGCCCGAGCCTCGTCATCCTTGGCGTGCTCGCCTCGGCGCTGTTCTTCGGCGATTGCATGATCACGCCGGCGATCTCAGTCCTTTCGGCGGTCGAGGGTCTCGCGACGGTCGAAGCACGGTTCGAGAGCTTCGTCGTCCCGATTGCGGTCGCGATCATGATCGGGCTGTTTTACATGCAGTCGGTCGGGACGGCGAAGGTCGGCAGATTGTTTGGGCCGATTATGGCGGTCTATTTCATCACCCTGACGGTGCTTGGAATCATCCACATCGTCGCGCAGCCGCAGATTCTCCTCGCGATCGATCCGCGCTGGGCTGTACAGTTTGCAGCGACCGACGGCATGCTCGCCTTCCTTGCGCTTGGCTCGGTCGTGCTTGCGGTGACGGGGGCGGAAGCCCTCTACGCCGACATGGGGCATTTCGGCCGGAAGCCGATCGCTTACGCGTGGCTGTGGTTCGTCTTCCCGGCGTTGATGCTCAACTATCTGGGCCAGGGCGCGATGATGCTCGGCGACCCGACGACCGCGCAGAACCCGTTCTTCCTGATGGCGCCCGAGGCCCTGCGCCTGCCGCTCGTCATTCTCGCCACGATGGCGACCATCATCGCCAGCCAGGCGGTGATTACCGGAGCCTATTCGGTGGTGCAGCAAGCGGTCCAGCTCGGGCTGATGCCGCGGCTGCGGATCGATCACACCAGCGCCTCTGCCGCGGGTCAGATCTACATTCCGTCTGTCAACTGGGCGCTGCTGACGATGGTGCTGCTGCTGATCATGGGCTTTCGTGAGTCGTCGAACCTCGCGGCAGCGTATGGCATCGCGGTGACCGGCACGATGTTCATCTCGACCTGCATGGTCGCGGTGCTCATCCGCCGCGTGTGGCAGTGGCCCATGTGGTATGTCGTTCCGTTCGTCGCGCTCTTCCTGTTCATCGACGGCATGTATTTCGCATCGAACCTCACCAAGGTGCCCGATGGCGGCTGGTTCCCGCTGCTGGTGGCGCTGGTCGTCTTCGTGCTGCTCACCACCTGGGCGACAGGGCGAAAGCTGATGCTCCAGCGGATGCGCGAGGGCGCCATGCCGATCAAGGTGTTCATCGGCTCAGCAGCGAACAGCGCGACCCGCGTTGGCGGCACAGCAGTGTTCATGACGTCGACGCCGGACGGCGTGCCGCATGCGCTGCTCCACAACCTCAAGCACAACCGCGTGTTGCACGAACGCGTGATCCTGCTGACCGTGAAGGTCACTGACATGCCGTATTACCCGGAGGCCGACCGGTTCATGCATGAAAATCTCGGGGAGGGGTTCCACCGCGTGATCCTGCGCTACGGCTTCATGGAATCGCCCGACATCCCGGCGGCGCTGAAGTCCTTCCACCAGTGCGATGGCGAATTCCGCATGATGGACACCAGCTTCTTCCTGTCGCGTCAGACGCTGCTGGCCTCGGAGCGCCCCGGCATGGCGCTCTGGCGCGAGAAGCTGTTCGCGTGGATGCTGCGCAACGCCGAAAGCGCGATGGAATTCTTCCGCCTCCCGACCAACCGCGTCGTCGAACTCGGCAGCCAGATCGAGATTTGACCGAGTTCCGGAGTTCTGCCCCCGCGCCTATCATCGTCACGGCGCTGCTGGGGAAGGCTGACCAGGCCTACTTCGACGAGTTGCGCCGCGCGCATTTTCCGCCCGAGCGCAACCATCTCGACGCGCACCTGACGATGTTCCACCATCTGCCCCCGAGTACGGCGGATGAAGTGAAACACCGCCTGACGCAGGAAACCCGCGGCGTGCCGGCGCCCGAGGCGCGGCTGGTAGCGCCATACTCGCTCGGCCGCGGCGTCGCCTATCGGATTGACAGTCCGGGCCTCGCAGCCATTCGCGCGCACCTTGCCGAGGCGTTCGCCGGACTCCTGACGCCGCAAGACCAAGCCGGCTGGCGCGCTCATGTAACAGTGCAAAACAAGGTGGAGCCGAAGGTAGCAAAATCGCTGCTGGCCGACCTAGCGTCGAGCTTCCAAGCCCGCCCGCTCGCGATCGCTGGGCTTGCAGCCTGGTGGTATCGCGGCGGGCCATGGGAGCCGCTGTCGCGCCACATGTTCGCGGGTTGACCGCTTACGAACCCCTGCTATAGCCCGCGCCTCGCGAGCGGTGCTTGCCCCTTCACGAAGGCGCGGCGGAGTAGCTCAGCTGGTTAGAGCACGGGAATCATAATCCTGGGGTCGGGGGTTCAAGTCCCTCCTCCGCTACCACTCGCGAAGGGCGAAGACGGCGTACATCAGGCGCGCCGCAGTTGACCCGGCGGTACGGTCGCGGGCACATTGACTATAATGAACAAGACGAACGGCCGCACCGGCGCGCGAGCACGCGCCAACATTCAACCTCCCCCAACTGTCGCCGAGCTCGACGCCGCCCGGCGTGAGGTCACTCAGATCGAAGGTCGGCTAGCCGATCTCTCTGCGGGGCACCCATCGGTAAAGACGTGGAAGGCGCGTCTGAAGGCCGCACAGGCTATTGTTGCTCGCGCACCGCGCAATTGATCACGGTTCGGATCAGCCGAGGGGGAAGCGCCCCCTCGGCCTCTCTTTAATTGCTGTCGGAGTCGTCGTCGTTTTCGTTGTCGATGATCAGGTAAGCCACGCCTGCAACGACGCCAGCGCCGATCAGGATCGGGATGACGCTATTGCCCGCAGCGCGATCTTTCTTCGAGGTTGGCGTGCTTGCGCGCACCGACTTCGAGACAGACAGCTTGGATGCGGCGTTAGCGGCAGGTGCGGCTGAGGCTGCGACAGGCGCAACGACGAGCGCACTTGCTGCGAGCCCCGTGAGTAGTTTGGGGACCATTTCGGTTCTCCTTAGTAAGCGCCCGCACGATGCGGACGCAGGTCGTCAACTGCCGACGCGCCGAGAAGTCGCATTTGGCTCGCATTTGAGAAGCGACTGGAAGGGCTTGGCCTGTTGCACAGCCTCGGGTTCGGCCGATCGGGAGAGGCGGCGAACGACCGCACGGGCCTTCAGCCCCCGATCGGCACCCCGAACAGGTCGTGTTCGTCGGCGTCCTCGATCGCCACCCGCACGATGTCGCCCGCCGCGAGATGCCCGGCATCACGCAGATGGACTTCGCCGTCGATCTCCGGCGCATCGGCGTACGATCTTCCGGTCGCGCCGTCCTCGCCGACCGCGTCGATGATCACGTCGAGCGTGCGGCCGATCTTGGCCTGCAGCTTCGCCGCGCTGATCGCCGCGGTCTTCTCCATGATGCGCGCGTAGCGCTCTTCCTTCACCTCTTCGGGCACCGGGTTGGGCAGGAAGTTCGCACTCGCCCCTTCGACCGGCTCGAAGCGGAACGCGCCCACACGGTCGAGTTGCGCCTCGTCGAGCCAGTCGAGTAGATATTCGAAATCCGCCTCGGTCTCGCCCGGGAATCCGACGACGAAGGTCGAGCGGATCGCGATGTCGGGGCAGATCTCGCGCCAGCGCCGGATGCGGCTCAGCACCTTGGCATCGTTCGCCGGCCGCTTCATCGCGCGCAGCACGTTGGGCGCGGCATGCTGGAACGGAATGTCGAGATACGGGAGCACCAGCCCATCGGCCATCAGCGGGATCACCTGATCGACGTGTGGATAAGGATAGACGTAGTGCAGCCGCACCCACCCCGTTACCGGGGCGACGATCCGCCCCAGTTCGCGCGTCAGATCGGTCATGTGCGCACGAACCTCACCACCGCCCTTCAACGGATAGGATGCATGGCGCAGGTCGACGCCATAAGCTGACGTATCCTGGCTGATGACCAGCAATTCCTTCGTGCCGGCCGCGACGAGCTTTTCCGCCTCGCGCAGGATCGCATCGGGCCGCCGGCTGACGAGGTCGCCGCGCAACGAAGGGATGATGCAGAAGGCGCAGCGGTGATTGCAGCCCTCCGAAATCTTGAGATAGCTGTAGTGCCGCGGCGTCAGCTTCAGCCCGGCATCGGGGATCAGATCGATGTACGGCGACAGGTTCGCCGGCGCAGCCTCATGCACCGCCTCGACGACTTGCTCGTACTGATGCGCCCCGGTGATCGCGAGCACGCTCGGGAAGCGCGCGCGGATCACCTCCGCCTCCTTGCCCATGCAGCCGGTGACGATGACTCGCCCGTTCTCGGCGATCGCCTCGCCGATCGCCTCCAGGCTCTCTTCCTTGGCGGAATCGAGAAAGCCGCAGGTGTTGACGAGCACCACGTCCGCCCCGGCGTAATCGGGGGACATGTGATAGCCATCAGCGCGCAATTGGGTCAGGATCCGCTCGCTATCGACGAGGTTCTTCGGACAGCCGAGCGACACCATGCCCACGCGGGGCGGTGAGGGAAGACGAGTTGCCATGAGAGGCGGCGACATAGTGCCGTTCGGCTCAATTTGCCATATGCGCTCCAATCTGCTCGGCGTAGAGCACCGCGGAGGCGGGTAATCAGGGAACAGGCTTATGCTGGCGATCGGATTGATGTCCGGCACCTCGCTCGATGGTATCGACGCGGCGCTGATCGAGACCGACGGCGAGACGCAGGTGCGCTCGATCGCCTTTCGTGGCGAGCCTTACTCGGATGCCGCGCGCGCGCAGCTTGCCGACGCGACGGCATTGGCGCTCACCTTCGATCGCCCGCGTGCCAGCCCCGACGTCGTCGCCGCATCTGATCTGATCACCCGCACGCACGTCTTCGCGGTGCAGAAGCTGCTGCGGGACGCGGGCCGCAGCGCGGAGGAGATCGACGTGATCGGCTTCCACGGCCAGACAGTGGCACACCGGCCCGATCGCGGCTGGACGTGGCAGATCGGCAGCGGGCAGACGCTGGCTGACGCCACGGGGATTGTCACCGTAGCTGAGTTGCGTAGCGCCGACGTAGCCGCAGGCGGGCAGGGGGCTCCCCTGCTGCCGGTCTACCACGCCGCGCTTACCGCCGCGCTGGAGCGGCCGCTGGTTGTGCTCAACCTTGGGGGCGTCGCCAACGTCACTTGGATCGGTGACGATGGCAGCATCGTCGCGTTCGACACCGGGCCGGCGAATGGCCTGATCGATAGCTGGATCGAGAGTGAAACCGGCGCGCGCTTTGACGCGGGCGGTGAATTGGCGGCGATGGGCCGGGTCGACGAGGCAGTGCTCACCGCCATGCTCGATCACCCCTATTTCGCGCAGACGCCACCCAAGTCGCTCGACCGCAACGATTTTACCATCCAGCCGGCACGCGGGCTCGCTACCGCTGACGGCGCTGCGACCTTGACCGCCTTCACCGCGGCGACCGTCGCCGAGGCGATTACGTTGCTGCCGGCGAGGCCGCAGCGATTGCTGGTAGCGGGTGGCGGACGCCACAATCCAACGATGCTCGCAATGATTGCGCAGCGAACGGGTTTAATCCCGGAGCCGGTCGACGCGCTAGGCTGGAACGGCGACGCAATTGAGGCGGAAGGCTTCGCCTACATGGCCGTCCGCACGCTCAAGGGTCTGCCGATCTCTTATCCCGGCACCACTGGCGTACCGAAGGCAACCGTAGGCGGCGTGATCCATCAGCCGCAGCAACAAGAAGCCTGACTGGCGCTTACCGCTCGATCGTCACCGTCGCAGGATGGTACCGATCCAGATGCCGCTTAATCGTCTTCAGGCTGCGCGTGTTCGAACGGTAGAAGAAGTCCGCCGCGTCGCCGACGAACGGGATGAGGCCCAGAGCGGTGTCGAAACCGACGCGCCCACCCATCCGCAACAATTGCATTTTGCTCATCCCGAGATTGCGAGCTTCCCACACGATATAGGCGCCCAACCCTGCGGCGATGACGTCTCCAATCACCGGCACCAGCCCTAGGATGAAATCCAGCCCGACTTTCCGGTTCATGCCCGGCACTTCGATCATCCCTTCGAGCAAACGCTCCATTGCTTCGACTCGACGACGCACCGATGCGGGATCGCGCCCGAGCGGCAGCGATGCGGCGAGTTGCGCGGCGGGGTGCGGGCGGGCGTCTTGCGTCATGGATATCAATTGGTGTCGCGGCGCAGGCGGTTCAACGGGTGCCAGGCGCGCTCGTTCGGCTCCCACGCGCGCAGCCGCTGCGCCACCAGCGACCAGCGGAACGGCCGCGCAATCGGGATGAAGGCGATGTCCGCGGCAAGCGCGGCATCGGCCACTGCCAGCGTCCGCGCGCGCTCCGCCAGCGTCGGCGCCAATCGCGCCGCCTCGATCGCCTCGGTCGCGGCCTCGCCGCACGGCTGGCAGGCGGTGGAAAGGTACCAGCGCGCGCTGTCAAACGGCGCTACCGCATCGACTAGCCGCAGGTCCGCCTCGTCTGCCATGCCGACGCGGATCGGCCGGACACCGATCGCATAAAGGTCGAGGGCAAGCCGCGCCCACAGCAGCGTGCCGCCACTGCCGGGGGGTAGCGCGATGCGCAGTTCCGGTATCGCGGCGTTCGCCGTGCGCCATGCCGCAATCTGCACGCGCGCCGCCGCCAGTCGCTCGTCGGGAGCGACGCCGGACCATGCCGCGGGGGTCGGCGGCGCGGAAGAGTCGAGCGCCGCTGGCAGCAACGTTTCGGTGGGCTGCCAATCGTCTGTCACGGCGCGCGTCAATGCCGTACGATCGATCGCCATCGCGACGGCGGCGCGGTTCTCCGGCGTTGCGAGAAAGCCATCGCGCCGTACCGCAGCGAGCCCGAACAACCCGGCGGCTGGATCAAGCCGAATGTTGCGTGGCGCCACGCGAGCAGCGGTGACGAGCGGCCAATGCTCGATCGTGCCACCCGCCAGGAGATCGGACTTGCGCGCAGCGAAGCGCAGCACGCCTGCCGACGCCCGTTCGGCGACCAACAAAACCCGGTCTTCCGGCGTCGTTGCGACCTGTTCGTCCTCGGCACGATTGGAATCGACCGCCGGCGCCAGCCGCGTGACGCGACGGGGGGCGCCGACGATCTGCATCGGGCCGCTACCGGCTGACCGGGCAGTGCGGATGATCGCCATCTCAGGCTGCGCGAACAGCTTCAACAGGTCCGGGCGTGGGCGTGACAATTCGATCTGGATCACTTGCGGCGTCATCTCGACGATCGAATCGATCGCGGTCAGATACGGCTTGAGCGGATTGTCGGCGCGCTGCGCGATCCGTCGCCGCAAGATCGCGACCACCTCTGCGGCCCGCATCGGGCGCCCGTCCGACCAGGTCATGTCGCGTAGACGGAAGATGTAGGTCGTGCCCGAGTCGGTGACGATCCAACGTTCGGCCACGCCCGGCTCGATTTGGCCGGTGGCGTCGAACCGCACCAGCCCTTGTGCCACGCTGTCGATCAGCAGCCGATCCGCGGTGTCGCTATCGGCCCGGATACCGCCAGAAAGGCTCGGCGCGTCGCCGATCGCGCTGACGATCACCGCGCCGACATCGGGCCGTCGCTCGCATCCGCTGCTGGCGAGCAGCAACGCAATAGTGATGGTGCGGACGGCGGGACTCGAACCCGCACGCCCATACGGGCAGAAGATTTTAAGTCTCCGGCGTCTACCGGTTCCGCCACGTCCGCGCATCACGTGCCACCGAAAGCGGCACGCGGCGCCCCGCGTCAAGCGTTCACACGTTCAGCCGCAGCCGCATTTCCTTGCCAGGCTTGAAATATGGCACCCGCTTCGCCGTAACTTCGACCACTTCGCCGGTGCGCGGGTTGCGGCCGGTTCGTGCATCTCGCGCCCGCGTGGAAAAAGCGCCGAAGCCGCGCAGCTCGACGCGACCGTCTTCGGCTAACCGGCGCACGATCTCATCGAAGAACGTAGAGACGATCGCCTCGATATCGCGCAGCGATAGTCCGGGGTTCTCCTCCGCCAGTTGCTGCACCAACTCTGATCGAATCATCACCCCACCCCAGATCTACAGTCGCGTTTGCAACCGCTAATCGCACTAACACAGGTCAAGCCGGGCCGGAATAGGATGGAAACGACAGGCTCCACCAAACACTAGGGAAAGATGGGCCGGGTGATAGAAACCACCCGGCCCGAACCGTGCTTACTTCTTGCTGTCGCGCGCCTTCAACGCCTCGCCCAGGATGTCGCCCAGCGACGCACCCGAGTCGGACGAACCGTACTGCGCCACGGCCTGCTTCTCCTCGGAGATCTGCATTGCCTTGACCGAGAAGGTCGGCTTCTTCGACCGATCGAAACCGGTGACCATCGCGTCGAACTTCTGCCCGACCTGGAACCGCTCCGGACGCTGCTCGTCGCGGTCACGGCCGAGATCGATGCGCTTGATGAAGCCGGTTGCGCCGTCGTCGCCCGCCTGCACCTCGAGGCCCGCATCGCGAACTTCGAGCACCGTGACTGTGATGACCTGGCTCTTGCCGAGGCGATCGCCCGCCGCGACCGTGCCGCCCGCAACCGGTGCGCCACGCTCGAGCTGCTTCATGCCCAGGCTGATGCGCTCCTTCTCGGGATCGACGTCGAGCACGACGGCCTGAACGCTCTCACCCTTGCGGTGCAGGTTGAGTGCGTCCTCACCCGAAACGCCCCAGGCGATGTCGGACATGTGGACCATGCCGTCGACATCGTTGTCGAGCCCGATGAACAGGCCGAACTCGGTTGCGTTCTTGACTTCGCCCTCGACGGTCGAGCCCACCGGATGATCGGCGGCGAAACGCTCCCACGGATTCTGCTGCGCCTGCTTGAGGCCCAGCGAGATGCGACGCTTGTCAGCATCGACCTCGAGCACCACGACATCGACTTCCTGCGAAGTCGAGACGATCTTGCCCGGATGTACGTTCTTCTTGGTCCACGACATCTCGCTGACGTGGACCAGGCCCTCGATGCCAGCTTCCAGCTCGACGAACGCACCATATTCAGTGATGTTCGTGACACGACCCGACAGCTTCGCGCCGATCGGATACTTGGCCGATGCGCCATCCCACGGATCGCTCTCGAGCTGCTTCATGCCCAGCGAGATGCGCTGCGTGTCCTTGTTGATGCGGATGATTTGCACCTTCACCGTGTCGCCGATGTTGATCATCTCGGACGGGTGCTGGACGCGCTTGTAGCTGAGATCGGTGACGTGCAGCAGGCCGTCGATGCCGCCCAGATCAACGAACGCACCGTAATCGGTGATGTTCTTGACGACGCCGTCGATGATCTGGCCCTCGGCCAGGCTCTGGATCAGGCCCGAACGCTGCTCGGCGCGGGTCTCTTCCAGAACGGCACGGCGCGATACGACGATGTTGCCGCGCTTGCGGTCCATCTTCAGGATCTGGAACGGCTGCGGGATGTCCATTAGCGGGGTCACGTCACGCACCGGGCGGATGTCGACCTGGCTGCCCGGCAGGAACGCCACGGCGCCGTTGAGGTCGACGGTGAAGCCACCCTTCACGCGGCCGAAGATCACGCCCTCGACGCGCGCGGTCTTGGCGAATTCGGTTTCCAGCTTGTCCCATGCGGCTTCGCGGCGTGCGCGGTCGCGCGACAGCATCGCTTCGCCATGCATGTTCTCGACGCGGTCGACATAGACTTCGACTTCGTCACCGACCTTCAGCTCGGCCTTCTGGCCCGGCGCAGGCGCGAACTCGCGCAGCGGCACGCGGCCTTCGCTCTTCAGGCCGACGTCGATAACGGCCATGTCATTCTCGATCGCGGTAACGGTGCCATGCACCACGCGGCCTTCGAAGCTGTCGGCACCGCCGAACATGTCATCGAGCATCGCCGCGAAATCGTCACGTGTTGGAGTTGGCTGAGTCGCCATAAAGTCGTTCGTCCTAATCAGGTCGTTTCCGGCCAAGCGGTTGGTTCCGCTGGTCTTGGCCTTCACCGCCACGCCGGCCCCATGCCGCCGCGGCATCCGCGCGAACAGGGGCTTGAGGACCAAGACGCAGCAATGCGAAAAGGGCGCGAGAGTAAACCCTCCGCGCCGCGCCTCCGCGAACCCCAGCCCGCCGGACCGTGCGCCCTTAGGCGAAGAGGCGCCAAGTGGCAAGGTTGACAATCCTTGCCAAGAACACAGAGTGTTGCATGAAGGAGATCTTGCATGGCGACGATGAACATCTCGCTTCCGGAGGAAATGAAGCTCTGGGTCGAAGCGCAGGCAGCGACCGCTCGATACGGTAATTCGGGTGACGTCGTGCGCGACCTGATCCGCCGTGAACAGATCCGCGCCGACAAGATCGCGAACATGCAGCGCCTGAGCGACTAGGGGCTCGCGAGCGGCATCAGCCCGCTCTCCGGTGAGGAAATCCTCCAGCAGGTACGCGCCCGCGCGCTCGCTGGCGAACTCCCCGATGAGCTATAGACTCACCGCGCGCGCCGAATACGAGTTCAACCAGATCTATCTACGCGGCGTTCGCGATTTCGACACCGACACAGCGGAGCGTTATGCCGAGGGCCTGCTCCGCAATTTTCGGCTGCTCTCAGACTTTCCCGCAGTCGCCCGAGAGCGTGACGAAGTGTCGCCACCCGTTCGCGTCCATCCCTTTCGCTCGCACCTGATCGTTTATCGAGTCGATGATGAAGGCGTATTGATCATCAGGCTGGCGCACGGCCACGAAGATTGGGCAGACGTCGATAATCTAACTGCCTCGCCGCGCCTCGACCAAAGCGATCGCCTTTTCCACCGAGGCTTCGATCGACAGGAAGCTCGTGTCGAGCAGCGCCGCATCGCTCGCCGGCACCAGCGGCGCGGCCGATCGCGAGCTGTCGCGCTGGTCGCGCGCGCGAATGTCCGCGAGCACCTGATCGAACGTCGCCGCCGAGCCGCGACCCTGCAGTTCGGCGTGGCGCCGACGCGCGCGGATCGTCGGCGTGGCGCGCACGAACAGCTTCGCCAGCGCGTTTGGCGCGATCACCGTGCCGATGTCGCGCCCGTCGAGCACCGCGCCGCCCGCCTGCTGCGCGAACCGCCGCTGGCGCTGCAGCAGCGCCGCGCGGACCAGCGGATGCGCCGATACGATCGACGCCACCTTGCCCAGTTCGTCATCGCGCAAGGCCGGATCCGCAAGCATCTGCTCGTCGAAGTTGCACGCGGCGACCGCATCGGCCTCCTTGGTCGGATCGAGCTCCATCTGCAGTACCGTCGCGGCGACCGCGCGATACAGCAGTCCGGTGTCGAGGTGCGGCAGACCGTAATGGCGCGCCAGCGCCCTGGCGATCGTCCCCTTGCCCGACGCAGCCGGGCCGTCGACGGCGATGATCATGCCAGTGCGTCCTGTCGGGCGAGCCACTGGCGCACGATCGCGCGCGCTTCCACCGGCCGATCGTTGAACAAGCCATGCGCCGCACCCGGCACGACGGCGAACTCCGCGCCGGGGGTGCGCGCGGCAAACGCGCCGATCGTCACGGGCCGTGCTTCGTCATATTGGCCGCACAGGAACAAGGTACGCTTTCCTTCCAGCTTGGCGAGCAACGGCTCGCCATCATAATCCTTGAGCGTGCCCGTCGAGACGAACTCGCTTGCGCCCCACATCGCACGATACAGCCGCGCATTCGACCCGCCGCCGTCACCGGCATAGGCGACAACCTCAGCCGACGCGGGTTCGCGCCGGTTGAACGCCGCATAGAAGGCTCGCGTCGGTGCGTCGCACGCGGGCGGCGGCTCCAGCAGCGTCAGTGCGCCGCAGCGCTGCAATTCGTCGCGGATCGGCTGCGGCAGATCGCCGATCAGCACCTGCGCGTCCGCCAGCCAGCTCCTGGTCGAGATCAGCGGACTCGCCAGCGCGAGTCCCTTCAACGCCGCCGGCCGCCGCGCACCATATTCGAGTGCGACCGTGCCGCCCCAGCTCGCCCCGAGCACGTGCCAGCGCGCAATGCCGAGCGCGCCGCGGATCGCCTCCAGCTCATCGACGAAGCGCGCCACGCGCCAATTGGCGGGATCGCCTGGCCGTTCGGACCGCCCAGAATCGAGCTGATCGTACAGGATCACCGCGCGCTCGTCCGCCAGCGGCAGCGCGTCGAGGAAGCCCGCATGCGTGCCGCCGGGGCCGCCGTGGACCATCACGATCGGCGCGCGGGGCGACGTCAGATCGCCGTTCACGCGAACATAGATCCGGCCGCCTTCGACCGGCACCATCAATTCTCGCGTCGGCCGATCAAGCGTGCGCCCCAACGCCGGCACCGCCAGCAGGCTCGCCGCGCCGCCCGCCAGCAGCGACCGTCGATCGATCAGCCCCAAGCCACGCTCCCACCAAGCGACTCGAGCAGCGCGAAGAACGTCGGGAAGCTCGTCGCGACCGGACTGGCGTCGTCGATACTGATCTGCCGGCGCGCATGCAGCCCGGCGACCACCATGCTCATCGCGATCCGGTGATCGAGCTTCGAGGCGATCTGCGCGCCGCCGGGGATCGGATCGCCGCCGCTGCCCTTGATCGACAGCCCGTCTTCATGCTCGATCGTCGTCACGCCATTGGCGTCGAGCGCGGCCTTCATCACCGCGATGCGATCCGATTCCTTGACGCGCAATTCGTCCGCGCCGCGCGCCACGGTGCGCCCGGTGGCGAACGCAGCCGCGACGAACAGCACGGGATATTCGTCGATCATCGCAGGCGCGAGATCGTGCGGCACCTCGATCGCGGTCAGCGCCGTATGCCGCACCCGCAGGTCCGCTACTGGCTCACCACCGACGCTGCGCGGATCGAGCTCGGTGATGTCCGCCCCCATCATCCGCAGCGCGACGATCAGCCCCGCGCGCGTCGGGTTCAGCCCGACATTCTCGATCACCACGTCGCTGCCCGGCACGATCGTCGCCGCGACCATCCAGAACGCCGCTGACGAGGGATCGCCCGGCACCACGATCGACTGCGGCTTCAGCTCGGCCTCACCAGTGATCGAGATGATCCGCCCACGGTTGGTCTGCTCGACATCGATCGTCGCCCCGAACCCCGCCAGCATCCGCTCGCTATGATCACGCGTGGCGATCGGCTCGATCACCCGCGTGATCCCCGGCGTATTGAGCCCCGCCAGCAGCACCGCAGACTTCACCTGCGCAGATGCGACCGGCAGTTCGTATTCGATCGGCACCGCCGGGCAGAGCCCGCGCACCATCAGCGGCAAGCGCCCGCCCGGCGAGGCAGTGATATCCGCGCCCATCGTCGCCAGTGGATCGATCACGCGCTTCATCGGCCGCGACGAAAGCGACGCGTCGCCGATAAACGTCGCGGTGATCGGATGGCTCGCGACCAGTCCCATCAGCAGCCGCGTCGACGTGCCCGAATTGCCCATGCCGAGCGCCGCCTCGGGCTGCAGCAGCCCGCCGACGCCCACGCCGCTAACCCGCCAGATGCCGTCGTCGTCGCGCGCGATGCTCGCTCCCATCGCCCGCATCGCCGCCGCGGTGGCGAGCACGTCCTCGCCCTCAAGTAGTCCCTCGATTCGGCTTTCGCCCACTGCGAGCGCCGACAGCATCAGCGCACGGTGGCTGATCGATTTGTCGCCGGGCACGCGGATACGGCCGTGGAGCCGCTCGGCGGGCTGGATCGTGACGGGGCGGGGAAGGGGGTGCGTCATTGCCCGCGGCGCCTTGCCAGCGGGGTTGTGCTATGGCAATGCCCGCCCCACTTCGCGGGTTTGAACCCGTTGACAATCCCACCCGAAAGGCACGACGCGGCATGATCAAGCCGGAATGGGGCACGAAACGTACGTGCCCGAAATGCGCTACGCGTTTCTACGATTTGCAGAAGGACGATCCCATTAGTTGCATCGAATGCAACTATGCATGGCTTCCCGAGCCGATTCTAAAGTCCAAGCAGCCGATGCCGTTCGAGGCGGCGAAGGCCGAGAAGGCGACGCCTGATCGGGATCTTGCCGGTGACGACGAGAACGATCTGGTCGCCGACGAGGACGAGGAGCCCAGCGCAGACGACGAAGTCGATCTGGGCGGGGACGACGACCTCGGCGTCGACGCGCCGACCGACGAAGACGAGAACAACTGATCGAGTGCGGCAAGCGACCATCAGGTCGCTTGCCAATCCCGCAGCGCCCCGTTAGGGGGCGCTTCCCGGACGGATGGGGCCGTAGCTCAGCTGGGAGAGCGTTCGCATGGCATGCGAAAGGTCAGGGGTTCGATCCCCCTCGGCTCCACCATTTTACCGTCCTTCTACCGTGGCCCGCGCGAGATCCAGCCGCGCCGCATAGTCGGTCAGCACCTTTGCGGTCCGCTCGGTGTATTCGTTCGCATCGGCGAACCGGCGCTCCTCGATCGCCTCCCGAACGCCCGGCAGCGTCTTCGAACCATAGCCCGTGAAGCGCCCCGGCGCGTAGGCGAGGTTCTTGTACCACGGCCGCTCCGGCAATCCGCGTTCGTCGAGCAGCAGCTGATCGATATCGCGCAATTGCACCGAAAGCTTCGCGCGCCTGGCCGGGTCAAGCGACGCGCCACGATCGGACAGCGCCTGATCGAAGGCGCTCGCCGATTCGCGCAGCCGATCGACGGCCTCTTCCAGCGCCGCAAACTCGATGAACGGCGTGCGCTGCACGACAGCGGGCGCGCCGACCGGCTTCAGCGGATCGGACGCCAAGCGGAACGCGCCGTCCGCCATCAGCTTCTCGCGCTTGCGATCGCGCTCGCGGCGATTGCCCGCGAGCGTCTTCACTTCGCCGAGATATGCGCCCATCGCCGTCGCGAAATCGCCGTAGCGCGTCACCGGCAGATCGGCATCGGTGATCCGCAGGACCATCCGCCCGACAACCTTCGACAATGCCGCGCCGTATTTCAGCCCGGGATCGTCGAACGTCGTCATGTGATGGAACGAGTCGTACGCCGAGTGATAAACCCCGCCGCTCTCGTCTTCCCCGCCGAAGCCAACGTTGAGCGACGGCACGCCGAGATGGTGCACGAACGCGGCATAATCCGATCCCGATCCCAGCGGGCTGATCGGCAGATCGGCGCCTGCCTCCGCCGCGTCGATGGCGCGCTTGTTTGACCCGCCCTGGTCCTCGAACGCTTCCGCCAGCAACTGGCCGCGCATGCGCTTCGAAGCGCTCACCCCCGTTTGCGGGTCGGTCACCGCCGCTGAAACGCTGTTCACCAGATGCTGATACGATGGGCTTCCCGCGGCATACAGGAACCCACGCCCATTGCTGTCGGTGTTGAGGTAGACCACCGCCTTCTTTCGCAGCTCGTCGGCATGCGCCTCGGCCCATTCGGTCGAGCCGAGCAGCCCCTCCTCCTCGCCATCCCAGCTGGCGTAGACGATCGTGCGCTTCGGCCGCCATCCCTGCTGCCACAAGGCACCGAGCGCCTTCGCCTCGGATAGCATCGCGCTATGCCCCGACAGCGGATCGGACGCGCCGAACACCCAAGCATCGCGATGATTGCCGCGCACCACCCATTGATCCGGCATCTGCGCGCCGGGCAGCTTGGCGATCACGTTGTGGACCGGCGTCAGCGCCCAGTTCGATTTCACCGCGAGATGCACCGACACGCCGCCACCGCCGCCGATATGATAGGTGATCGGCAGCCCGCCGCGCCATTTTTCGGGTGCCACCGGCCCGGTCAGCTGCGCCAGCAGCTTCTGCGCATCGCCATACGACATTGGCAGCGCCGGGATCTTCAGGATCGTCGCCGCCGCCGCCCGGTCGAGCCGCTTTGCACCCGGCACGGCGCCGCGCCCCGGCGTCAGCGGGTCGCCGGGGTGGATCGCCATGTCCAGCACCGACCCGCGCTGCACCGCCGCAGGTGGACGAGCGCCTCCTTCGGGATAGACGTCGCCCTGGCCGTAGCCATCGTCCTTGGGATCGGAATAGATGATGCAGCCTATGGCGCCATGGTCCTGCGCCAGCTTCGGCTTCAGCCCGCGCCAGCCACCGCCGTAGCGCGCGATCACGATCTTGCCCTTCACGTCGATCCCGCGCCGCGCCAGCGCGGCATAATCGTCGGGCATGCCATAGTTCACATAGACCAGATCGCCCGTGACATCGCCGTCGCCCTGATAAGCGACGTACGGCGGCAGCGCCTTGGAGAGATCGGCCGACGTCGGATCGTCCGCCACCGCCGGCTCCTGCCCGCCGAGTACGACGCGCTCGGGCGTGATCATCTCGACCGTCGTGGAGATCGGCGTCGGGAACAGGACGTCGAACGTCTCGATCCGCGCATCCCAGCCCCATTGCTTGAACAGCGCGAGCGTCGCCTCGGCGTTGGCGCGGCCCTTCGGCGAGCCGACATGGTGCGGCGCCGACGCCATGTCCTTCATCCAGACGAGCTGATCCTCCGAGCTGACGCTGGCATCGAACGCCGCCTCGCGAGCAGTGTCGGGTTCGCTCTGCGCCGCGACAGGAGATGTCATCGTCAAAGCCGCTACGCCGGCGAGCAACCCTGCGAGCATCTTGGTGCGCTTGATCATTCCACCCCCAATTTACAGTTCTGACGGCGAGCATGCGCCGCCGACCGGCGGCTTTCAACCTCGGGAGGGACGACATCCGCAACGACACGGTTGTCGCTCAGGCGCTTGTCGCTCCGTGCGCCGCCGCGCGCACGCGGCGCGCGAAATAGACCGCGCTAATCCCAGTCAGCACCACGCCCCCAACTGACGTCACCAGCGCGCCGCGCTCGAAGAAGGTCAGCCACGGCAAGTCGCCGGTGAACAGGTTGCGGAACAGCAGCAGCGCGATGCTGCCGACATAGCCCGCGGCATCCGCGACATAGATCAGGAACCCCGCCGTTCCCGGCTGCCGCGCGGCGGCGATCAGCCGATCGAACAGCATCGCGTTGAACGGCGTATAGGCGAGGTACAGCCCCGCGCCGGACGCGATCATCCAGCCGATCGGCGAGAGCAGCCCGGCCTGGAACGCCAGCGTCGATGCGCCGATCAGCGCCGCACCCCCGCCGATGATCAAATGCATCGCCGCCAACGCTCGCGCATTGTTGCGCACCGTCATCAGGCTGGCGAGCGCGAGCAGCGTGATCGCCGCAACCGGCAGCTCGCTCGCGGTGAACACGCCCGAGACACCCTGATAGCCCAATTCGCGCCACAACTCGGCAGCAAAATTGTCGCGGAAGTCGCGCAGCGCGGTGAACAGCACGTAGCCGCCGACCAGCATCGCGAGTCCGGGCCCGTACCGCCGCAGGAACGCGCGCCGCTCGTCCGCGAACATCGGCCCGCGCAGCGTCCGCGCCGCGACATCGGCGGCGTCGGGCGGCGGCATCCGCGCGAGCAGCAGCGTCGAGCCGACCAGCAGCGGCATGAACAGCACGCCCGTCGCCGCCGGCATCCACCATTCGCTCACGCTGAACGATGTCATCAGCCACACCGCGACCGACTTCACCAGCCCAGACGAGACGATGAAGCTCGCGCACAGGATCGCGTTGAGCAGTTCCGAGGTGCGTCGCCCCTCCATGTAGCTGAACACCAGCCCCCAGATCAGCCCGAGCGGCATCCCGTTAAGGAACAGGGCGAGAATCTTAAGCCACAGCGGCGCTACCGCGAACAGCACCAGCGCTGCCCAGGAGGCGCCGATAAGCCCAAGGATCGCCGCCGCACGCCGCCGCCCGTCGAGCTCGGCGATCAGCTTGATGCCGATCATCTTCGCCAGCGCGTAGCCGGCGACCTGCGCGATCACGAGAACGACCTTGAAGTCGATTGCCGCGCTCCAGCCGGCAACATCGTCATAGGCGGCAGCGGCGAAGGGTTTGCGGAACGCAAACATCGAAAGATATACGCAGAACGCGGCAACCGCCCCCAGCAGGATCGGCGCATCCAGGCGGGGCCGGGTAGGGGGCGTCACCCCCGATGTCTGGTCGATCGTGCTCATCCGGCACCGGCATGGATCAATCGATCGCTCCGGTACAGGGCACTCGAGGAAGCACCGCCGCTCCACCGCCGTGCCCATGCTCGCGTAATAGGCGTCGCGATGTCAGAGGGGGCGCCAGCGATATCGTGTTTCAATTTTATGCTTTTGCAGACGCTCGCCACACTGCAAGGTGCCCCAAAATCTAGGAGAGATACCGATGGCAACGTCGCTGCAGCGAAACCACGTGGAGCCCTGGCCGGGCCTGTCCGCCTACCCGCATGTGTTCGCACCCCTCCGCATCGGCAATGTCGCGCTGAAGAATCGCATCATCATGGGCTCGATGCACACCGGGCTCGAGGATCTGCCCGACGCCGCCGAGCGCCTGACCGCCTATTTCGTCGAGCGTGTGCGCGGCGGCGTGGGGATGATCATCACCGGCGGGTTCAGCCCGCACGAAACCAGCGGCCGCGGCGCGAAGCTTACCGGTTCCAGCGAACTGCCATTGCATCGCACCGTCACCGATGCGGTCCATGCCGCCGATCCCGACGTGAAGATCTGCATGCAGATCCTCCATTCCGGCCCGCTCGCGCATACCAGCGCCTGCGTCGCGCCGTCCGCGGTCAAATCGCGCATCGGCCGCCACGTGCCCAACGAGCTCGACGAGGCCGGAATCGAGGAACAGATCGAAGCCTTCGTTCGCTGCGCCGCGCTCGCCGAAGAGGCGGGGTATGACGGCGTCGAGATCATCGGATCGGCCGGCTATCTCATCTCGACCTTCCTCGTCGGCAAGACCAACTTGCGCACCGATCGCTGGGGCGGCAGCTGGGAAAACCGCACCCGCTTCCCGCTCGAGATCGTCCGCCGCACCCGCGCCGCGGTCGGCCCGGATTTCCTGCTGATCTTCCGCATTTCGGCGATGGACATGCTCGAGGGCGGGCTGGCGTGGGAAGAAGTGGTCAGCCTCGCCAAGGCGCTGGAGGCCGCGGGGGTGGACGTCGTCAGCAACCACTTCTGCTGGCACGAGAGCTTCGTTCCCACCATCGCCACGATGGTTCCGCGCGCTGCCTTCACGCGCGTGACCGGACGGTTGCGCCACGAGCTGTCGGTGCCGCTCATCACCAGCAATCGCATCAACACGCCCGAGGTGGCCGAAGAGGTGCTAGCGCGCGGCGACGCGGACCTCGTATCGCTTGCCCGCCCGATGCTCGCCGACCCCGATTTCGCGGTAAAGGCGCTCGAAGGCCGCGCCGACGAGATCAACACTTGCATCGGCTGCAACCAGGCCTGCCTCGATCATACCTTCAGCGGCCAGCTCACCTCGTGCCTCGTCAACGCGCGCGCGTGCCGCGAGACCGAACTGAACTACCCCGCCGTGACCACCCCCAAGCGAATCGCCGTGGTCGGCGCCGGCCCCGCCGGCCTCGCCTTCGCCAACATCACCGCCGGTCGCGGCCACAAGGTGACGCTGTTCGACGCCGCGGACGAAATCGGCGGGCAGATCAACCTCGCCAAGCAAGTGCCCGGCAAGGAAGAATTCTACGAAACGCTGCGCTACTTCGGCCGGATGATCGAGAAGGAGGGCATCGACCTCAAGCTTTCGACCTATGTCGATGCCGAGACGCTAGTCGCCGGCGGCTATGACGAGATCGTCATCGCCACCGGCATTCAGCCGCGCGTTCCCGCGGTCGCCGGCATCGATCACCCAAAGGCAGTCAGCTACATCGACGTGCTGCGCGGCGAGGCCGCCGTCGGCGAGCGCGTCGCGATCATGGGCGCGGGCGGCATCGGCTTCGACATCGCCGAATTCGTCACCCACGCCGGCCCGTCGAGCGCAATCGACGTCGAGGTGTTCGCCAAGGAATGGGGCATCGACTTCGACAATCATCCGCGCGGCGGCGTCACAGGCGTGACGCCGCACGTCGCTTCCAGCGGCCGCAATGTCACGATGATGCAGCGCAAGGCGACGGGGCTCGGCAAGTCGCTCGGCCGCACCACCGGCTGGACGCACCGCATCAAGCTGCAGCGCCGCGATGTCGCGATGCTTTCGGGCGTCGACTATGTCGCGATTGACGATGAAGGCCTGCACCTCACCGTCAACGGCGAGCCGCAGACGATCCCGGCCGACACGATCATCGTCTGCACCGGCCAGGACAGCGCCACCACGCTCCACGATGAGTTGGTAGCGCGCGGCCATGCCCCCCGCCTGATCGGCGGCGCCTCCGACGCCTCTGAACTCGACGCCAAGCGCGCGATCAAACAGGCATCGGAACTTGCGGCGGTGATTTAGGGAGGATTGCCTACACCCCAACCGTTCGTGCTGAGGAGGTGCTGAGCCGCAGGCGAAGTGCCGTCTCGAAGCATATGCCCAGCGCATGCCCTTCGAGACGGGACCTCGCTGTCGCTCGGCACCTCCTCAGGGCGAACGGAGTCCCTTACACCGAACACGAACGCCGCATCCCTAAAGCCCCAAACACAAATACTTGATCTCCAAAAAATCCTCGATCCCATACCGCGACCCCTCGCGCCCGAGACCCGACGCCTTCACCCCGCCAAACGGCGCCACTTCGGTCGAGATCAACCCCGTATTCACCCCGACAATCCCCGCCTCCAGCGCCTCGCCGACGCGCCAGATCCGGCCGATGTCGCGCGCGTAGAAATACGCCGCGAGCCCGAACGGCGTGTCGTTCGCCATCGCGATCACGTCGGCCTCGTCGTCGAAGCGGATGATCGGCGCGAGCGGCCCGAACGTCTCCTCCTGCGTCACGATCATCGCGCGCGTCACGCTGGTCAGCACCGTCGGCTGGAAGAAGCGCCCGCCCAGCACGTCGCGCGCGCCACCAAGCACCAGCGTCGCGCCCTTGGCGGTGGCGTCGGCGATATGCGCCTCCACCTTGCGCACCGCTGCCTCGTCGATCACCGGTCCGATGTCCGTCCCGTCAGCATCGCCCGCGCCGATCCGGAGCTTGGCGACCGCAGCGGTGAACTTCGCCACGAACGCGTCATGCACTCCAGCCTGCACGTATATCCGGTTGGCGCACACGCAGGTCTGCCCCGCGTTGCGGAACTTGGACTGGATCGCGCCCGCCACCGCCGCATCGAGATCGGCGTCGTCGAACACGATGAAGGGCGCGTTGCCGCCCAGCTCAAGGCTCAGCTTTTTGATCGTCGGCGCGCACTGCGCGAACAGCTTGGCGCCAACCTCGGTCGATCCGGTGAAGCTCAGCTTGCGCACCACCGGGCTTTGCGTCAGCGCCGCACCAATCTCGGTCGAGCTGCCGGTGACGATGTTGAGCAGCCCGTCGGGAAGCCCCGCTTCCTGCGCCAGCACGCCCAGCGCCAGCGCGGTGAACGGTGTCTGCGTGGCAGGCTTCACCACCACGCCGCAGCCTGCCGCCAGCGCCGGCGCGATCTTGCGCGTGATCATCGCCGCCGGGAAATTCCACGGCGTGATCGCCGCGACGACGCCGATCGGCTGCTTCAGCACGATGATACGCTTGTCGCCGGCATGGCTCGGGATCACGTCGCCATAGACGCGCTTGGCCTCTTCACCGAACCATTCGATGAAGCTCGCCGCATAAGCGATTTCGCCGCGCGCCTCGGCCAGCGGCTTGCCCTGCTCCTGCGTCAGCAGCGCCGCCAGCGGTTCCTGATGCGCCACGATCAGGTCGAAATAGCGCCGCAGCACCACCGCGCGCTCTTTCGCCGTCCGCGCCGCCCACGGCCCCATCGCGCGCTGCGCCGCCGCGATCGCGCACTCGGTGTCGACCCGCCCTAACCGCGGCACCCGCCCGATCACCGCGCCGGTCGCCGGATCGTCGACGTCGATCCACGCGTCGCCCGTCACCCATTCGCCGTCGATCAGGCAGGCTTCGCGTTTCAGCGCGGCGGCGTCGAGGATCGGAATGGTCATGATGGGGGGCTCCGTCGGTGGCGGCATCGGCAACGTGGTTGAACACTTTGCCGAAAAGATCGAAGAGAGGTCATGTCGCTCGAAAGGAATCCACCTTTAGCAATACGAGCGCTGGCGCAACGCTTGCTGACCCTGGAGGGGCGGCCTGACGGCGCGACAGACGATCCGGCCGTTGAGACGGCGCGGGTGTTCGATCGTCTGCGTATTGCGCTCGCCCGGTTCGCCGGACCGGACGGGTTCGCCTCGCTGGTGCGACGGGCGCTCGCACTGGCGCGTGCCGAACATCCTTCGCTGCGACAGGTCTCGATGGCGGCGGATGGTTCGTTCGAAGGGCTGGAGCAGGGATCGGACGATGCGGTGCTCGCAGTAATCGCGCAGTTTCTGGGGCTTCTCGTCACCTTTGTCGGCGAGCCCCTCACGCTGCGGCTTGTTCGCGACGCATGGCCCGAAGCGTCGGTGGTAGATGACATCAGAGATACAAGGCCAATCGCATGAACACTGACAGGGCAGAGCAGGAGCGGGACCGGGTGCTGATCAGGCGCTTGCCCACCGGTGTCCCCGGCCTCGACGAAATCTTCGCCGGCGGGCTGCCGGAATATTCGTTCAACATCATCGCCGGCAACCCCGGCGGCGGCAAGACGACGCTGGCGCATCAGATCATGTTCGCCAACGCGACGGAAGAGCGCCCGGCGCTCTACTTCACCGTGCTTGGCGAGCCGGCCATCAAGATGCTGCGCTACCAGCAGCAGTTTTCCTTCTTCGACATGGCGAAGGTCAATGGCGCCATTCGCTTCATCAATCTCAGCCACGTCGTGATGGCGAAAGATCTCGGCGCGGTGCTCGATGCCATCGTCAAGGAGGTCGAGGAATCGAATGCCGGCATGGTCTTCGTCGATTCCTTTCGCACGATGCTGCGCGGCGGCCAGACCGACGCCAGCGGAATGGGCCTGCCGGATTTCATCCAACGCCTGGCGCTTTACCTCACCAGCTGGCAGGTCACGTCGTTCCTGATCGGCGAATATTCGGAGGCCGAGTTCCGCGACAATCCGGTCTTCACCGTCGCCGACGGCTTGCTGTGGCTCAATCAAAGCGTCGAGCGCAATTCGATCGTGCGCAAGATGCAGGTCATCAAGATGCGCGGCCAGAACACCGTTCCTGGCATGCACACCTTCCGCATCACCGACGATGGGGTTCAGACCTTCCCGCGCACCTTCGGCCTGACCGTCGAGTCGAGTAACGTCAAAGGCGAGCGGCGCCTGTCGACCGGCGTGCCCGGATTCGATGCGCTGTTGAACGGCGGTATTCCCGAGGGCGATAGTATGCTGCTCGCGGGCCCGTCCGGATCGGGCAAGTCGGTGCTGGCATCGCAATTTGCGGCCGAAGGCCTCCGTCAGGGTGAGCCGGCCGTTATCGTCATCTTCGAGGAGCTGCCGAAGGATTATATCCGGCGCGCGGGCAAGCTCGGCATCGATTTCGTGGCACCGCAGGATGCGGGTACGCTCAAGATCATCTACATCCGCCCGCTCGACCTTTCCGTCGACGAGACGGTCCACGAAGTGATCGCGGCGGTGAAGGAAATCGGCGCAAAACGCGTCGTGATCGATTCGCTGGTCGGCTTCGAAATGGCGCTCGCCCCCGATTTTCGCCACGAATTCCGCGAGTCGCTCTATCGGATGATCGGCGCACTCACCCGCACCGGGGCAACCGTCGTGAGCACCGTCGAGGTGGAAGAGACGTCCACCTCGATGGGCCTCAGCAACTACGCCATTTCATTCCTCACGGACGATATCGTTCGACTACGCTACGTCTCGATCGACGGGCAGTTACGCAAGATGATCATCGTGGTGAAGATGCGTGGCGGACCGCACAGCATTGATATGCACGAATATACGATCACCGACCGTGGCGTCGTGATCGGCGAGCCGCTCCGCGGTTATCGCGGCCTCATCAGCGGCATTCCCGAACCGCTGCCGTGGACGGCAAACGAACAGCAAGATCAGGATTTGGCGAGTCGCGCGCCCGACGATCCCGACGAACCGCATCTTCCAGGGAAAGCGAAATGACCGATCCCGCGCAGGACGCCGAGCACGATCAGCTCCTGCGCGATATGAACGATGCCCTGCTCGCGTCGTCGGTGCGTCAGCAGGAACTCGCCGAAAAGGCGCAGCTCGCCGAGGCAAAGATGGAGGTGATGGTAGCCGAGCTCCAGCACCGCACCCGCAATCTGATCGCCGTGGTCAGCGCGATCGCTAACCGGACAATGGCGCGCACTGGCCCGACCGAAGAATTCCGCACCCAATTCAACGCGCGGCTGGCGGCGCTCGCGCGGGTCCAGGGCCTGCTGTCCCGCACCGACATCGAGCCGATCACGATCGGCGCGCTGGTCCGCATGGAGCTGGACGCGCTAGGCGCCGACGCCTCCGACAGCAGAGTAACGCTCGATGGCCCCGATGTCGTGCTGCGAGACACCATCGTGCAGACGATGGCGCTCGCGATCCACGAGCTCGCAACCAACGCCCGCAAACACGGCGCGCTCGCGGCAGACGACCGGACGCTGACGGTAACGTGGTCGGTGCAGCAGGAAAACGACGCTGCCCCGCATCTAATTCTTGAGTGGGTGGAGGCGGGTGTCGGCCGCGCGCCGGGCGGTGAGGAAGACGCGCGTAAGGGCTATGGCCGTGAATTGATCGAGCGCGCGCTTCCCTATGCGCTCAACGCCAAGACGAGCTTCGATCTCAACGACGATGGCGTGCGGTGTACGATCGACCTCCCGCTCGTCGATCGCAATCGCAAACGAGACCTTGGGTGACGATCGAGAGCCAGGCGATGCTCGCTGGACGCACCGTGCTCGTGATCGAAGACGATTATTTCATCGCCGAGGACATGGCCTGCCAACTCGCTGCGAACGGCGCCGAGATCATCGGTCCGGCAGCGAGCGTGGATGCCGCAATGGCGCTGATCGAACAGACCGAGCGCATCGACGGCGCGGTCATGGACATCAATTTGCAAGGCCTGATGGCGTGGCCCATTGCCGACGCGCTGCTCAAGCGTGGCGTGCATTTCGTGTTCGCCACAGGCTACGATAGCGCTTCGATCCCGGCGCGCTACGCCGAGATCATCCGCTGCGAAAAGCCTGCCGATCCGAACAGCACCGCCAAGGCTTTGTTCGGCTAACGGGCGGTTAGGGCACTCGACCGACCCGCTGCGCTTCGGCCTCGACGCGCTTGATCCAGGCACTTTTGCACTCGGTATAGGCACCGCTATCATACGGATGTAGCGCGGCGCACCGCGCCTTCTCGCGCTCGTACTGCAAGGCGAGATCAGGGCTGCGACGCAGGTAATCGCGAAAGGCGAGATGCCGCGCGATCGCCGGGTCGCCGTGCGCGTAGCAATGAAGCTGGACGCGGCGCTCGCCGGTTTCCGGATCGCTCAGGGTGAAATAGCGCCGACCCACGAGGCCATATTCACCGCGGCAAGCATACCCCAGCGCGGCCACGCTAATCTGTGTGCCATCGAGCATCGCGAGGCTCCGCGTAACGCCGAGCAGGTCAAGCACCGGCTTGGCCGCGATGCCGGGGATCGAGGTCGAGCCGATATGATGAATGTCCAGGAAAGCCGAACCCGCGGCCCGGCAAAGGCGACCGATCTCATCCTCCGCCAACGCCGCCCAGCATGGATCGTGCGGCACAAGCCTGACGGGGCGCGGGTCCGACACGGTGAATTCCTGTCTCGGGCGCCAGTATTACGCGTCGCGCCTCCGGCGAGAGACTACCGAAGGCTTCGCGAACCGTCACGGCACACCGACGACTAGCCACTCGCACCCACCTCGATTACCCCCGGCCGCATGACGAGCGCCCCCCTGATCCGCACCGCCCTCGGGTTCGCAACTGCGGTGGCGACGCTCGCCGCCAGACCCGCCGCTGCGCAGAAAGATCCCCCCGCCTGGACTCGTCCGATCGCGCCATTCCCGATCATCGGCCCGATCGATTACGTCGGCACCGACGGGCTCGCAGCGTATCTGATCCGCACACCGGCTGGCGCGATCCTGATCGACGCACCGATGGAGGAGAATGCAGCGCTCGTCGAACGCGCGATCGTCGCGCGCGGGGTTAAGCTGTCTGACGTCAAATTTATCCTCCTCAGCCATGCACATTTCGACCACGCCGGCGGCCTCGCCGCTCTGAAGCGCGCTACCGGCGCCAAGCTAGTGGTCGGCGTCGGCGATGCCGCCGCGGTGAACACTGGCGTGCCGCCCGGCGAGACGAGCTACGGCGTCATCCGCTTCCCCGCCGCCAAGGTCGATCGCGCAATTCCCGACGGTGGCCGGGTGACGCTCGGCGGCATCACGCTTACCGCGGTCGCGACACCCGGTCATACGCCCGGCTGCACCAGTTGGTCGATGACTCTCCCGCACGAGGGCCGCCAATTCGACGTGCTGTTCGCATGCAGCGTCAGCGTCGCGGGCAACAAGCTCGTCGGCAACAAACGCTATCCACGGATCGTCGCCGATTTCCGCCGCAGCTTCGATCGGCTCGGCGCGCTGCAGCCCGACGTAGTCCTGCCGTTCCACCCCGAATCGGTCGACCTGATGGGTCGCGTCCGCCGCAACGCGCTGATCGACAAGGCCGTCCTGCCAAAGCTGGTCGCCGACGCCCGCACCGCCTTCGACGCCGATCTCGCCAAGCAGCGCAAATGATCACGCCAGCGACGCTCGCCGACGAAGCAGCGGTCGTCGCCCTGTGGGAAGCATGCGGCCTGACCCGCCCGTGGAACCCGCCCGAGCGCGACTTCCACCGTGCAGTCACCGGCCAGGCCTCCGCAATTCTGCTGCTCCGCGACCCCGATACCATCGCCGGCAGCGTAATGGTCGGCGAAGACGGCCACCGCGGCTGGGTCTATTACCTCGCCGTTGCGCCCGAGTGCCGTCGCGGCGGACACGGCCGCGCGCTGATGGTTGCGGCGGAGGAATGGCTCCGCGCCCGCGGCGTCGCCAAGCTCCAACTGATGGTGCGCGACGGCAACGAAGACGCGCTCGGCTTCTACGCCGCGCTTGGCTTCGCGCCCCAGCCGGTTGCGGTCCTCGGCCGTTTCCTCGATTGAAACGGCATGGAACCCACGATCTACGGCATCCCCAACTGCGACACCGTGAAGAAGGCCCGCACGTGGCTCGACACCCACGGCATCGCCTACCGTTTCCACGATTATAAGAAGGCCGGCGTCGACGTCGCGATCCTCGCCCGCGCGGTTGAACGGCTCGGCTGGGAAAAGGTGCTGAACCGCCAGGGCACCACCTTTCGCAAGCTGCCCGAGGCGGAGCGCTCCGACCTGGACGAAGCGCGCGCGATGACGATCATGCAGGCGCACCCGTCGACGATCAAACGCCCACTGCTGGTGTGGGGCGAGGTGATTCGAAGCGGGGTTCTCGGCGGAGCGGTATGCGGTGGTGTTTGGGGAGGAATGAGGCCATAACTGACGGCAGGGCTAAGGTGCCGCCGCAACTCGCGCGAGCGGCCACCGGCAGCGATTGATTAGTACGGACCGCGAACGCAGCAAACGGATCAGGACTCAGCTACGCAACTGGCATGCGCAACGCCGCCCCTGATTGGAAGGAAGAGACGATGTCGGATCCTCCTCTCGCGGAGATCACTTTCGGACGAGTCGCACCCGGGATCTGTGTTCGAGACATTCAGGCAGCACACGAATTCTATTCCCGCATCCTGGGTTTTCAGAAGGTCTTTGAAAACGGTGACCCGGTCGGATTCATGATCTTGGAGAAGGATCAAGCCGAAATCCATTTGAATCAGAAACCTGACCACACACCTTCGACCGTAAATGTCATGCACATGTTCGTCAGCGACGTAGCTGCACTTTACGCCGTTTGCGAGGCCCAGGGCGTGACGATCATTAAACGCCTCGCAGACAAGGATTACGGACAGCGGGCCTTTGTGTTCGCTGATCCTGACGGCAATCGGATCGACATAGGGGAAGACGTCTAATCCAGCGCTCTGCCACCGCTTCGCTCGAGCCTCCGCTAGGCGTGGAGGATCGAAGAGGACCGCCCGAACCTGTCCTACAGATTAGCGTTTGTGGCACACCGGCAGCATGCCCCACGCCACGCCCTCCGGCCCACCATCCGCCAATGTTGGGGCCCTCCGCAAACCCGCGCGACGTCCTCAACTTCCTCAACATTCGCGCGAACACGCCGAGCGCGAACATTGCATCCGCGCAACGAAAAGCGCAGCATCTCCGCGTCCGCCTGGGAGAGGAAGAATGGCCGTCACGCGTCGCCCCCAGGCATGGTTCTGGGTCGTCGTGGTCCTGCTGCTGCTGTGGCAGGCGATGGGGCTCTATTCCTTCTACGAGCATGTCGCGCATGGCCCTGCCGCGATGGGGGCGGTGCCGACCGACTATGATCGGCAGCTCTTCGCCTCGCTCCCGGGCTGGTATGTTTGGGTCTTCGGCATCGCGACCTGGGGGGCGCTCGCGACGGGCGTGGCGTTGATCCTGCGCCGGCGCGAAGCAGTCACGCTCGCGGCCATCTCGCTCTTGGCCACGGTAGTGATGTTCGGCTGGATGTTCCTCGCCACCGACATCATCGCCGCCAAGGGAGTCTGGACCACCTATTTCCCCGCCGTCATCATCATCGTCGGTGGCGTGAGCTTGTGGTTCGCGAACATGGTCAGGGCACGCGGCTGGATCGCGTGACGGGAAGCCGCTAAGCGCCCGCAATGTCCACGACCTTCACGATCGACAGCTCGACCAGCCGCGCCACGCCGGTATCCGCGCCGATGAAGCGGCTCACCGTGCCCGCGGTGCGCCGGCGCAAGGGTGGCGAGCCGCTGGTGATGCTGACCGCGTACACCGTGCGCACGGCGCAACTGCTCGATCCGCATTGCGACCTGCTGCTCGTCGGCGACAGTCTTGGCCAAGTGATCTACGGCCTGCCGTCGACGGTGCCGGTTACGCTCGAGATGATGGCGGCGCATGGCGCTGCGGTGGTGCGCGGCAGCTATCATGCGGTCGTCGTCGTTGACATGCCGTTCGGCAGCTACGAGGCGAGCCCCGAAAAGGCGTTCGAGAGCGCCGCCTGGCTACTCAAGCAGACCGGCGCCGCGGCGGTGAAGCTGGAAGGCGGCACCGCGATGGCCTCGACGGTGGCGTTCCTGTCGGAGCGCGGCATCCCAGTGATGGGCCACGTCGGTCTGACGCCGCAGGCGGTGAATGCCCTTGGTGGCTACGGCGCGCGCGGGCGATCCGAGGCGGAAGCGCAAAAGATCGTCGGCGACGCGCGTGCGGTCGCCGAGGCGGGTGCCTTCGCGATCGTGATCGAAGGCGTCGTCGAGCCGATCGCGATCGAGATCACCCGCTCGATCGACGTGCCCACGATCGGCATCGGAGCCTCCGCCGAATGCGACGGCCAGGTGCTCGTCACCGAAGACATGCTCGGCATGTTCGAGCGTACGCCACGTTTCGTGAAGCGTTACGGCGACATGGCCGGCTATATTGGCGAGCGCGCCGCCATGTACGCTGCGGAGGTGCGCAGCCGCGAATTTCCGAGCGCCGACCAGACCTACGCCCCCAAGCCGTGAGTCGCTTCCGTTTCGCAGGCGGCGCGGCTAAGGTCCGCGACCTTCCCCCCGCCTTTACCAAGTATCGGAGTAAGCCGTGGCGCTGACGCCGCAGAACAATCAAGCATTCCTGCGCGAAGTCGACGAGGAATTGCGCAAGGAACAAGCCGCAGCGCTCTGGAAGCGCTGGGGGCTGATCATTGCGATCGTGATCGTCGTCGGCCTGGCGTCGTTCGGCGGCTATCTCTTCTGGCAAAGCCAGCAGCGCGAGGCCGCCGGCCGCGATGGCGAACGTTTCCAGGCCGCGTGGGACGATCTGGCAGCGCAGCGCATCGAGAAGGCCTCGGCCCCGCTCGCCGCGCTCGCCCAGTCCAAGTCCGACGGCTATCGCGCCGCCGCCATGTTCACTCAGGCCGATCTGCTGCTGCAGAAGGACGATCTGAAGGGCGCCGCCGCAAAGTTCGGCGCAATCGCCGCCGACGAGTCACTTGGTGATCCGTTCCGCCATCTGGCGCTCGTTCGGCAGACGACCGCAGAGTTCGACACGCTGAAGCCCGATCAAGTGGTCGCCCGGCTGCGCGGGGTTGCAGTGCCGGAGAATGCGTATTTCGGCAGCGCCGGTGAACTGGTCGCATTGGCCTATCTGAAGCAGGGCCGCCGTGATCTCGCCGGGCGTCTGTTCGGCCAGATGGCGCAGGATGAAAAGGTGCCGCCGACGATCCGTCAACGGGCGGTTCAGATGGCAGGCGTACTGGGCGTGGATGCCGTGCCGGCGGAAGCCGGGTCACGGAGTGACGCGACGGACGGCGCGGTAGAAAGCAAGGCGAAGCAATGAAGAAATCGATTGCCGCACCGGTCGCGCTAGCGGCGCTGATGGGCCTCAGCGCCTGCGGTATTTTCAAGGGCGAGGGCAAGAAGACCCCGACGGTGGGTAATCGCGTGCCGATTCTGGTGTCCGAGAACGCTGCCGAGGTCGATCCTTCGCTCGCCGGCGTGCAAGTCCTGCTGCCTCCCGCCGAGGCGAACCCGGCCTGGGCGCAACCCGGGGGTAATGCCGCGAAGGCGATGGGGCATCTGGCACTCGGCGGTTCCCCGGCAGTCATCTGGAGCGCAACGATCGACGGCGGGACGAACCGTCAGCGGCTCGGTGCTGCGCCGGTGATCGGCGATGGCAAGGTGTTCGTCGTCGACGTCGAGGCGCAGGTTCATGCGTTCAACGCGGATACCGGTGCATCGATCTGGACCAGCTCAATCACGAAGAACGACGAGAACAAATCGGCGCGTTTTGGCGGCGGCGTCAGCTTCGATGGCACGCGTGTTTATGCCACCGACGGCCTCGGCGAGGTCGTAGCACTCAACGCCGCAGACGGCGTTGAGGCGTGGCGCGCCAAGCCCGGTGGCCCGCTCCGCGGCGCGCCGACGATCGCCAACGGCCAGGTCTATGTGCTGAGCCAGGACAATCAGCTGTTCGCGCTCGACCAGAACGACGGCAAGGTCGTGTGGACAGCCTCCGCCAGCGTCGAAACACAAGGCGTCTTCGGCGTCGCCGCCCCGGCTGCGGCCGCGGGGACGATCGTCGCCGGCTTCTCGTCGGGCGAGCTCAATGCGTATCGCTACGAGAACGGCCGCACCTTGTGGCAGGACGCGCTGTCGCGCACGAGCATCTCGACCTCGGTGTCGAGCCTGGCGGACATCGACGCCGATCCGGTGATCGCCGACGGCCGCGCTTATGCCGTGGGGCAGGGCGGGCGCATGGTGGCGATCGAGATCGCCACCGGGCAGCGCCTATGGGAGCAGAATTTCGCCAGCATCACCACGCCGTGGATTGCCGGCGAATGGCTGTTCGTGGTGACCGACGATGCCCGGCTCGTCTGCCTCTCGCGCGCCAACGGCAAGGTCCGCTGGATCGGCCAGTTGCGCGCGTTCAAGAATGAAAAGAAGAAGTCGAACGCATACACCTGGTTCGGCCCTGTGTTGGCAGGCGATCGGCTGTGGCTGACGAACTCGCGCGGCGAATTGGTCGGTGTGTCGCCGGCGGATGGCAGCGTTCAGGCCACGATCGACGCGGCCGATGCCTTTACCTTGCCGCCGGTGGTCGCGAACCAGACGCTGTTCGTGCTCGATCAGAAGGGCAAGCTTTCCGCATATAGGTGACGGCGGCGGGCCAAGCGAGTAGGGGCTCGCGATGGCCCGTCTCCCAACCGTCGCAATCGTCGGCCGACCCAACGTCGGCAAGTCCACGCTGTTCAACCGCCTTGTCGGCAAGAAACTCGCGCTGGTCGATGATCGCCCCGGCGTGACACGCGACCGCCGCGAAGGCGAGGCGCATCTCATCGGGCTCGATTTTCGCATCATCGATACCGCGGGCTACGAGGATCACGACGCCCAGTCGCTCCCCGGCCGGATGCGACTTCAGACCGAGGCCGCGGTCGCATCGGCGGACGTGGCGCTGTTCATGATCGACTCGCGCGCCGGTATCGTCCCGCTTGACGAGGAGATCGCCCGCTGGCTCCGCAGCTCGACCACCCCAATCGTGCTGGTCGCCAACAAGGCGGAAGGGCGGGCTGGCGACCAGGGCATCCTCGAAGCACTGGCGCTCGGCTTCGGCGATCCCGTCCCACTGTCGGCCGAACATGGCGAAGGCGTCGGCGATCTGTTCGAGGCGCTGCTACCACTCCTCGATCGCGATGCGCCCGAGGACGAAGAGGAGTCTGAGTTCGACGACGAGGACCCCGCCGCCCCGCTAAAGCTCGCGATCGTCGGACGGCCGAACGCAGGCAAGTCGACTCTGGTGAACCGGATGCTCGGCGAGGACCGCATGATCACTGGCCCGGAGGCCGGGATCACGCGCGACTCGATTGCGATCGAATGGGAATGGCAAGGCCGTCCCGTGCGGCTGATCGACACCGCCGGCATGCGCAAGCGCGCCAAGGTGCAGGACAAACTGGAAAAGCTGTCCGTCGCCGATGCGCTCCACGCGATCGACTTTGCCGAAGTGGTCGTACTGCTTCTCGACGCGACCCTGGGGCTCGAATCGCAGGACCTGCGCATCGCCGATCGCGTGCTCGAAGAAGGCCGGGCGCTGATCATCGCGCTCAACAAGTGGGACGTCGCGCAGGACCCATCGTCGCTGTTCAACGGCGTCAAGGCAGCGCTTGGCGACGGGCTAAGTCAAGTGAAGGGCGTGACGCTGATCACGGTCTCCGCCGTGACCGGCAAGGGCATCGACCAGCTACTTGGTGCAGCATTCGAAGCGCGCGAGGCGTGGTCGCGCCGCGTACCGACCGGTGAACTCAACCGCTGGTTCGAACGCGCGCTCGAAGCCAACCCGCCGCCAGCCCCTGGGGGCAAGCGGATCAAGATGCGCTACGTCACGCAGGTAAAGTCCAGGCCACCAAGTTTCGTGATCTTCGGGACGCGCGTGGATCAAGTGCCCGCGAGCTACGAACGATATCTCGTCAATTCGATGCGGCGGGACTTGAACTTCGGTGCAGTGCCAGTGAGGCTTACCATGCGTGCACCAAAGAACCCATTCGCTGGGTAACGCTTACTTCCTGTTTACGTGATTTCGGTACGACGATGATTGAAACCTTCCGGCCGCCTGCGGCCCGATGAGGATAAAATCGTGTCGTTCGAGGGAAGCACATTGGTGGATTGGGCCGCCTATTCCAAGGCGCGTGCCGAGCTCGGCGCCGGGTTCTCCCGCATTCTTGGCTATTTCCGGGAAGATGGCGTAAAATCGGTCGGCTTGATTGAAGCCGCAATGCGCGCCGAAAACGCCGCCGCAATGGTGATCCCTGCGCACACGCTGAAGGGCGAGGCGCGGCAATTCGGCGCGTCACCGCTTGCTGATCTAGCGGAAGCGATTGAGGTCATCGCGCGCGACTGCGTCGAAAATCGCGACACGCCGGGCGCGGCGCTCGAAGATGTCGTCAGGCTTCGTCCGTTGTTTGCCGAAACGCTCGCATTACTTGAGCGCGAAGCCAACCCGCTGGCGCAGCGTCGTCCGGCACCAGGGTTCGGCCGACGCCCTTCATCACCAACGCTGGGCAGAACGTAAGGGCGGCGTTACCCGGGCACATGCCCGAGTAACGCGCGACTCAACTGTGCGCCTGCTCGGGCTGCGCGTTAAGCTGAATGTAGTTCTGCAGGCCCATCCGGTCGATCATCTCGAACTGCCGCTCGAGCGTGTCGACATGCTCTTCCTCGCTGATGAGGATCTTGGTGAACAAGTCGCGGCTAACGAAGTCCTTCACTTCCTCGCTGTAAGCGACCGCAGCCTTTAGCTGTGCGACAGCCTCGATCTCCATCGCGAGATCAGCCTTAAGCACTTCCTCAACCGTCTCGCCGATACGCAGGCGACCTAGAAGCTGGAAGTTCGGCAAGCCATCAAGGAACAGGATCCGTTCCGCCAACCAATCGGCGTGCTTCATCTCGTCGATGGATTCATGCCGCTCGAAGTCGGCAAGCTTCTTGACGCCCCAATGGTCGAGCAGGCGATAGTGCAACCAATATTGGTTGATCGCCGTCAATTCGTTCTTCAGCGTCTCGTTGAGAAATTCGATGACGCGTGCGTCGCCCTTCATGTCACTGCCTCCGTAGCAAGGCGCCTTGTACCGTCAGGCAGGCGCCAACGACAACTGGAAATCGGCAGTTTTCTGCGGGTTTCGACTGCTGCAAACGTTATGCAGCAGCGCGTTCCTGATCGATAATGGCTCGAGCGAACGTGACGCACTGGCCGCACTTCGGCTGCCGACCCAGCGAGCGATACGCCTGGCATGCTGTCGTCGAACCGGCACGCGCAGCTTCGCGGACCTGACCCTCGCGGATGGCATTGCAGACGCAAACGACCATGAGCAACTTCCTCTCTGCCACAGAGGTACGGCTAATGAGAATCTGTCGCAAGCTCTTTTGCGTCTTATTCGCAAAGAATATTCAGTCGACGACGATCTCGCGTCGAAACGGCTGCACTCGGCCTCGCGCCATGCTTCTCCACAGCCATTCGAAAGGGCCATAGACGAACCGGTCCAGCCAAGGCTTCGACCAGAGCAGCATCGCAGCCCAGATCAGGAGAACGACCGGATAAAGCTGCCAGCGGTCAAGATAGCCGAACCAGCCGAGCCCATAGCCGTAGAAGATCAATGTGCAGACGATGCTCGTGCCCAGATAATTGCTGAACGCCATCCGCCCCACCGCGGCCAACCTCACGGAAAGCCAGCGTGCTACCCCCGATCGCATGGTTAAGATGATCACCGCGGCATGCGCCAGGGCAATCCAGGGGCGCAGCAGGACCAGATGGAGCGACTCTGTCGCCAACAGAACCAGCGGATCGAAACGAGCGAAGTCGATCCACCACACGATCGGGAAATAAAGCGGCAAGCAAATGCCGTATCCAACCAAAATTATGTTCCTGTAGCCTCGCGTCGACCAGGCTCCCGAAAAGAAGCCGCTTCGGTACAATGCCATCCCGAGCATCATCAGCGCTATGGTTTCAAAGAAGATCGCGGAAAGCGTGCCCTTTTGCACCTCTAATGCCAGCTTGCTCCGCGCCGACTGCACCTCGCGCAAACCGCCGCGGAAAGCCGCCAGCTCCGCGGGGATCTTGGCACGCTCATCACCGAGATCCTCGCGATAGGCGGACCACTTCCGTCGTAGCTCGGGCGTCGCATCGGGAGCGGTCGCGCGTGCCTCAAACCACCGCGCGGCCGCGTAATCCCCCATTCCGGCGGCTAGCTGCGACAACAGGAGGATGCTCGCAATCGCCAACAGCGTCTGGGTCCGCCAGCGCCACGCGACGAACACGACCGCGCCGCAGATGGAATAGAGCACCAGGATGTCTCCCCACCAGATCAGGTAGGCGTGGATCATCCCGATCGCGAAGAGCGTGATCATCCGGCTATAATGCACCCGAGCGGCGCTCTCACCGGCGGCAAGCGCGCGATCAGCGATCATCGCAGTGGATGCCCCGAACAACATCGTGAACAGCCCGCGCATCTTGCCTTCCGCCAGCACGAAGGCGAGCGCCCAGGCCCACCAATTCGCGCCCGTCGCCCCGCCGTAGAAGGTCGGGTCGACATAGGCGTAGTTGGGCATCGCGAAATCTACGATGTTGAGGAGCAGGATGCCCATCACGGCAAACCCGCGCACCGCGTCGAGTGCATGAAGGCGCGGGGCGGGGGTGCTCATTTCATCCCCCAGATGCACTGTTGCCTGATCCTCGTTCCTTATCCTGCCAGCACCACCTCGGCACCCATCAGCTTCGGGAAGAATGCTTCGTGCGCTTTTCGCAGTTCCTCGACACTTACCACATCGTCGCGATCCGGCCGTTCGAAGATCAGCCGCTTGCCGCCCGTCCGCCCCAGCGGCTCGGCCTCGACGCCGGCATCGAGCGCCGAGAGCAGGAAGTCGGACAGCGCGTGATCGTGGACCGTGACGATATAAACGCCCTGGTCCTCGGCGAAGAAGGAATGCGCGCAGTCGAATGGCTGCTTGCGATCGATCATCGCGCCGATGTTGCCAGCCAGCGCCATCTCGGCCAGCGTCACCGCGATTCCGCCGTCCGATACGTCATGCACCGCGGAAAGCTGCCCGGCGTCGATCGCCGCTCGGATCAGGTCGCCCGTCGCCTTCTCCATCGCCAGGTCGACCCGCGGTGGCGGGCCTTCCTCGCGCCCATGGATCTCGCGCAGCCACACCGTCTGCCCCAGATCCCCCCGTCGCGGGCCCACCACGAGGATGATGTCGCCTGCGCCCTTGAACGCGATCGTCGCCGACCTGGTCCAGTCAGCCATCAGTCCAACGCCGCCGATCGCCGGTGTCGGCAGGATCGCCGACCCGCCGCCGGTGGCCTTGGACTCGTTGTAAAGGCTCACATTTCCCGAAACGATCGGGTAATCGAGCGCGCGGCAAGCCTCGCTCATGCCCTCGAGGCATCCGACGATCTGCCCCATGATCTCGGGCCGCTGCGGGTTGGCGAAATTTAGGCAATTGGTGATCGCGAGCGGCATCGCACCAACGGCGGTCAGGTTGCGCCACGTCTCCGCAACCGCCTGCTTGCCCCCCTCGACCGGATCGGCGAAGCAATAGCGCGGCGTGCAGTCGGTGGTCATCGCCAGCGCCTTTTGAGTGCCGTGGACGCGCACCACCGCAGCGTCACCGCCGGGGCGCTGCACCGTATCGGCGCCGACCATGTGATCATACTGCTCCCAGATCCACCGCCGGCTGGCGATATCGGGGGAGGCCATCAGCGTCAGCAGATCGGCCGCGATGTCCTTGCACTCGGGCACATTCACTAGCGCCTTGGCGGGCGGCGTCGGCACATGCGGGCGATCGTACAGCGGCGCGTCATCGGCCAGCGGCGCGAGCGGAATGTCGCACACGACATCGCCCTTCCACTTGAGCACCATGCGGCCGGTATCGGTGACATGCCCGATCACGGCGAAATCGAGCTCCCACTTGCGGAAGATCGCCGCGGCGAAATCCTCGCGCCCGGGCTTGAGCACCATCAGCATGCGCTCCTGCGATTCGGAGAGCATCATTTCGTACGGCGTCATGCCGGTTTCACGCTGGGGCACGTCGTCCATGATCAGCTCGAGCCCGACGCCGCCCTTCGACGCCATCTCGACGCTAGACGAGGTCAGCCCGGCCGCCCCCATGTCCTGGATCGCGACGATCGCATCGGACGCCATTAGTTCCAGGCACGCCTCGATCAGCAGTTTTTCGGTGAAAGGATCGCCGACCTGCACCGTCGGGCGCTTGTCCTCGGCATCCTCGCCGAAATCGGCCGAGGCCATCGTCGCGCCATGGATCCCGTCGCGCCCGGTCTTGCTTCCTACATAGACGATCGAATTGCCGATACCGCTGGCGGCGGAATAGAAAATCTTGTCGGTCTCCGCGACGCCCACCGTCATCGCGTTTACCAGGATGTTGCCGTCATAGGCAGGATGGAAGTTCACCTCGCCGCCCACCGTCGGTACGCCGACGCAATTGCCATAGCCGCCGATGCCATGGACCACGCCCGATATCAGGTGGCGCATCTTGGGATGATCGGGCCGCCCGAAGCGCAGCGCGTTGAGGTTCGCGATCGGCCGCGCGCCCATCGTGAACACGTCGCGCAGGATGCCGCCGACCCCTGTCGCCGCACCTTGATAGGGTTCGATATACGAGGGGTGGTTGTGCGATTCCATCTTGAAGATCGCGGCCTGCCCGTCGCCGATGTCGATCACCCCAGCGTTCTCACCGGGGCCGCAGATCACCCAAGGCGCCTCGGTCGGCAGCTTCTTCAAGTGGATGCGCGATGATTTGTACGAGCAATGCTCGGACCACATGACCGAGAAGATGCCGAGCTCGACAAGATTGGGCTCGCGACCCAGCGCGTTGAGCACGCGCTCATATTCGTCGGGGGACAGGCCGTGCTCGGCGACGACTTCAGCGGTAATTGCGGTCATGCGCGCGCGATAGCGAGCGGGGCGGCCGGTGTCACCACACTGGCCGCCCGACATAGATCACAGGTTGAACGCGAGCACCGAGGCGTCGGTCACCCCGACCAGCAACACCGCGAAATCGGCACTCAAGTCGCCGTCGACATCGCCGTAAACCACGGTGTTGCCGCGGACGGTCTCGATCCGCAGTTCTCCCGCGGCGCCGCTGAATGCAGCGCTTCCGACGAAGGTGAACGCCTGGTCGCCGTCAAGCAACGTATTGGCATCGATCGCCGTCAGGCGGATGCGGTCGCCGGCAGAGAAGTCCATGATGCGATCCGCCGACGTCGCGGTGGCGCCGCTATCGGTAAGTCCGTTGAAATCGAACACGTCGTCGCCCGCGCCGCCGGTGAGGCGATCTCGGCCCTCGCCGCCGTTGATCCGATCATCGCCAGCGGCGCCGACGATGACGTCGTCGCCCCCGCCACCCCAGGTCGCGCCGCTGACGGTGCCCGCACCACGATAAACGTCGTTCCCGGCGCCAAGCAGGATATGGCCGGTGATCGTGCCGTCATTGCGGACGACGTCGTCGCCGGCGCCCGTGTCGAGTGCCACGGTTGCCGCCGTCGAGATCGTACCGCGATTGATCACGGTGTCGGCGAACTCCCCGATGAAGCGCACGCCATAGCCGAGTTCGCCCGAAATCGAGCCATCATTGACGAGCGCGGTCTCGGCATAGGCGCCGTTGCGGTCGCCGTCGTCGATCAAGATGCCGTTGAACTCGCCGAAAATCGTGCCGCTGGCCTCGTTGTAGATCAGGCCCCCGCCGGCCGCGATGCCGTCGCCGAAATCGTCGATGTTGTCCGCGCCGATTCCCTCGATCGTGCCGAAATTGCGGATGTTCACGAGGTAGTCGACATCGACGCCGTCGCCATCGCCGTCCCCGAAGCCGTCATACCGGCCGCTGATCAGGCCGTGGTTGACCACCGTGACAAAGCCATCGCCGTCCGCCGCTTCGGTGTCGTAGTTGATGCCCGAACCATTGCGACCGATGATTGCACCGCCGGCTTCGTTAACGATCAGCGCGTCGTTGGCGCCAGTGATGCCATGCTTGCCGCCCTCGATAAGGCCAGTCGCGCGGTTGATCACGGTCGCGCGAACGCCGCCGTCACGCGGCTGGAAGTCGATCGCGTCGCCGCTCGATGATTCGCCTGCGACGATGCCGGCGATAATCGTCCCGGCATTGTCGATCCGTATCGACGTGGCAGCGTCATGGCCTGGACGAACAACATCCGATGTACCGGCGTTCGTGATCGTCGCACCTTCGGTGTTGGTGATCGAGATCGATGTCGCGCGCAAATCGCGCATGGCGAGCGCGTTGCCGGCGCCGCCATTGATGTCACCTTCGTTGATGAAGCGGACCTTGCCGGTGCTCCCGTTCGTCGAGGCCAAGCTAACCGCGACCGAATCGGCTGAGATGCTGCCGCTGTTGGTAATGCGCAGATCGAGGACACCGGAGAAGGAGCCGAGCACCGCAGCACCGTTCGCTCCGGTGGCCGAGATCGTCCCGGCGTTGCGGACCACGGCGTTGTTGCCGGTCAGACGGACGGCAGGAACGCCGCCGCTACGCGCGATGGCGCCACCGACGTCGATGATCAACGCGTCGCCTGCACCAACCAGCGTTTCGGTCGTTACCGTTTCGCCGTTGCGAACCCTGATCCGTGCCATTCGACTCTCCCCCATTCACGCGCCCGCTTGCGCAGTTGGAGGCGAGGTATGCTCGGTCGATGACGATCAGGCGACACGACGATGACGGAACCGTTTCAATCGCGCCAGAAGCCGCGGTCGCGCGCTGGGCAGCTCGAACATCTCCTCCGGGCCTTCCGGATCGAGGATCTTATTATCGGCGAGCCATTTTTCGACGGTGGAAAGATCCGGCACCTCATAGGGCACCAACGTTTTGCCATGTCCGCGCAGCCGCTCGATCGCGCCGATCAGCCCGTGCTCGGCGATCGCCGCAGTAACCGTCGCCGGATCGGTGTCGAGGTGTTCGGCGATCAGGTCGTCGCGGATGGCGGCGATCCGATCGCCATCGTGTTCGATCGTCACGTCGCATTCGGTATCGAGCCGCAGCGATCGATTGTTGAAGTTCGACGAGCCGACACGGATCAGATCGTCGTCGATCACCAGCACCTTGGCATGAACGTAGATCGGCGTGCCGCCCAGCGTGTGCGGATGATACATCCGCAGCCGCCCATGACGGTCGCGTTGTTTCAGCGCCTGCATCAGCCGTGCGCGCGCCGTGTCCATCGCGATCGGCTCAAGCCAGCCCTGCGCCGTGACTGGGTTGACGATCACGATTTCCGGCCCATCCGGTTCGTCGAGCCGCCGCGCGATCGCTTCGGCGACCCGGCGCGAGGCGAAATACTGGCTCTCCGCGTAGATGCTGCGTTGCGCCCGCGCGATCAGCGAGAGATACAATTCCTCGATCTCGTGGATAGCCTCCTGATTGCCGTGCGCGGGTTGCGATCGTGAAATCGCAACTGAAACATCATGAAAATCAGGCGTCAGGCTGCCCGGCCAGCAATCCGATGTGGGCGGCGGCGGCGGGATCGTCGCGCCGCCAGCGATCGACCAGCGCGTGCGGCATAATTCGCCCAGCGCTACCGCGACCGGCCCCTCGAGCGCGGTGGTCGCATCGTGCCACGGCTTGTGCGGCCGGCCGCGCGGCGATGTGCGATGCGGGTCGTTATCGCGATGCGCGCGCGTGTCCCAGCGCTCGTCGGTCATGTCGATACCACCGCAGAAGGCAAGGCGGTCGTCGATGACGACGATTTTCTGGTGGTGCGACGCGCCGACCGGGTGGTGGCCATCGAGCAACAAGTGGATGCGCTTGCGCATGAACCGCCACTTGGTGAGCGTCCACAGCGTCTTGCCACGGAACAGCGTCTTCATCGCGCCCTTGTCCCAGCGCAGGATGTAAACGTTGAGATCCGGCTGCCGTTTGGTCAACCAGCTGATGAACTCGCCTACCGTGGTTGGAACCCCTGGTGGCTCGTCCTCCCAGGCCAGGTTGATCCGCGCGTCGAAGTCCCACCCGATCAGCAGAATTTGATGGTTCGCCTTCATCATCGCTTCGCGTGCAAGCCGGAAATAATTGTCGGCATCGACGACTACCGCGGCACGGCTCGCCTGCTCGACCCGCCAGCGGGTCTGCTCCGGAAGGGTCACACGAGCCCCGCGCGTGCCGACAGCCGGACGAAATTGTGGTGGCTGGATAGCTGGTTCGAATAGTCGATCGCGGTCACGCACGTCCCCGAATGTTCGAGCGATGCAAGCGCCTGGCGCGGCTTGGAGCAGCGTTGTTGTGCCAGGTCGTCCGCAATCATCGGCGCGCTGTCTAGAGCGTCCGCACGCGTGGTCCAACCCTCGGCGTTCGCGTTCTTGCGACCCATGTCGCCAGTAAGGCGAGCACTACATACGCCGTCAGTGCCGTCAGCGGCTGCGACATCGGAACCGGGTCGACGGTCGTCGCCGGTTGCGGTTCCAGCCAATTGATCGCTTGTACAGCGGCCAGAGCCAGCGCGAGTGTGAGTGGTGAGACCCGGCCAGCCATCGTGCGCGAGGAGGTACGCGTCAGATAATAGGCGAAGGCGCCCGCAGTGATCGCTGTCTCGAGCGGCATCTCGATCACCGGATGATTCCATAGCCCCAAGCCATACCGCTCGCCGTCGCCCGCCAGCGTCAGATCAGGCGCGTGGACCAGAAGATCGAGGAACCAGTGCGATAACACGACGCCAGCGCCGATCGCCGCCGCCGGCCAGCCATGCCGCGTCACTCGGGCGACGAACGCCCATGCCGCGGCGAACGCGATGCTGCCGAGCAGACTGTGCGTGTAGGGCATGTCATAAAGGTCCATCGCGTTCATCACCGTTGTGCCCGGAACGGCGCGAAGATGCTCGATGTCGAGCAGAACGAAACCGAAAAACGCGAGATCGACCAGTTGCGCTGCCACGAACAGCACGCCGAGACGCGGCGCTTGCTGATAGGCGGCGGCGATCAGCGCTGGCGCGTAATGGCCGATGAACATCGCTCGTCCATTCGCTATCGGGAAGAGCAGGATCGACGCGCCACGAGCCTCAATCCTGCCGCGCGAGCCACTCCTCAAGCCACTTGATCGTATATTGCCCCTCCTGAAACTCGGGCTCGTCAAGCAGCGCCTGATGCAGCGGAATCGTGGTCGTCACCCCCTCGATCACGAACTCCTCCAGCGCGCGACGCAACCGGCGAAGCGCGCCTTGGCGCGTCGTGCCGTAGACGATCAGCTTCGCGATCATGCTGTCGTAGTATGGCGGCACCCTGTAGCCGGCATACAGCCCCGAATCGACACGCACATTCATGCCGCCCGGCGCGTGATACAGCTTCACCAGGCCTGGCGAGGGCGCGAAAGTGCGGGGATCCTCGGCGTTAATGCGACACTCGATGGCATGGCCGCGGAACGTCACGTCCTCCTGCCGAAGCGTCAGCGGATGCCCCTCGGCGATCCGGATCTGCTCGCGGACAAGGTCGAGCCCGGTAATCGCTTCGGTCACCGGATGTTCTACCTGCAGGCGGGTGTTCATTTCGATGAAAAAGAACTCGCCATTCTCCCACAGGAACTCGATCGTGCCCGCGCCGCGATAGCCCATGTCGGCCATCGCGCGCGCGACGATCCCGCCCATGCGCTCGCGCTCTTCGTCGGTGATGACGGGCGAAGGGGCTTCCTCGAGCACCTTCTGGTGGCGGCGCTGCAGCGAGCAATCGCGCTCGCCGAGGTGGATCGCATTGCCCTCGCCGTCGCCGAAGATCTGGAATTCGATGTGCCGCGGATTGCCGAGGTATTTTTCCATGTAGACCGTGGCATCGCCGAACGCGGCCTTCGCCTCGCTGCCGGCCTGCGACATCAGCGTGTCCATCTGGTCCTCGGACTGGACCACCTTCATGCCGCGCCCGCCGCCGCCCGAGGCTGCCTTGATCAGCACTGGGTAACCGATGTCGCGCGCCAGTCGCTTCGCCTCGGTCGAATCGGACAAAGCGCCATCCGAGCCCGGCACCAGCGGCAGGCCGAGCGCGCCGGCGGTGCGCTTGGCCTCCACCTTGTCGCCCATGATGCGGATATGCTCTGGCTTCGGCCCGACGAAGATCAGTTCGTGCGCCTCGACGATCTCGGCGAATTTGGCATTTTCGCTGAGGAAGCCGTAGCCGGGATGGATAGCGTCCGCGCCGGAGATTTCTGCCGCCGAGATGATGTTGGCGATGTTGAGATAGCTCTCGCTCGCCGCCGGCGGCCCGATGCAAATTGCCTGATCAGCCAGCCGCACGTGCATCGCGTCGGTATCGGCGGTCGAATGAACCGCGACCGTCTTGATGCCCATTTCATGGCACGCGCGATGGATGCGCAGCGCGATTTCGCCACGGTTGGCGATCAGCAGCTTCTTGATTTCGGGCACTGACTTACTCGACGACGACGAGTGGCTGGTCGAATTCGACCGGCTGGCCGTTCTCGACCATGATCGCCTTGACCGTCCCGGCGTTCGGCGCAGTGATCGGGTTCATCACCTTCATCGCCTCGACGATCAGCAACGTGTCGCCGGCCTGAACTTGCTTACCGACAGAAACAAACGGCGGCGCGCTTGGCTCAGCGGACAGATAGGCCGTGCCGACCATCGGCGAGCGCACGGCATTCGCCAGCGTCGGTGCAGCGGCCGGCTCGATCGTCGGCAGGGCCGCGACCGCGGTTGCTGCGGCAGGTGCGGGCGGCGGTGCCGGTGTATAATGGACATTGGCGGGGTTGCTGGCAGCCTTGCGCGCGACGCGGATCCGGCGATCACCGTCCTCGACTTCGATTTCGGTGAGCTGCGTCGTGTCGAGCAATTCGGCAAGCTGCCGGACCAGGCCAACATCGACCTTCATCGGGCCATTCCCGGCGCCTTTTTCGTTATCGGCCATGCGACCTTCCCCCCCGTTTAATAGGGCACGCGCTGTGTCAGATGCGCGCCGCCGCTTCAAGCGCCAGCCTATACGACAGCGCGCCGAACCCGGCAATCGTTCCACGTGCGGCACGGCCAACGAACGATGTGTGGCGAAATTTCTCACGCGCGTGCGGATTGGACAGGTGGACTTCGATCACTGGCGTGCGGATAGACTTGATCGCGTCATGCACCGCAATCGACGTGTGCGTGAAGGCGCCCGCGTTGATGATCACCGCCTTCGCATCCTGCGCCTGCGCCTCGTGAAGCCAGTCGACCAGATGCCCTTCGTGGTTCGACTGGCGCATGTCGATCTCCAGCCCAAGCTCACGCGCACGATCCTCCAGCTGTCCGGCGATATCGTCGAGCGTGTCATGGCCGTAGATCTCCGGCTCGCGCGTGCCGAGCAAATTCAAATTCGGGCCGTTGAGGACGTAGACGATCGGTGCGGCGGGTGGTGCGGCGGGCGAGGGCATGGGCGGCTCCTTCCTTGAACGGGGTCTGCGCCAGCCCTAGGTGGAACGCCAGCCTGAACCAAGCGGGGTGAACGCCCCTGCAAAGGACAAGATGCCCCATACCGACGGAACCGTATCGATCACCGTGAACGGCGAGCACCGCCGTGTCGTCGCCGGGATGACGCTCGCCCAATTGGCGAGCGAGCTCGGCCTTATTCCCGAGAAGGTCGCGGTCGAGCGTAACCTGGAAGTCGTGCCGCGCTCGACGCTGGCGCAGGTGCAGGTCGAGGACGGGGACGATCTCGAGATCGTGCATTTCGTTGGCGGCGGCGATCATGCGGCGGCGGTCGACACCGATAGCTGGTCGGTCGCAGGCCACACCTTCCGCTCGCGACTGATCGTGGGCACGGGCAAGTACAAGGACTTTGCTCAGAATGCCGCCGCGCTAGAGGCGTCGGGTGCGGAGATCGTCACGGTAGCAGTGCGCCGCGTCAACGTCAGTGACCGCAACGCGCCGATGCTGACCGACTTCATCGATCCCAAGCGCTTCACCTATCTTCCCAATACTGCCGGCTGTTTCACCGCCGACGATGCGATCCGTACGCTCCGGCTGGCGCGCGAAGCGGGCGGCTGGGATCTGGTGAAGCTCGAAGTGCTCGGCGAGGCGCGCACGCTCTATCCCGACATGCGCGAGACGCTGAAGGCGACCGACGTGCTGGTGCGCGAGGGCTTCAAGCCGATGGTCTATTGTGTGGACGATCCAATCGCCGCGAAGCAGCTAGAAGAGGCCGGTGCGGTCGCGATCATGCCGCTCGGCGCCCCGATCGGCTCGGGCCTGGGTATCCAGAACCGTGTGACGATCCGGTTGATCGTTGAGGGCGCCAAGGTGCCCGTGCTGGTCGACGCCGGCGTCGGCACCGCCTCAGACGCGGCGGTGGCGATGGAGCTTGGCTGCGACGGCGTGCTGATGAACACGGCCATCGCCGAGGCGAAAGACCCGATCATGATGGCCGCCGCAATGAAATCCGCGGTAGAGGCGGGGCGCCTGTCGTATCGCGCCGGTCGCATGGGCATCCGCCGCTACGCCGATCCATCCTCGCCGCTCGCGGGGTTAATCTGAAGCGTCAGGCGCGCTTCGCTCGTGGCTTCCACGTCAATACGCGATAGCCGTACGCCAATAGGATCAACGCGGTTGAGCCGATCGCCACCGGTCCGACGTACTTGTCGAGTTCCGCAAAGCGCGACCCGAGATACAATCCGGCGCCCGCGAGGATCGTGTTCCAAATCGCGCTGCCGACGAAGGTAAATGTGAGAAACTTCCACATCGGCATCTTCGCCATGCCGGCGGGCAGCGAGATGATCGTCCGGAACGTCGGCATGAAACGGAACACGAAGATCACCCAGTGACCATGTTTGTGGAAGAAGCCGTCGAGCCGCTCGACGTCTTCCCACTCCATCGTCAGCCACCGGCCATGCCGCTCGACGAACGGGCGAAAGCGCGCGACGCCCATGCGGCGCCCGATCTCGTACCAGAACAGATTACCGATCGTCGTCCCCGCCGTACCCCACAGGATCAGCGGCACCAGCGCCATATGCCCGCGCGCCACAGACATCCCGCCGAGCCCCATGATCACCTCGGACGGAATCGGTGGAATGACGTTCTCGAGCGCCATCAGCAGGAAAATGCCGAAATAGCCGCCCCAGGCGATCCAATCGATGATGAACTCGGTCATGTCCGCGCCAACGGCGGGATCAGCCTGCGCGTTCCGTGAGGCGGCGCTCGATCGCGTCCCAGATCAGGCCGGCGACATCCGTCCCGTCGAATCGCGCGATCGCAACGATCCCGGTCGGGGAGGTGACGTTGATCTCCGTGAGCCACTCGCCGCCGATCACGTCGATGCCGACGAAGATCAGGCCGCGCGCCTTCAACTCCGGCCCCAGCACTGCGCAGATCTCGCGCTCCTTTTCCGTCAGCTCGGTCTTTTCGGCCGAGCCACCGACCGCGAGGTTGCTGCGAAATTCGCCCTCGCCGGGCAACCGGTTGATCGCACCCGCCACCTCGCCGTCAACCAGCACGATGCGCTTGTCGCCCTTCGCCACGTCGGGAAGAAACGCCTGCACCATGTGCGGCTCCCGCCACGTCTGGTTAAACACCTCGATCAGCGCGGAAAGGTTCTCGCCGTCGGGCCCGACGCGAAAGATCGCCTTGCCGCCGTTGCCGTGCAGCGGCTTGACCACGATCGCACCATGCTGCTTCAGGAACGCCCGCGCCTCGTCGAGCGAACGGGTGACCAGCGTCGGCGGCATAAACCGCGCGTAATCGAGCACGAACACCTTCTCGGGCGCGTTACGAACGCTCACTGGATCGTTCACGACAAGCGCCTTGTCGGCGATCCGCTCGAGCAAATGCGTCGCCGTGATATATCCGAGGTCGAACGGCGGATCCTGCCGCATCAGCACGACATCGGCCTCGTCGCCAAGGTCGAGGCGCACCGCATCGCCGGCATGGAAATGGCCGCCGACGACATCCTGCACCGTCACCGGCCGCGCCTTCGTCCACAGGTGGCCGTCAGACCAGTTGAGGTCTTCCGCATCGTAGTGGAACAGTTTGTGCCCGCGCTTCTGCGCCGCGAGCATCAGCGCAAAGCTCGAATCGCCCGCGATATTGATCGTTTCGAGCGGGTCCATCTGGACGGCAACGGTGAGGGGCAATTCTTCCTCCAGGCATGGTGCGAGCGGGAGGTAGGCGCGGGGAGGGGGATTGTCACCCGATCCAGGCATTCTCGATATGCCGCGGCCGCACGCCCGGCGCGAGGAGGATCACGTCGACGCGGATATCCTCGCCGTTGGTGGCGTACCGCGGCATCAGATATTCCGCCGCCGCCGCCACCCGCACCAGCCGCCGCTCGTCGATCGCGAAATCGAGTTCCGCCGCACTCGATCGCGTCTTGACCTCGACGAATGCGATCAGCGCACCGCGCTTCGCCACCAGATCGACCTCACCCGCCGGCGTCCGCACCCGCCGGTCGAGGATTTGCCATCCCTTCAGCCGCAACCACCACCCCGCCAGTCGTTCGCCTCGCCGGCCTGCGGCCTCGGCCACACGGCGATCACGCATCCTTCAGTGCCAGCGCGCGCGCATACAGCGCCTTCCGGTCGAGCCCGAGCCGCTTCGCGACCTCACCGGCAGCCTTCGCGGCGGGGAGGCGGGTGAGCGCTTCCGCAAGCGCCGTATCGCCATCTTCCTCGCTCGCCGGTGGCGCGTCCCCCGGCGGCGCGACTACGATGACGATCTCGCCCTTCGGCGGCGCATCGGCGTACCGCGCCGCTAGTGTCGGCAGCGTGCCCGTCACCGCTTCCTCGAAGCGCTTGGAAATCTCGCGCGTCACCGCCGCCTCCCGCTCTCCTAACGCATCAGCTAATGCCGCCAGCGTCGCGCCCAACCGCGGCCCACTCTCGTACAGCACCAGCGTTGCTCGGATCGCGCCAAGCTCCGCAATCGCCTCACCGCGCGCCTTCACCTTCGAGGGCAGGAAGCCGGCGAACAGGAAGCGGTCGGTCGGCAGACCGGCCAGCGTCAGCGCGGCAATCGCCGCACACGGCCCGGGGATCGTGACGACCAGATGGCCCGCCGCATGCGCATCACGCACCAGTTTGTAGCCGGGATCGGAGATCAACGGCGTGCCCGCATCCGATACCAGCGCCACCGCTTCGGTCGCCATCCGCGCGATCAGCTGCGGTCGGACATGGTCGGCATTGTGATCGTGATACGGCGTCATCGGCCGCTTGGTGCCGATGTGCCTCAGTAATTTGGCTGTAACACGCGTGTCTTCTGCCGCGATTACCGCCGCTCGCGAAAGGACGTCCGCAGCGCGCGGGGACAGGTCACCGAGATTGCCGATCGGTGTAGCGACGATGTAGAGGCCGGGGCTTAGTATTTCCACGAGGGGTGTCATGGCAGAGGCCGCAACCGTACCGCAACGGGCGAAGACGATCGTCCGGCGTTTTGGCGTCCGCCGATTGGGTGTCCGCGCAATTTTCACCGCCGCGACCTTGCTCGTGTCGGCGTGCTCCACCGTCGTGCCGCGTGGCCCGGCGCCGCCGCCGCGCCCGGTGCAAGCCCCGCCGCCGGTGGCGCGACCAGATGTAGGTGTCGAGAACGGCATCCCGCGCGACGCCGCGCGCAATCGCGTCGCCCTGCTGGTGCCGCTCTCGGGCGCAAATGCCGGCGTCGGCAAGAGCCTCGCCAACGCGACGCAGCTCGCGCTGCTCGACACGGGCAGCGAGAAGGTCCGCATTACCAATTACGATACGGCCTATGGCGCCGCGGCCGCCGCCCAGCGCGCGGTCGCCGAGGGCGCGCAGCTGATCCTCGGCCCGCTGCTGGCCGAAGACGTCCGCGCGGTCGGCCCGATCGCGCGCCGTGCCGGCGTACCCGTGATTGCCTTCTCCAACGATGCCAGCGTGGCAGGCGACGGCGTTTATTTGATGGGATATTCCCCGACGCAATCGATCGAGCGCGTCGTCGATTACGCCCGCAGCCGCGGCGTCAGCAACTTCGGCGGGCTCGTGCCCAACGCGCTCTACGGCACCCGCGCGTCCACCGTCTTCCTTCGCGCGGTCGAATCCGCAGGCGGACGGGTCGTCGCGCTGCAGACCTATGATCGGTCCGCCGGCGCGATCGGCGCGGCGGTGACGCGGATGGCGAAGGACGCGCCGTTCGATGGCGTACTGATCGCCGATTCGGGCGCGGCAGCCGCCAGCGCGGTGCCGCTGCTGCGCCGGTCGAGCCCCGGCACGCGCATCATCGGCACCGAATTGTGGAACAGCGACAACGGCATCGCTGCCCGCCCGGCACTGAACGGCGCATGGTTCGCGAGCGTGTCGAACAGCCTGTACCGGCAGTACGGCGCCAAATATCGCTCGCGCTTCGGCACGTCGCCCTATCGCCTGTCGAGCCTCGGCTATGACGCGGTGTTGTTGACCGCCCGCATCTCGCGCGACTGGCGCATCGGCTCGCCCTTCCCCGAAGCACGTCTCCGCTCGGGCGAAGGCTATGCCGGGATCGATGGCGCGTTCCGCTTCGGTCGTGACGGCGTCGCCGAGCGCGCGCTCGAGGTTCAGGAAATCCGCAGCGGGACGACGACCGTCGTCTCGCCTGCACCGGCCAGCTTTGGTCGCTGACGTCACATGAAACGCATCTAAGGATCATCCGATGTTCGCCTGGTTCCAGCGCCTCCTCCCGAAGCGCGGCAATTTCTTCGAGCTCTTCGATGCACACGCGGCGATCACGCTACGCGCCGCCGAAGCGACCACGCGTCTGTTCGCCGGCGAGGCGGACGCCGCGGCGCTGGTCGCCGAAGTCAAGGATCTGGAGCATCAGGCCGACGACGTCACCCGAACCGTGCTGCAGACGGTGCGCGTAACGTTCCTCACCCCGTTCGATCGCAGCGCCATCAGCGGCCTCATTAATCGGATGGACGATGCGATCGACGCGATGGACGCTGCGATCACCGCCGTCAGCCTGTATGACGTACGCACCTTCGCCCCCGACATGCACGAGATGGCCAAGCTGATGCTCGAAGCGGCGCGCATCACCGCCGAGGCAGTGCCCTTGCTTGCCGACGTCGCGCGCAATGCCCCGCGCCTCCACGGCATGACCGAACGCCTCGTCCACCTGGAAGGGGAAGTCGACGACCTGCACGAGCAAGGGCTCAAGCGGCTGTTCCAGAAACATCATCATGAGGGCGGAGACCCGATGCGCTTCGTGGTCGATCGCGAAATCTACAAGCATCTTGAGCATATCTCCGACGCGTTCGAGGATGTCGCGAACGAAATTGACGGCATCGTCATCGATCACGCCTGAGCGATCGACAGACCATGTATGAGCTCGCGCTTCCGCTGCTGATCGGCCTCATCGCCCTCGCGCTCGCGTTCGATTTCCTCAACGGCCTGCACGATGCGGCCAACTCCATCGCAACGGTCGTTGCAACGCGGTTGCTGTCACCGGTTCAGGCGGTGCTGTTCGCCGCCTTCTTCAACTTCGCCGCCTATTTCCTGACGCTCGCCTTCCCGAGCCTGCACGCGGTGGCGGAAACGATCGGCAAGGGGCTGATCGATCAGGAAGTCGTGACGCCCGCAGTGATCTTCGGCGCGCTCGGCGGCGCGATGTTTTGGAACATCGTCACTTGGCAGAAGGGCATTCCGTCATCGTCGAGCCACGCGCTGGTCGGCGGGCTGGTTGGCGCCGGCATCACCCATGCGGGCGTCAACAGCGTGCAGATCGGCGGACTGACCAAGACCTTGCTCGCAATCGTCATCTCGCCGACGCTCGGCATGATCCTCGCCATGCTCGTCATGCTGGCAAGCAGCTGGGCGCTCAACCGCGCCACCGCAAACCAGGCCGAACGCAGCTTTCGGTCGCTACACCTCGTCTCGTCCGCGGCCTATTCGCTCAGCCATGGGTTGAACGACGCGCAGAAGACGATGGGGATCATCACCGTCCTGCTCTATTCGACCGGCTATCTCAGCGGCGAATTCGAAGTGCCGCACTGGGTGGCGATCAGCTGCTATGTGGCGATCTCGCTCGGCACGCTGTCGGGCGGGTGGAAGATCATCGAGACGATGGGCTCGAAGATCACCAGATTGTCGCAGCACCAAGGCTTTGCGGCCTCGAGCGGCGGATCGATCGTGCTGTTCACGGCCTCGGCGCTCGGCATCCCGGTGTCGACGACGCACACGATCACCGGCGCGATCATCGGCGCCGGCGTCGCGCGCCGCACCTCAGCGGTACGATGGACCACAGCGAGTGGTGTCGTGATCGCGTGGATCATCACGATCCCATGCTCGGCCGCTGTGGGCGCAATGTTCTACGCGCTCACGTTGCTGTTTTAGATCGCGGAAATCATAGGCGGATGACTGCTAACGCCCAATAGCGGAATCAAGCTGGTCATTAGGGCCTTGGGTTTCGCCAGTAGAAACGTCGCCAATTTTCACCAGTAGAACGAGGTCTCTGTCGAGTCAGGCGGGAAGGTTCTTTAGTCGCCATTCCAACAAGGAGACGACTAATGGTTGAGTTGCCGGGATATAATGCGGTGAAGGAAGCGCTTCACGCTCACCTGATTGATATTGGTAGTGCCACCGTCCCCGTCGAAGCCTATTGGTCGTTGGCCGAAACGCTCAAGCTGACCGCTGAGCAACTGGCGCTAAAGCGCCGAGACGCCCGAGGGTCAGCATGGGAGAATCGGGTTCAGTGGGCCAAGCGGAAGCTCGTCGAAGAAGGCATTATGGATCAGGGCTGGCATGGTGTCTGGTGCCTGAGGCCTAACCACGCTGGGTAGTTGCTCCGGCACTGCAAAGTTGCCGGAAACACGTCCCAATAGGGAAGGAATGGCTGCCGCGTCCCGCGCGGCGCGGCAGCTTTCCGCCACCTTCAGACATTTGCGGCCGGGCGGGAAGTAAGTCGGCAGCGCACAGCGATCATCACGCAGCCCTTCGCTAACTCTATTCCGTAGCCAGCCCCCACCTCCACCTCGACCGGCCGGTCCAAAAGCGGTCCCCGCGCAGCCGATGATTTCTGCTTCGTTAGCCACGCAGCAGGAGCAATCTCTCACCGGGTATGCTTAGGGCGCTCGGATGGGTGAAATCGAACGCAGCGTGCCGGCGGGTACGATCGAGCAGTGGGTGATGCATTTGCGTCGGCAACGGTCGCGCGCGTCCGATCAAATTTGGCTGATCGAGCAGGGCTATACGGTGCACGACGGGCGCAACGGTATTCCGACCCGCGATGCCACGCTCCGCGTGCTGGGCGAGCAGAAGGCCGTCGTAGAGGAGGTCACTGCACTTTTGCGGCTGTACGACGATCTCAACTTGCCGGGCGTCAACGTCGAGTTCTGAGCCGCATGGCGCGCACGGGGGCGCTGACGCGCGATGACGCCCGGCCTTCCCACGGTCCAGCGAACCACTACTCCAGCAGCTTCGGCGCCTCGCGTTGCAGCTTCGCCCGGATCGTGTCGGCGAACATCGCCAGGAACGCCGGCAGCTCGAACGTGGCGTGGACATTCGCCTCCGCCACATCGAGCCGCACCCCGACGCGCTGCCCCATGCCCTCGACGGTGAAGTGCAGCGTGTCGCCGGCCCAGCGGTGCTCCGTCACCACCCCGCCGGGCACGAAATCGGCAAGCTTCCCGAAGCTGCTGCCGATCCGCTCCTTGGCCTGCACCGTGCCGAGCTTGTGCGGGATATCGACCTCGATCGGGGCGGTCATGCGGCAAACTCCGTGGCGAATAATTGGGCGTCGTCGGCAAACGCCTTGAACTCCAGCGCGTTGCCCGAGGGGTCACGGAAGAACATCGTCGCCTGCTCGCCCGGCTGGTCCTTGAAGCGGATGTGCGGCGCGATCCCGAACGTCACCCCGGCGGCCTCGACCCGCGCCGCAAGCGCCTGCCAGTCGGCCATGGTCAGTACGACGCCGAAATGCGGCACCGGCACGTCATGGCCGTCGACGGGGTTGCTGGTCTCTACAGGTCGCGCCGCCTCGTCGAGATGCGCGACGAGCTGGTGCCCGCCAAGATCGAAGTCGATCCAGCGCTCGCTCGAGCGTCCTTCGCGACAGCCGAGCACGCCGCCGTAGAAGGCCCGCGCGGCGGCAAGGTCGTGAACGGGAAATGCGAGGTGAAAGGGTCGAAGTGTCATATGGCGATGATACACAGTTCTCGTCGTTACGGGAGAGGCTAGCACGTTCGGAAATCGATTGAGTGCCTTGCTGGGCGTTGCAGGGCTCGTCGCGAACCCGCCGAACCATCGGGTCCCGAACCGGCCACGCCACAAGGCGTCCGCTCGGCCGTCTGTCCTACGACCCCGTCAAAGAGGTAAGCTCCCGATCATGCTCGCTCCCGGCTCATCCGCGAATGTTGAGGAATGTTGGAGAAATATGCGCGATCGCCTCAACTTCCTCAACATTCGCGGCGGTGCAACATGGGCGCCGGCGCTTGTGACGATGTCGTCGCACCCCTTATCGCCGGCAAACGGCCCCTCTCCCCGCGCGCGGGAGGAACTGATACGGCGCGCGGCGATGGTCTCCGCTTTCCTCGAAAAACGCTCTGTCGTGCTCGCGCTCCTGCTCGGGGTCGCCGCCGCATGCGGTTTCGCGCCGCTGGATCTATGGCCGCTCACGATCGCGGCGATCGCCGGCTGGATGCTGCTGGTCCATCGCGCGCCGACCATGAAGGCCGCGTTGTGGCGTGGCTGGGCGTTCGGTGTCGGCCACTTCACGATCAACAATAACTGGTTCCAGCACGCGTTCGATTTTCAGGACAAGATGCCGCCGGTGCTCGGCTATGCCGCGCCGCTGCTGCTGGCGCTGTACCTTGCGGTTTACCCGGCGCTCGCCGCGGGCGCGGCATGGCGCGTGCGGCGCGAGCGCATCGATGCCGGCTATGTCCTGAGCTTCGCCGCGGCCTGGATCGTCACCGAATGGCTGCGCAGCGTGATGTTCACCGGCTATGCTTGGGATCCGCTCGGCGTGATCTGGGTGCCGGTCCAGCCAGTCGCGACGCTTGCCGCTTGGGTCGGCACCTATGCGCTGTCCGGGCTGACCGTGCTGCTCGCCGGCACACTGCTCCTCCTGCCGCGACGACCGGCGCCGATTGCGGCTGCGGTTGCCGTGCTTGCCGGCCTCATCGGCGCGCAGTTTTTGAGCTATCGAACGGTGGATGCTCCAGCCCGAGCGGGCGTAACCCGCATCCGCGTCGTCCAGCCGAATGTCCCGCAGGATGCGCGCGGCGAAAGCGATGGCGAGATGATGCTGGCCAAGCTCTCGGCGCTGTCCGGCAAGCCAGGCGCCGCACCTCGGCTGATCGTCTGGCCCGAAGGCGTGGTGCGCGACTATTTCGAGGATGGTTACCCCGATTACGCCTACACCGCCGATCCGTTCTGGATTCGCTGGCGCATGGCGCGGCTGCTCGGCCCGCGCGACATGCTGTTGACGGGGGGAACGGCGCTGCAATTCGATCGCGCGGGCAACGCGATCTCCGCGACGAACTCGGTGTTCGCCGTTGATCCGCGTGCCCGCATCAAGGCGCGATACGACAAGGCGCATCTGGTGCCCTACGGCGAATATCTGCCGATGCCCTGGCTGCTGAAGCCGTTCGGCCTTGCCCGTTTGGTGCCGGGATCGATGGATTTCGTAGAAGGCCCGGGGCCGCGCGCGCTCGACGTGCCGGGGATCGGCGCGGTCGGAATCCAGCTATGCTACGAAATCATCTTCTCAGGCGAAGTGATCGATCCGGCACGTCGTCCGCGCGTGCTGTTCAACCCCTCGAACGATGCGTGGTTCGGCACCTGGGGCCCGCCGCAGCATCTGGCGCAAGCCAGAATGCGCGCGATCGAAGAGGGGCTTCCGATCATCCGCGCGACTCCGAACGGCATCTCAGCGGTGATCGCCGCCGACGGTCGGCTGCTCGCCACTGTTCCTCACGAGCAGGCAGGCGCGATCGAGGTTCCGCTGCCCGAGGCACTGCCGCCGACCTTCTTTTCGCGCGTCGGAAACTGGCTTGCCGGCGCGGTCGCCTTGCTGCTGGCGGCCGCAGCCATTGCAATCCGCCGGCGCCGCGGATAAGCGATATAAAGTTATCTTTATATCGTTATCTCACCATTGGGCGGAGTGAATATGCGCCAGTCTTACCTCTTCACCAGCGAATCGGTCAGCGAAGGCCATCCTGACAAGGTCGCGGATCAGATCTCCGACGCGATCGTCGATCTGTTCCTGTCGAAGGATCCCGAAGCGCGAATCGCGTGCGAGACGATGACGACTACTCAGCTCGTCGTTCTCGCCGGCGAGATCCGCTGCAAGGGCGTCTACGAGGATGGCGCCTGGGCTGCTGGTGCGCAGGAAGAGATCGAGGCGACCGTCCGCAACACGGTGAAGCGCATCGGCTACGAGCAGGAGGGCTTCCATTGGGAGACCTTCCGCTTCGAAAATAATCTGCACGCCCAGTCGGCGCACATTGCGCAAGGCGTCGACGCCAGCGGCAACAAGGACGAGGGTGCCGGCGATCAGGGCATCATGTTCGGTTTCGCTTGCGACGAGACCCCCGACTTGATGCCGGCAACGCTGTATTACAGCCACCGCATCCTGCATCGTATGGCGCAGGACCGTCACTCAGGTGCGGCCCCGTTCCTTGAGCCCGACGCGAAGAGCCAGGTAACGCTCCGCTTCGACTATGGCGTGCCGGTAGCTTGCACCGCGATCGTCGTGTCGACGCAGCACGCGAAAGGCTACGATGCGGGCGAAAAGGAAGCCGAACTTCACGCTTACGTGAAGTCGGTCGTAGCGGATTTGCTGCCCGCCGAGCTGCTTTCCGACGACACCGTCTACCACATCAACCCGACCGGCAGCTTCGAGATTGGTGGGCCTGACGGTGACGCCGGCCTGACGGGACGCAAGATCATCGTCGATACGTACGGCGGCGCGAGCCCGCACGGTGGTGGCGCATTCAGCGGCAAGGATCCGACCAAGGTCGATCGCTCCGCAGCCTACATCACGCGCTATCTGGCGAAGAATATCGTCGCGGCGGGTCTCGCCAAGCGCTGCACGATCCAGCTCGCCTATGCGATCGGCGTCGCTAAGCCATTGTCGCTCTACGTCGACACCCACGGCACCGGAACAGTCGGCGACGACAAGATCGAAGCGGCGATCGGTGAGATCGCAAAGCTCGGCGAGCTGACGCCGCGCGGGATCCGTACCCATCTCGGATTGAACAAGCCGATCTACGAACAGACGGCCGCATACGGCCACTTCGGCCGCAACCCAGATGGCGACGCTTTCCCCTGGGAAAAGCTCGATCTGGTTGACGATCTCAAGGCTGCATTATTTTGACTTGGTCTCGCCACCTCGGCTTGAACTCCGGGGTGGCGACCGCCTTCACAGCATCTCAGCTCGGGTGAGCTTCGGCCTCCGCAAGTGCCAATCGGTCAGCGCGCCGCGCGACGAACCGACCGATCTTTCGATCCCCAGCATCAACCAGCGCTCCAGCAACTTTGTCGGCTCCCCAGCCGAGCAAAGCGCCGACGGCGATGTCGCTTGGATAATGCTTGCCGCTCGGCAACAACATCGCCGCAATGGCCGCCGCACCGGCCCGAGCAGGGACTGCTAGTTCCGGCTTCGTGGCGGCGACTGCCTGCGCCACACTGACGATTCCTGCGGTGTGCCCCGACGGAAACGAGCTCAAGTCGCCGTCTTTGTCGCCCGATCCCGGTCCGGCGCGATGCTGACCATCCTTCAACGCCTGTGCCGGTCTCGTTCGGTCGATCGATCGTTTGATGACCGTCTTGGCGGCCGTCGCAAGTGCGTGCGCAATCAGCATGCGCATGCCAGTCCGCGCAAGATCGCGACGGCGGCGCAACGCCCCCACGGCGATCGTCGCCAGCGACAACGCGACGAGCGGCGGCTGATCTGCGACATCGCTCATGAAACCGAGTGCCGCCACGGGCGCGCGATCACGGTTCTTCGCTACTTTCCCAACCAAGCGATGTTCGGCATCGGCGGCACGCGCGACATGTTTTGCTTTTCCCATCGTTTCAGAACGATGCCACGATGGCTTTGCTCCCATGCAAAGCCCCGCTATCGCCCGCGCCGATGAACGATCCAGCCACCATTCGCCGCCTCTACGGTCGCCGTCAGGGTCACAAGCTGCGGGAAGGGCAGGCGGCCCTTGTCGAGGAATTGCTTCCGAAAGTCGAGGTGCCGGCCGACGGTGCGCTCGATGCGCATCGACTGTTTGGAGATGATCGGCCGCTACGGCTTGAGATCGGCTTTGGTGCTGGCGAGCACCTCGCTGCCCAAGCCACTACCGCGCCCGAGGTGGGGTTCATCGGCTGCGAGCCTTTCCTTAACGGGGTCGTCGGCGCACTGGGCCACGTGCGCGAGAAAGCGTTGGCTAACGTTCGCCTGCATATGGGGGATGCGCTGACTGTGATCGAGCGCTTACCCGATGCAGCGCTAGATGCCGTGTATCTGCTCCATCCCGATCCCTGGCGGAAGGCGCGGCACGCCAAGCGCCGGATGGTCAACCACGGTCCGCTGGACCTGATCGCCGCCAAGCTGAAGCCCGGCGCCGAATTCCGGCTCGGCACGGACGACCCGACCTACTGCCGCTGGGCGATGATGGTGATGGCTCGGCGCCACGACTTTACATGGATCGCTCGTCATCCTGGCGACTTCCTCGGCCGCCCGGCAGATTGGCCGGAGACCCGCTACGAACGTAAGGCGCGGCGACACGGACATGAGGTGTGGTACTTCCGATATCTACGCGGCTGATTCCTTATCGTCGCCGCCTTTAGTTGATTTCAAGAAACGGGAACGGCAAGCCCACTTTTCTTTGTCATGCCGCATCATCAACCTAGGTTACGCGCGTTGCCTCACCCGCGTCGCTATGCGAGACACGCCGGGCAATAATCTGAACTCATCTTAGCATTTCGAGGCTCCATGCTCCACCGGTTGGCGATCATTTTGGGCATCTTCCTGATGTTATCAGCTTGTGCGGAAAAGGGTGATGGGCCTGTCCTCTCATCTGGCGATCGTTACGTAGCCTCGACTGACGTGGTCAGCGACTATCGACTTGGCGTTGGCGATCGGGTGAAGCTCACCGTGTTCAACGAGCCCAATCTGGCCGGTGAGTTTTGGGTCAATCCGGACGGCTTCGTCTCGCTACCGCTGATCGGAAACGTGCAGGCCAGCGGCAAGGCCGTCTCGCAGATCGCGGCAGACGCAAAGATGCGATTCGCCGACGGGTATTTGCGAGATCCGAGGGTCTCGATGGAAGTGACAGTATTTCGGCCGTTCTACATTCTCGGGGAGGTATCGCAGCCTGGGCAGTATCCCTATGCGATCGGCCTTACGGCCTTGAATGCTGTTGCGACCGCGAAGGGCTTTACGCCCCGCGCAAACCGCGACGTCGTTCGTATCCGGCGTCAGGGTGAGCCTGGCGAGGTAAATTACCGGCTTAGCCCGGAGCTGATGATCTACCCGGGTGATACGATTCGCGTCGGCGAGCGGTTCTTCTGATCGGCGTGCTTCGTCGATATCGCAGAATCGCGCCTCGCACGCGCCCTTAAAAGGCGACAGAACCGGCTTGTCTATGGGGGGCAACCTGCATTGAAGCTGCGGTCTGCAGCATTTGCTACTGCTGCGTTGGTTGTCGGCGTGGCGGCATCGCCGATCGCAGCGGCGCAGGACGGACTGATTTTTCAGTCCGTGATACCGCAGGGCTTCGACCGGGACCGTAACATCAGCGTACTCGGTCGCTCGCGCCCTTCTTACAATCCGATCGGCGTCAGCGTGGGCGGCCTGCTTTTCTTTCCACGGGTTGAAACCGGCGCGGGTGTGACGAGCAACGCGTACCTCACCGAGCAGAACGAAACAGCGGCTGCGTACGCTTCGATCGAGCCATCTCTACGCGTGGCCTCGATCTGGTCGCGTCATTCGTTGGAGGTGAATGGCGCGACGTTGCTACGTAACTACATCGGCCAATCTCGGCGTAACGAGCGCACATGGAATTTGGGCGCCCGAAGCGAGATTGAACTTGGCCGTGCGTTTACGATTTCTGCCGAGGCCAATGCATCGCAAAACATTGAAAACCTGTTCTCGGCGAGGTCGCAACCGCCATTGTAGCACTGTCTCGTTTTCGCCGAGACTTCACGGCACTTCGGGGTGAGTATACGTCGGGACGAATACGAGCCTTCGCAGTTGTCGACTATACGGACTTTCGCTTCGGGCGCGTTCGCCTTGCCGACGGCACGGATCGGAACCAGGAGATCCGAAATCGAAACATTTCGCGAGTCACCGGGCAGTTTGAATACGCCCGCACGCCGAGCGCGTCGGTGTTTGCGCAGTTCGGCTATGTCGACACCAAGTTTGATGGACAAGTCGCTGGAGCATCTCGTCTGAGCTCTAAGGCCGCTCGTCTTCTCGCTGGCGCGAACATTGACCTCGCCGGGCGCGCACGCGGTTCGCTTGGGGTAGGTTACAACATTCGCGATTATCAAGCCGAAGGCTTCAGAACGGTTCGCGGTTTTGTTGCCGAGGGGCGGATCGAGTTGTTTCCGACTGAGCTACTAACCATCACGACGGGCGCACGCCGGAGTATCGAGGATGCGACCTTTGGCAATACAGAACCCCAGCCGTTCTACGACAATCGCTTCACGCTTCGCGGCGACTATGAGCTACTAAGCAATCTCATCGTTTCCGGAGGTGGCGAGTATGGCGTGCAAACCTTTGTCGGCCAGGAACGACGAAATTCAACATATCGCGTATCTACCGATGCTCGCTTCCTTGTGTCGCGACGGCTCACGCTGGAAGGTTCGATGAGCTATACGCAACGTCGATCGATTGGCGCGCAATCGGGCAATGAACCTGGGGAGGGTCGCATCGAAGCGGGCCTCTCCTTCCATTTATAACTCAAGCATCCGAGCCGGTCTCCGGCTCTAGATCGAGGCCAGGCGAGCATGGAAGTCAGACACGAAGCCGACGAATACGAAGCGCGTCTGGCCGACGTCATCAGCATCGTTCGTGATACGATCCGGCGGCGCTGGAAAATTATGGCGGCTGTAATTGCAGGCGTGTTCATTGCCGGCGTGGTCTTGGTGTCACTAATGACGCCGCTTTATTCGTCGACTGCGAAAATCCGGCTCGATCCCTCGCGCAATCCGCTTGCAACCAACGCGAACGCGACGCGGGCGGAATTGACTCCGGAAGCGATTGAAACGGAAGTCACGGCGATTCGCTCGCTCGATCTCGCGCGGTCTATCGTGCGCGCCTATGGCTTGGCCGCCGACCCAGAATTTACGAGCAAGCTTAGCAGCGAGCAGAGCGCGAACGTAACGACCAGTGAAGCACGGGAAATTGCGCTCGCCGCTGCAGTACTTTCGGGCCTCTCGGTTGATCGGGAAAAACTGACGTATGTTCTCAACGTCAGGTTCGCGTCGAAAGATTCGCTGAAGGCCGCGAAGCTCGCAAACGCTTTTGCGGACGGGTATATCGAGACGCGTACGACCAACAAGCTCGGTACGGCAGAGCGACAGAGCGAGTGGTTTCAGCAGCGCCTGGAGGAACTCGGCAAGGAGGCGCAGCAAGCTGAAGGGCGCGTCGCGGATTACCGCGCGCGCTGGGATCGTTCAAAGCAGCGCGGCGAACAGCGCGATGGGGACGATCGCGGATCAGCAGGTTGCCCCACTTGCGGGCAGCCTAGCAGCCGCGGAGTCGGACGCCGCCGCTGCTCGGTCTAACCTCGCTGCTGCACGCGCCCAGGTCGCCCGGGGGGGGCTGGATGCAGTGTCCGAAGTGCTCGGCTCCACCGTGATCGCCGAATTGCGCCGTCAGCGAGCCGATGCGCTCCGCATTCGTGGCGAAGTCGAAGCCCGTTACGGTGAACGTCACCCAGAAAGCCTTCGCGTTCGTGACCAGATCGCTTCGCTAGACGGCCAAATTCAGGCCGAAGCGCGGCGCGTGGTCGGGTCGCTCCAGGCAACTGCCGCCTCGGCAGAAGCTCGTGCGGACAGCTTACGTACTTCGCTTGCCGGGCTCGAAAGCAAGCGCGAGCGCACGACGCGCGATTCCGTCGCTGCCGAGGGCCTCGAGCGCGAGGCGGCCGCTAAGCGCGCGCTGTATGAAAAGATGTCGCAGATGTCGCTTGAAAGCATGCAAGCGGCCCGCCTTTCGATCGCACAGGCGGAAGTGGTCGACCGCGCCGAGCCGCAGCCGCGTCCGTCGTCACCCAACAAGCCGCTGCTCTATGTCCTATCCATGTTGGCGGCGATTGCAGCGGGTGCGGGCACGATCGCAGTGATGGAGATGACGAGCGGTGGCTTCCGTTCGGTTGAGGATGTGCAGGAGCAACTCGGGATTGCGGTACTTGCGATCGTTCCCAAGGTGCCAAAGACGCAGAACCCGGCCGATCTGATGCTGGAACGACCAACGTCGATGTTTGCCGAGTCCTTCCGCATTGCGCGGGCCGCAATCCTTGGCGTGAAAGGGACGCGGGCGCGAAAGGTTATTGCGATCACTTCGTCGCTGCCGGCCGAGGGCAAAACCACGTCCGCCGTTGCATTCGCTCGGACGCTCGCCACGGCCAATGCCAAGACGCTTCTGTTGGAATGTGACATCCGTCGCGCGGCCGTGCGCCAGATTGTCCGTACGCCTGCGCCGACTGTCGGGCTCATTGAGGTGCTACATGGCGAGGCAAGCCTCGACGAAGCGATCCATCCGGGTGACGTGCCAAACCTTGATCAGTTGCTTGTCTTGAGTCCTTACTTCTCAGCGGAGAACCTTTTCGGCGAAGGCCGAATGGAACAGCTCCTCTCTACGCTGCGCGAGCGATACGATCACATCGTCCTGGATCTACCGCCGCTGATGGGCCTTGCTGACGGTCGATACCTTGCGGTGCTTGCGGATGCGACGGCAGTTGTCGTGAAATGGGGAAGCACGCCCGTTTCCGCCGCGACCTCGGCGATCAACTGGTTACGCAGTGACGGCAGCAATCCGGTCGGCGTGATCTACACGCAGGTCGATCCGTCGGCGCACTCTGTCGGTGGCCTCTATTACTACTCGAAGCAATATTCGGATTATTATCAAGCGAACTGATTGCCTTAGCGACGTTGCCGGAGCCAGCGGCCCGGCCACGCTGCCAGTGCGCTGACGGAAAGTCGGCTTTGCTTCACATCGATGAGAGTAACGGGCCCTGCTGCCGACAGGGTATGACAACCTGCTGTGAACGGCGCAGCGGAACGCGGCGCGACGATGTCGCCAACGAACGAGCATGTTGCCTGGGTGGGAGAGAGTTTGTCGAACCGAGAGGTGGCTCGGGGGATCTGAACATCGGGGATAAGTGGATTGCCGATCTGACAGCGGCCGTGCTGGCCGCGAGAAGGAGGCAAGATGAGCAAACGACCCCGCTGGAACCACAGCCCGGCATTCAAGGCCAAGGTGGCGTTGGCTGCCGTGAAAGGCGAGAAGACGCTGGCCGAACTGGCGCAGCAGTATGATGTGCATCCGAACCTCATCAACCAGTGGCGGTCGCGGCTGCTGGAGGGCGCGGCGGACGTGTCCAGACAAACCGAGCAACCTCTATAGTGGCTGGTGCGGCAGCAGTCGCACCGCTCGCGGCCACCGCACTGCTGTTTCGACCAATCAACGTCGTTCAGAATGCGCTTGGAGATTTCGAGCGATCGCAGATCGCACGGTTGATCGCTGATGGGGCGTTTCCAGAGATACAGCGCACCAAACGATTATTCTTGGCTGTCTTGCTGGCTGCGTGGGCGGCTTCGGTTGCAGTAGCGACAAGCATCGTTCTGTTCATGCCGTCCTTCGTATTCTCGCAGGACTATGATCTCACCGTCATCGAGATCGCCACCTTCTCATGGGTGCTGGTGACGCTGCTAATCCTGCTGCAGATGCCGGCGAATGTCATGCTTCAGGCGACGGGCGATTTCGAACGACTGGCACGCGCGACGATCTGGTCATCGCTGGTCAACGTGATTGCAGTGGTCGTAGTGCTCCTGTTGTTCGAGCCGGTATGGACGATCGCTGTGATGGCGGTTGGGTGGCTTGTCGATCTGCTACTGGTGCGGCGGGCGGCAGCCCATCGTTGGCGTTTGCTTGACACGGGAGCAGCGTCGCGGCTGTAGCGAAGCGTCGTTGCAAGGAGCCTGCGCCAGAGATGCCACCTTCGTTGCAAGCGCCCGGCTTTTATCCGCGCACGTCGTGTCCCGTATGCGAAAGCACGGCGACGGCTCGTATCTATACCGCACGCTACGACGAGGATCCGGTCCGCGCGCTCGTCGATTCCAACTTCTCGCGCCAAGGCGTCATCGATTGGGATCTACTCGAAGGTATCGCGTTCGAAGTCGATAAATGCGCGACGTGCGACCTGATCTTCCAGGTGCAAACGCCGAACGAGGCGATGCTGGAGGTGATCTACACCCGGATGATCACCGCCCGCTTCCTTGATGAGTATGAGCGCGGCCTGCTAACTCTCGACCAGTTTCATCGCATCGCCGGCGAATTCACCGTGCTGTTCGAGGCAATCGGAAAGCATCCCGCTGACATCACCGTACTCGACTTCGGCGTGGGGCAGGGGCGTTGGGCGCGGGTTGCGCGCGGCATGGGTGCGACCGTCTACGTCACAGAGATCGGCGACGACAAGAAGCGGCTCGCGCGCACGCTCGGGCTGGAGGTGATCGAGGATGACGATATCGACACGATGACGTTCGATCTCGTCCATACCGAGCAGGTGCTCGAACATTTGGTGCATCCTGGCCGCGATTTCGCCCGGCTTGCCCGTGCCGTTGCGCCGGGTGGCTTGTTCAAAGCGGCGATTCCCTATCGCGGCAAGCTGGAGCAATTGCTGACGACGAAGGGGTTGCCCACGACCGCCATGTTCGCTTCGGGCGGCGCCAAAGCAATCCCGGGCGAGGTGGAGGCATTTGCCTCGATCCAGCCACTCGAGCATCTCAACGCTTTTTCGGATACGACAATGGAATGGCTGTCGGCGAAGAACGGCCTAAAACCGGTTAGCCAGGTGCGCCGGCGTAGCGTCTCGTTCGATACGGGCGGTCCGCGCGCCCTGATCGGTGGAGCAAAAAAGGTGGGCGTCGAACTCGCCAAGGCAGTGATGCGTCCGAAGATCGGTTATCACCTGCTGCGTCGGTCGTAACGAGCACGGTCGCAGTTATCGATAGCGTCCAGCAGTTGCCCGTATCAGCGCGATCATGTTCGGAATGCCTTGGGTGCGGTTCGAACTGAGCTGGTTCTTGAGATCGAACGGCTCCAGCGCGCCCTCGATATCGGTTTCAGCGATATCAGCCGGCAGACGATCCTGAACCGTCTTCAGTACCAGGGCGATGATCCCCTTGGTGATAGCCGCGTTGCTGTCGGCGAGAAAATGCAGCGTGCCGCCCTCAGCGTTCGTCGGATATACCCACACCGAGGCCGAACAGCCACGCACCAGCGTCGCATCGGTTTTCAGCGCGTCGGGCATCGGCTCCAGCGCACGCCCAAGGTCGATCAATAGGCGGTAGCGATCATCCGGATCGAGAAACTCATATTCGTCGCGGATGTCGGCCAGATCTGAAGGAAGGTCAGCCATCGCGGCGGCGCGTACGCGTTCGCGCCAAATGCGGCAACTGTGCAGGGCTAAAGGTCGACGCCCGCGGCAATTGCCTCCAGCCGACGAATTCGCTCTTTGAGATCGGCGATCTCAATCCGTGCCGTGGCGTTGCCTGGGGCAGGCGCCCTTGCGTCGGCATCCTGGCGCAGTTCCTGCTGCTTCAACTGAAGCCACCCACGCCAGCCCGTGAGTGCCGCGAAGATCAGCATGGCCAGCCCGGCAAGCGCCGCCGACGCCATCGTTACGTAGAAGCCGGGGTCGGTCATGGTTTTGTGCTCCCTTAGCGGTCGCGCAGCTCGTCGATCTGACGGCTCAGATCGGCGCTGCCATGATTGTCGGTGATGAGCCGTTCGAGAACCGCGATGCGCTCCTTGAGCTGGCGGACTTCTTCACGGCTCGCGATCGCCTCGGCCGGCATCGCGTGGTCGTTGCCGGTGCGGCCGATCGCGCGATATTTCTCCTTCTGGATGCGGGCGATGGTGGTGATCAGCACGATCGCGATGACCATGAAGGCAATGGACCAAGGCATGGTTGAATTCCTCTCGTTAATCGCTCAGTTCGGGCGTTCGGCGTGGTCCGGCAGGCTGCGCAGTTGCTCGATCTCCGCGGCGACTGCGGTCCCCCTGTCGGTCGCGATCCGCTCCAGCACGCGGACCCGCTGCTCCAGCCGCTCGGTGTGCGCGGCATATTGCGCCGCCTTTTCCGCCGTCTGGGCGTTTAGCGCCTCTGCCATCTTCTCCTTGTGTTTCAGCCACCGCTTGAACGCATCTCCGCCCACGCCGAAGATGACGGGCAAGCCAACCACGATCATGAAGAAGGTAAGAAAAACCCAAGGTTGCATGACGTGACGCTCCTCAGTTCGCGCGGTCGCGAAGTTGCTCGATCTCTTGGCTCAGCAGATGGCCGCTGTCGGTGACGATGCGTTCGACGTTCTGCAGCCGGTCCTTCATCGCGCCGAGCTCGGCGCGCAGTTGGCCGTTTTCCTGCGTCAGCAGCTTCACGCGCTCGATCGTCTCGTCGTCTCGCTTGGGATAAAGCGCCTGGCCCCACTGGCCGTCGAGCGGGTAGCCATTGCGGATACGCATCCAGGTCGTGACAACCCAGCCCACCGTCCCGGCGATCCCAATGAGGGCGACGACCGGAGCAAGGGCAGAAAACAGCTGGATCTTTTCGGCGGCGGTCATGGCGTCATTCCCCCTTAGCGGTTGCGAAGCTGCTCGATTTCTTGCGCCGTGCGGACGGCGGGGTCGGTGGCGATGCGTTCGAGCACCGCGATCCGCTCTTCCAGCCGGGTCACCATGCCGGTCAGCCGGGCATTTTCGTTGGTGAGCAGATCGACCTTCCGGCCCGCCTCGGGCATTTCCTTGCCGATGTTGCGGCCCCAATCGTCACTGATCGAATAACCGTGCTTGGCGCGGATCCAGTTGTTGATCAGCCAAGCGCCGCAGGAGATCGCGACGATCGCAATCACGAAAAACGGTCCACCGAAATGCATCATCGGTCTCCTTGTCGCCGCCGCGCTCAGCGCAGGCGTTCGATCTCGTCGGCGAGCTGCGTGTTGCGGCTCGTATAGTGAGTCTCGATGTCGGCGAGGCGCCGGTCGAGCTCGCGGAATTTGGAGCGGACCTCGGCTGTGGTGCGCTTAGGGTTCGAGCGCACGCCCTGCCAGAACTTGGCGTCCTCGGGCGATCCGTAGAGGCCGGCGGGTTTGTCCTCGGCCATCCAGTTGATCAGTAGATAGGCGACCAACGTCCACGGAAAGCCCCCGGCAAGCGTCAGCAGGATCATCGCGATGCGAACCCAGAGCACTTCGATCCCGGTATAGTCCGCGATCCCGGCACACACGCCCTTCCACTTGCGGTCCTGCCGATTGAGGTAGAATTTGGTACGGCGATTGTCGGCCATCAGTTCCTCCTCTGGTGCCGGTCTTCGAGCCGGTAGTCGGGATCAGATCGGTAATCGGAGACGCCCGGGCGGAAATCGGGATTGTCGGCGGCAACGATCCGCTCGACGGTGTTCACCCGGTCTTCGAGCCGGCGTGCCAGCGAGTGCAACTCGTCGAGCAGCGCTTCGTCCTCGCCGGTCATCGAACCGGGCGTCTGCTTCCACTTCGTGACGTAATGCAGGATCAGCCACGGCATCCCGATAAAGATCGACGGAATGACGATCAGCGGGACCAATACATCGTCCATGTCAGTTCCCCTGGTTCGAACGGTTGTTCAGACGAGCCTTGAGTTCGGCGAGCTCCGCATCGACGCGGTCGGACGCCTTCAGCTCGGCGATCTCGTCGTCGAGACTCCTGGGCAGCGCGCCTAGGCCCATCGCATCGGCGCGGCCCTCGGCTTCGTCCACCTTGCGCTCGAGCATATCGAAACGACTGAACGCCTCGTGCGTCCGCGGGCCGTTCCACATCTCACGCAGCTTGCCGCGGTTGTTGGCGCTCTCCAGCCGAGTCGCGATGCTGTTCTGCTTCGTCCGCGCTTCGCGCAGCTTGTTCTGCAGCTTGGCGATGTCTTCTTCCGATCCGCGAAGGCTGTCGTCGAGCACGCCGATCTCGGCGCGCAGCTGCACGATCATGTCGCTCGCCTTCTGGCGCTCCATCAGCGCTGCCTTGGCAAGATCCTCGCGGTTCTTCGACAGCGCCAGCTCGGCCTTCTCGGTCCAGTTCGCCTCAATGTCGGAGAGCTTGACCACATGGCGCCGCATCTCCTTGATATCGGCGATCGTCCGGGCGGCGGAGGCGCGCACTTCGACGAGCGTTTCCTCCATCTCGAGGATGATCATGCGGATCATCTTGGCGGGATCTTCTGCCTTTTCGAGCAGCTCCGCCATATTGGCGGCTACGATGTCGCGGGTACGGGAAAAGATGCCCATCAACGAAACTCCTGGGTGGTGCCCTTTTATAGGCTTGCCGCCGGGGCGGGGCGAGGGATCAATGCCCGCCCCGGCGGCATCGTTCACGCGATGGCGCGAACGATTGGGTTGGCCGATCCCGTCTGCGCCGGGCCGACCGCGCCGAGCACCATCGCGGTGCTGAGAACGATGGCGCAGGCTGCTGCTGCGAGCGTGCGGCCGATATTTGCGAACTGGGTCATGGCGAAGTCTCCTCTTGAGCCTGGTGTGTTTCCCCGTTTGCCGGGGTTGCCCAGTGCTTTGCAGGGGCTGTGCCAATTTGCAGATGCAACGATGTAAGAACCGCCTGGACGAGGGAGAGCGAGGAAAAGTCGCTAGTAAACAACGCTCTAATTGGATGGCGTCCGCGCGCTCTGCATCATTTCTCTGTTTTACTTTTGTCGCACACGGCTTGCCAAGCATTGGTGTGATGCGCCAAGGCTTGGTCGAAGAGGGCGGGGCGAGATGGCGGAGCGCGCAAGTCAGGTAATCGGCGAAGCAGGAGCGTTCCTCGACGCGCTCGAACGCGCAAGTCGCGCCGCCGCGCTCGACCGTCCGGTGCTGGTCATTGGCGAGCGCGGCACGGGTAAGGAGCTGGTTGCCGAGCGCCTGCATCGCCTCAGCCCACGGTGGGATCAACCACTCGTCGTGATGAACTGCGCCGCCTTGCCCGAGACGCTGATTGAGGCCGAGCTGTTCGGTCACGAAGCGGGCGCGTTCACTGGCGCCACCAAGGCGCGCGTCGGCCGCTTCGAGGAGGCCAATCACGGCACTCTGTTCCTCGACGAACTCGGCACGCTGTCGATGGGCGCGCAGGAGCGTTTGTTGCGTGCGGTGGAATATGGCGAGGTGACGCGGATCGGCTCGTCACGTCCGATGCGCGTGGACGTGCGGATCGTCGCCGCGACCAACGAACATTTGCCCGACAAGGTCGACCGGCACGAATTTCGCGCCGATCTGCTCGATCGTCTGTCGTTCGAGGTCGTGACGCTTCCGCCGCTGCGCGCGCGTAAGAGCGACATCATCATCCTGGCCGACCATTTCGGGCGCCGCATGGCGGCCGAGATGCAGTGGGACCGCTGGCACGGCTTTACACCCGAAGCGCAGGAGGCGCTGCGTGACTATCGCTGGCCGGGCAACGTGCGCGAGCTTCGCAACGTCGTTGAGCGCGCAGTCTACCGTTGGGATCGCGAAGGGCCGATCGAAGCGATCGAGTTTGACCCCTTTCAATCCCCATATCGCCCCGGCAGCAGCGGCGCGCCGGTGTCGCTACAGCCACCAATGCCTCCGCCACGCGCGCCATCTACCCCGCCCAGCGCCGGCGACGAGGTCGCCGCGTGCGATGTCGGGCCGTCGGACTTTAAGAGCCGCGTGGCGTTGTTCGAGAAGGATTTGCTGTCGCGTGCGCTCGCCGAAAATCGCTTCAATCAACGCGCAACCGCCGATTCGCTAGGGCTCAGCTACGATCAGCTGCGCCACGCACTGCGCCGCCACGACATGATCGGAGCGGTTGCGTAACGAGCGGACCGGAGCCATTTGGACGGCGTCGCGTTCCCAATCGCGAACCCCAAAGGAGGATCCCATGGCATTCGAACTCCCCCCGCTCCCATATGACTACGACGCGCTGGAGCCGGTCATCTCGAAGGAGACGATGACCTTCCACCACGACAAGCACCACGCCGCGTACACCGCGAAGCTGAACGAGGGCGTCGCCGCCGATCCGAAGCTGGAAGGCAAGTCGATCGAAGACATTCTCGGCATGATCTCAACCCTCCCCCCCCTCGTCCGCAACAATGGCGGTGGATTTTGGAACCATGACTTTTTTTGGAGGATCATGGGGCCAAAGGGCGCGACCCAGCCTTCCGGAGCGCTAGCCGAGGCGATCGAGGCTTACGGTGGGCTCGACAAGCTCAAGGAAGATTTCAACGGCAAGGGCGCGGGCCAGTTCGGCTCGGGCTGGGCTTGGGTGATCAAGGATTCCTCGGGCGCTCTGAAGGTCACTTCGACGCCCAATCAGGATAATCCCCTGATGGACGATGCCAAGGAGCCGGGCACGCCGATCCTGGGCAATGACGTGTGGGAACACGCCTATTATCTCACCTACATGAACGACCGGCCGGGATATCTGAAGGCGTGGTGGGACGTGGTGAACTGGGACAAGGCAGGCGAGCTGTTCGACGCCGCCTGAACCGCGACGGCAACCTGACAGGAGAGGGGGCGGCTGCGGCGGCCCCCTTTTCGCTTCGGGGGCTTGCTCCCGGAAAAATGCCAGCTATAGACGCGCCTCCGCACGATGTTCCCTGATAGCTCAGCGGTAGAGCTCTCGACTGTTAATCGAGTGGCCGTAGGTTCGAATCCTACTCAGGGAGCCAGCGGTTCCGACCTTCTCGGCACTTAGCCCCACTCAAGCTAAGGGGAGGAGCCGCTAAGAAACGAACTGCTCCATCGTGATGCGGTCGTCCAGGGCATGCTCCGGGTCGAATAGCAGCGTCAGCTCGCGTGCCCGATCGATCGCAATCGTAACCTCAGCCACTTCACGGATCTCTCGCTGATCGGCCACTGCAGAAACCGGCCTTTTGTCTGGATCGAGAACCCGCAGCTTCACGCGCGCCTTGTCTGGCAAGATAGCGCCGCGCCAACGGCGAGGTCGGAAGGCGCTGATCGGGGTAAGTGCGATCATCGCAGAGCCGAGTGGCAGGATGGGGCCGTGCGCTGAGAGGTTATAGGCAGTGGACCCGGCCGGCGTAGCCGCGAGGATACCGTCGCAGGCAAGTTCCTCAAGCACCACGCGATCGTTGACACTTACTTCGAGCTTCGCGGTTTGCCGCGTTTCGCGCAATAGCGACACTTCGTTGATTGCGGGTATTGTATGGACCCGGCCATCGATACCAGTCGCGGTCATCAGCAACGGGGTCACCTTGAAGGCGCGCGCCTTTGACAAGCGCTCGTCAAGGTCGTGCTGCCGCCATTCATTCATCAGAAAGCCGACCGTGCCGAGGTTCATGCCGAACACCGGTACCGCCGATCGACGCGCATCAAGCAAGGTGTGGAGCGTTTGCAGCATGAAGCCATCGCCACCCAACGCAATGACAACATCGGCGTCGTCGACGCTGCACCAATCCCACGCGTCGGACAGCGCGGCGCGCGCGGCCTGCGCAGGAGCGGTCGGCGAGGCGACCAGCGCCCGCCGCAGATACTCCGTCATCCGCCAGTGACGCTCATATGCCGCGCTACTGCCGGCGCGGAGCCGCGTTCAATGCGAAAGTCGTGGCGCGCAGGCTTGCCAGCAATCGCGAGCCGAATCGCGTCATCCAGCGCAGCGACCCCGCCCTCGCGCAGCGCCATTTTCAGATCGACCTGATCATCATGCCCCAGGCAGCTATAAAGCTTGCCCTCCGTCGTGAGCCGGACGCGATTGCACCCGTCACAGAAATTAACGGTGAGCGGTGAGATGAGCCCAAGTCGGGTCGCGCTTTCATCCACGCGCCAATAGCGCGCTGGCCCGCCCGTACCTGCTACGTCGCGCTGAAGATCGAACTGATCGCCCAGCCGCTCGAAAACAGCGGTGAGCGGGACGAACCTGTCGGTACGATCCTCGTCGATCGCCCCCATCGGCATCGTTTCGATCAGGGTGAGATCATGACCCTCGGCGACGCACCAATCGAGCATTGGCGCTATCTCGGCCTCGTTTAGATCCTTTAGCGCGACCATGTTGATCTTTACCGCGAGCCCCGCCGTCTTGGCTGCCGTGATCCCACCCAGCACCTGCGTCAGATCGCCATGCCGCGTAATGTAACGGAAATTGACGGGATCAAGGCTGTCGAGACTGACGTTCACACGTCGCATGCCTGCGTCGAACAGCGCTTCGGCGTGTTCGGCCAGTCGCGTGCCGTTGGTGGTCATTGTAAGCTCGTCGAGCGTGTCGCCGACGTGCCCGCCAAGCCTCCGCGTCAACTCAATGACGTCGCGCCGCACAAGCGGCTCTCCGCCCGACAGTCGGATCTTGCGCACGCCAAGCCCGATGAAACGCTCGGCGATAATCGCGATTTCCTCAAGCGCGAGAAGCCGATTGCGCGGCAGGAAGGTCATCTTCTCCGCCATGCAATATCGGCAGCGCAGGTCGCAGCGATCCGTAACTGAGATGCGCAAATAGCGGATCGTCCGGCCGAACCCATCGATCAGGTCCGGCGACATGGCTTGCGCAACTCCCATAACGAAACAGCTAGGGGCTGCGAGGCGGGGCGACAAGGGCAAGCCCCCGTTGCTGTGCCCCGACACGCGGCCTACGGATCAGGCGTGGGCAATCAAGAACATGACAGGGGTCAGGTGGTGCTGGGCGCCGGAGCGGATGCGTTCGCTCCCCTCGTCGTGGCTGCCGGGTGGAGCATCGGTGGGGGAGCGGCCGAGATCCGGCTGGTCGATGCGCGTGACGGCGTCAGTGGGGTGTCACGGGAAGACGCATCTGCCGTCACGAACCACGCTGCCTTATTGGCAATCGTGCGCGATGCTGATGGTGCAGCCCGCGCATACGACGCCGGGGCAACCCACGTGTTGGTCGAACCGATCGACGCCGCGTCGCTGACGTTGGCATTGCGGTTCGCCGGCCGCCATGCGCGCCGTCTGCATAGCAAGGCTAGGGCACGGCGGGCAGGCGAAGCGGGCGAGGGCGCTGTCCAGCGTTTCCTTGCGGCGCGCGGCAGTGACACGGCATCAACGGTGGCAATGATCGCGATGACTCGCTTCGACACCGTCAATGCGGCGTTTGGGCGCGACGCCGGGGACCTGCTGTTAAACGAGGCCGGCGCGCGGATTGCTGCCGCACTGCCACCGGCGGCCGTGATCGAACGTGACGAAGGTGCGCAATTCGTCATAGCAATCGACGAATGTGGCGAAGCGGCCAGCGCGCGAATTGCCTTAATCGAGGCGGCGCTGGCGCGACGCTTTACGCTGGACGCTAGCGAGGCGAGCCTTGGCGTGCGCATTGGCGTGGCGCATCGCGCGCCTGGCGAAGCGTGGGAGGCGCTCGTGGGGCGCGCAAAAGAGGCGCTTGATCATGCGCTCACTAGCGATGGCGCGAGCGTTCGTGTCGCTCCGTTGACCCATGCCGCGCACGGCATCCGCCTCGCTGCCGACCTGCACCGCGCGATCGAGCGCGACGAAATCGACATCCTCTTCCAGCCGCAGGTCGTTTTAGCGGACGGCGCGATCGTCGGTGTCGAGGCACTGGCGCGGTGGGAGCATCCCGAACATGGCGTGCTCGGCGCAGAAACGCTGTTCGCCGCGGCGGAGCGCGCTGGCCTGGGTCTTGCATTGTCCGAACATATCCAGGCGCTTGCGATGACGATGGCGAGCCGCTGGACTGCACCGCTCGCCGGTTTGCGTGTCGCGATCAACGTCACCGCGGCGGATCTCGCGCGGAGCGATTTCGTGGACAGCTTCCTCGCCATCGTACGCCGCAGTACGATCGATCCGGGACGGGTGACGGTGGAAGTGACCGAGAGTGGCTTTGTCACCGATCTCGCCGAAGCCTCTGCCAGGCTCGAACGGCTGCGCGAGGTGGGTCTGCGCGTGGCAATCGACGATTTCGGCACCGGCTATTCCAGCCTCGCCTACCTTAAAGCTCTTCCGCTCGATTATCTCAAGATCGATCGCAGCCTGACGCAGGATATTGCCGGCGGGCATCGCGGACGCGTGGTGGTGCGTGGGATCATCGCGATCGCCAATGGCCTCGGCCTGACGACGATCGCCGAGGGAGTCGAGGACGACGAGCAACACGATCTGCTGGCAGCGGAAGGCTGCGATCTGTACCAGGGTTTCCTCTGCGCCGGGCCGCTCGACGAAGTGGCGCTGGCGGCGCTGATCGGGAGGGCGGAGGCATGATGCTGACATTGCTGGCGCCGGTGGTGCTCGTGGCGACGGCAGCGGCAAGTCCGCAGGCGGAGATCGAAAGCGCGCTGACGACCAGCGCTGCGGGATGGGACGATGGCAACCTCGAGCGCTTCGTCGCGATCTATGCCGACGATGCCGTTTTTGTGTCTGGCGGGAAGATCGCACGCGGACGAGCCGAGATCGCGAAGAACTACGCCAAGAGCTTCACCGGCGCCGCGAACGTACGCGACCGCCTGTCGATCCAGCCCGTCGCCTGGCGCACCCTAAGCAAGGTCCACGTGCTTTTCGTCGGGCGGTGGACGTTGGCGCCGGCGGGTGCGGCGCCGCAGACCGGGTTGACGACATTGCTGTTCGAACGGCGCAAAGCAGGTTGGCAGATCATCTCGGACCATAGTTCTTGACCTCGACGATCTACACCATCGGCTATGAAGCGACGACGATGGCTGACTTTCTGGCGGCGCTGACGGCGGTGAAGGTTGAGCTCGTCATTGACGTGCGCGCTTTGCCGCTGTCGCGTCGGCCCGGGTTCTCGAAGTCGAGCCTTGCCGCTTCGCTGCGGGAAGCCGGCATCGACTATGTTCACCTCAAGGCGCTCGGCACGCCCAAGCGCGGGCGGGACGCGGCTAAGAAGGGCGACGTCGTGACGTTGCGTGCGGTGTACGACGATCAGCTCGCACTCCCCGAAGCGCAGGCTGCTGCTGCGCGGATGCGGGAGCTTGCGGCCGAGAAGCGGTCAGCCTTGCTCTGCTACGAGCGCGATCCGTGCCACTGCCACCGCACTTTGTTGCTGCAAGCGGAAGGCGAGGGGGCGGAGGTGGTGGATCTGTTCACATAGTTGTGCACCGGAGCAAACTTCAGCCCGCCACCGGCAACCGCACGGCGCCGTCTTTCCCCCGCTTCAGCGGTCCGTAAGCGAAGACCGCATCGAGCGTCAGTACACCATAAAGATGCGGGAACGCTTGCCCGCCGCGGCTTTCCTCCCAGCGGATCTGCTCGCCCAGCGCTTCCAGATCCACCGCCGCGACGTGCAGATCGTCCTGCCCGGCGAAATGTTTGTCGACCGTTTCGGTCAGTTGGGTGGCGGTCGACAAATGGATGTAGCCATCCGCCACGTCGACCGGTGCCCCGGCGAACGTGCCGTCACGTTCCAGCGCCGCCATCTGTTCGCCGGTCAACACCTTGTACGCCGTCGTCGGGCGGCTCACTGGCCGTCCTCCGGCCCTGCGGCGGCATCATCGCCGATCGTGCCGCCGTCATCGGGTGCGATCTCCGGCGGCGTCAGTGCGGCCGCGACGGCTTCCTCGGCGGCGTTCTCCGGCTCGGGTTCCTCGTCGATGCGTGCACAGCCGACGACATGCTCAGCGTCGCCAACATTGAACAGCCGCACGCCGGCCGAATTCCGGCCGATCACGCGCAGCGAATCGAGCGGCATGCGGATCAGCTTCGCCTGATCGGTCACCAACATCAGATGATCGTTGCGGCTTGCCGCGAAGCTCGCGACGACCGGACCGTTACGGGCGATGTTGTCGATGTTGGTGATGCCTTGGCCGCCACGACCCGTGCGGCGATACTCATACGCGGACGACAATTTGCCGTAGCCGTTGGCGCAGATCGTCAGGATGAACTGCTCGTTGGCGCGGAGATGCTCGAACCGCTGGAGATCGATCGAGCGCTCACCCTCGCGCTCCGCCTTCCATGGCGCGAAGCGGACATAATCCTCGCGCTCCTCAGGCGTCGCCCCGACCCGGTGCAGGATCGACAGCGAGATCACCTCGTCGCCCGCCGCCAGCCGCATCCCGCGAACACCGGTCGAGTTGCGGCTCTGGAACGCCCGCACCTCATCGCCGGCGAAGCGAATCGCCTTGCCCTGCCGTGTTGCGAGCAGGACGTCGTCCTCTTCCTCCAGCAGCGCGACGCCGATCAGCCGATCGTCGGCATCCTCGCCTTCGAACTTCATCGCGATCTTGCCGTTCGACGGCACGTTGGTGAACGCGTCCATCGAATTGCGCCGGACATTGCCCTTCACGGTCGCGAACATGACGTGGAGCTTGCCCCACTCCGCCTCATCCTCCGGCAGCGGGAGCACGGTCGAGATCGTCTCGCCCGCCTGCAACGGCAGCAGATTGACCATCGGCCGCCCGCGGGTGTTGGCGCCGCCCTCGGGCAGGCGCCACACCTTCATGCGATAGACTTTGCCGAGTGTGGAGAAGAACAGCACCGGCGTGTGCGTCGAGGTGACGAACAGGCTGGTGACGGCATCCTCGTCCTTCGTCGCCATCCCGCTGCGGCCCTTGCCGCCGCGCGCCTGCGCACGAAACGTCTCGAGCGGGGTGCGTTTGATGTAGCCCTGCATGGTGACGGTGACGACCATGTCCTCACGCTCGATCAGATCCTCATCCTCGATCCCGTCGGCGGCGGCGGCGATCTCGGTGCGGCGCGGCGTGGCGAAGAGCGCGCGGATCTCGGTGAACTCGTCGCGCATCACCGCGTAGAGCTTCACCCGGTCGGCGAGGATCGCGAGCAGTTCGGCGATCGAATCGGCGAGGGTCTTGAGCTCGCCGCCGATTTCGTCGCGGCCAAGCGCGGTGAGGCGGTGAAGGCGCAGATCGAGGATCGCGCGGACCTGGATTTCGGACAGGCGGTAGGTGTCGCCAGTGATCTCGGCCTCGACCGCCTCAACGAGCGCGATGTACGCGGCGATCTCCGCGATCGGCCATTCGCGCGCCATCAACTTGGCGCGGGCTTCTGCGGGCGAAGACGAACCGCGGATGATCTTCACCACCTCGTCGAGGTTCGTCACCGCGATGACGAGGCCGAGCAAGATGTGCGCCCGGTCGCGCGCCTTGGCGAGCTCGAACTTCGCGCGCCGCGTGATGACGATCTCGCGGAACTGGACGAAGGCGGCAATGATATCACGCAGCGGCAGCAACTCGGGCCGGCCGCCGCGGATCGCGAGCATGTTGGCGGGGAAGCTGCCCTGCGCCGGGGTGTGCCGCCAGAGCTGGTTGAGCACTACCTCGGTCGTGGCGTCGCGCTTCAGCTCGATGACCACGCGCACGCCGTCGCGGTTCGATTCGTCGCGGACATCGCCGATGCCCTCGATCCGCTTGTCCTTCGCGGCCTCAGCGATCTTCTCGACCAGCGCGTTCTTGCCCTGCTGGAACGGAATTTCGGTGAGCACGATCGAACGACGCTCGCCGCGACCTTCCTCGATCTTGTAGCGCGAGCGAACGATGATCGAGCCGCGCCCGGTTTCGTACGCGGACCGGGCGCCGGAGCGGCCGAGGATGATCGCGCCGGTCGGGAAATCCGGCCCCGGCACGATCGCCATCAGCTCTTCGGTCGTGATCGCGCCATTATCGAGGTACGCGAGGCAAGCGTCGATCACTTCGCCGAGGTTATGCGGCGGGATATTGGTCGCCATGCCGACTGCGATGCCGCCGGCGCCGTTGACGAGCAGGTTGGGGAAGCGCGCCGGGAGAACCTGCGGCTCGCTTTCGGAGCCGTCGTAGTTCGGCTGGAAATCGACCGTGTCCTTGTCGAGATCGTCGAGCAGGTAATCGGCAATCCGCGCCAGCCGCGCTTCGGTATAACGCATCGCGGCGGGCGGATCGGGATCCATCGAGCCGAAGTTGCCCTGGCCGTCGATCAGCGGCGCGCGCATCGCCCAATCCTGCGTCATGCGCGCCAAGGCGTCGTAGATCGAGGTGTCGCCGTGCGGATGGTACTTACCGATCACGTCGCCGACGATGCGGGCGGACTTGCGATACGGCCGGTTGTACGTGAAGCCGCTCTCGTTCGCCGAATACAGGATGCGGCGATGCACCGGCTTCAGCCCGTCGCGAACATCGGGCAACGCACGCGCGACGATCACGCTCATCGCGTAATCGAGGTAGCTGGTCTTCATCTCCTCGACGATCGAGATCGGGGCAATGTCCGATGGGTCGGCGAGGATGGTCTCGTCGGTCAAAACGTCACTTTCGGTTCAGGGATTGCTGCCGTCACGGTTTAGAAGACCGCAACGGAATTGTCACGCATGCGTACGCGGGCGCGCGGGTCACGCGGCTTGCTAAGCGCGCTATTGGCGGCGTGCGCGATCATGCTGCATCGCCGCGAATGTTGAGGAAGTTGAGGCGATCGCGCGTATTTCTCCAACGAGCCTCAACATTCGCGAATGGGCTGGGTGTGGGCATGATCTGGAGTGTACCGCACGAGGCGGGGCGTAGGACAGGCGGCGATGGCGGTGTCTCGTGGCGCTGCGACTAACGCCCTCCGACAGAGCTTTCATACGCGCGCAACAAAAGTGTCGTTCCGTCGTGCTGGGCGACGCTCGCGCAGGGGGATGGCGGATGAACCGGCAGGTGATAGCGCTTGCGTCAATGTTGGCCATCGGCGGATGCGGCGACGATTCTTCCGGTTCTTCGCCACCGAACGCTGTCGCGCCCGCACCAGCCCCTAGTCCGGCGCCGAGCCCTACGCCCACGCCAAGCCCGTCCCCGACACCCAGTCCGACCCCGTCGCCGACGCCAACCCCCACGCCGACATCCGCCGGTTACCTGACGTTTTCGGACATTTACATCTTGCGGATGGGCACCGGCATCACCTTGCCCAGCGCCTGCAGCGGCTTTGCCCTGCAAGGCCAGCCACCCGCTGTTTTGCCGGCGACGCCATTTGGCCAAGGGCTCTCGTTCCGCTTCGTACTGACGCCGCAGGTATGGGCGATCGGCGGCGCGCTGGCCGTGGGCTTCGACGGTCGTGATGCGCAGCCGCTGGCCGATCCGGTGGAGGTGGCGCTGGCAAAGACGCTCGGCACGGACGCTTACAGCTTCTCGATCACGCGACCGACGTTCGGCGACAAGGGACTGGAATATGTTCGGCTCGGGCGGGTGTCCGGGCCAGTCCAGGGCGTCACCCGGCAATATCAATGTGCCCTCGGCATACCGACGCTCGTCGATGACCTTGCCACCGCGACCGCGGTGGACTTCCGCCGAAGCGTTCTGCTTGCGACGGCGCAGGTGCGCGAGGGGGCGGGCGTGCGCGCCTATTCGCTTGGTCGCAGCGAGATTACGATCGCCGGTGACCCGCCAGCGCGACGCGTGACCCTGTCGATCCGGCTGATCGGCACCCCGAGCACAGGCGCGGATGTGTACCTCGGCACGATCGCGGCCTCGGCGCCGATCGATCCCGCTACCGGCAATTTCGTCGCGGCTCTAACCAGCCCCGACCGCACCGTGACCGGATCGATCAGCGGCCGCTTCTTCGGTCCACAGGCGGTGGAGATCGGCGTCGCGTTCGGCGCGTCGGTGGCGGAGACTGCGACGGCGCCGGCCTATTCTGTGGCTGGCGGAGTGTTCGCCGTTCGGTGATCGACCCGTGCCGCTACGGCGCGATTTCCGTCCCGTCCCACGCGAACAATTTGCCGCTATCCTGCGGTTTTAGCTCGTCGATCACGTCGAGCAATTGCACGGCCGCCCGATCAGGCTTGAACAGGTCGCGGCCCGATTGCTGGAACGGCTGGCTCAGCTTCGTGTCGACCGTGCCGGGGTGGAGCGCGACGACGATGCCGCGTTCGTTGCGGCGCTTGTCTTCGATCGCAAGG